>DASULB010000549.1:0-10300 GCA_036278455.1 Chitinophagaceae bacterium | reverse complement strand
CTTTTCAGTTTCATTAAACTTAAGATCAAGTTCATTTGCCAGAGCTTTGACTTTTGGTATCCATCTATCTTTAAGCACAGGAAGAGGCATTCTTATAATAGAATCATCAGTAAACTGTACACGGTTTCCAGGAATACTTTTGTCCCTTGCTTTATTAAAGTCTCCAAGAGCGGTAAGATGTGTTTTCAAATCTTCTTTGGGTTTATGGACAGGTAGATTGAAAATATTATCATCAGTACCTGGCACAAATTGTTTATGTCTTTCCCTAAGCATATCATAAATCCTACCCAATCCATGTTTTTCAGAAAGTAATTACAAATCGTAAAAATCTTTCTGTTCCCCTCTATCAGAGGCAGCCAATAATTTAAGACTTGCGATATCCAAATCATTTATTAGCCGAATTCCATCGGCTGTGATTTCGGGCGGGTGCAACATTTTTATATTCTGGATGATCTCAATTTTAATGTCCTCATCATTACGACTGATTTCACATCTTATAAAAGAAATGTTTTCTGATTTCGCATTTTCCAACTCTAACTCTATGTTATGCTCCGCGTACTTTTCCCTTAAAATAGCCTCAATTTCATGCATTCTCTTCCTTCCCACTACACCAGACGAGAAAAGATCAATATCAATAGAAACTCTATGGTTATATTTAATTGCCAGGTTCGTTCCACCTCCAAGATAGAAGTCTGAAAGCGCAGGCTCTTCCATAAATGTTATTAAGGAACTTCGTTATCTTACAATTGTAGAAAATCAATCAACTCCTTTGCAGCAGCGCGGCCAGCACGGTTGGCGCCAATAGTGGAAGCAGATGGACCATATCCGGTTAAATGGATCCGCGGGTCACCGGCAACTTGCGTGGCTAACTTTCCGGACATCTCAATCCCGTTTTTATCATTCATCAACTTCAAAGGAGCAAGGTGATCCAATGAATGACGAAAGCCCGTATTCCAAAAAATAACATCGGCATCGACTGTCGTTCCATCTGCCCACCGGACACCTGTTTCGGTAATTTCTTCAAACATCGGTTTTCGATCCAAAACGCCTTTTTTCAACATTGCTTCAATAGCGGGAGTAATCGGCAAGCCGGTAACGGATACTACCGACTTAGGTGGTAAACCTGCTCGCACTCTTTTTTCCACCATCGCTACAGCCTCGCGTCCTAACTCGGGAGTAAATTCATATCTTCTAAAATCAGGAGATCGACGGGCCACCCAAGTGGTTTGGGTTACCTCCGAAACTTCACCCAACAATTGTACAGCTGAAATTCCACCTCCTACAATGATGACATGCTTCCCGATGAACTCTGCTGCGTTTTTGTACTCGCCCGTATGCAATTGCCTTCCTTGAAACTTCTGCCATCCAGGGTATTTTGGACAAAGGGGTGTTTTCCAGGTACCGGTAGCATTGATCAACCCCCGGGCACTGTATTGAGTGCCATTTGTTCGGATCACAAATCGCCCATTTCGCTCTATAACTTCGGTCACCCTTATGGGACGAATTACGGGAAGTTCAAACGCTTTTTCATATTTCTCATAGTACTTTGGAATTGCAATATTTGCTTGCAATTCTTTATCCTTTGTGTTTACAGCGTTAGCAAAACCCATTCCGGGCAGGTCATTGATGCCGTTTACATTGCTCAGCGTGAGTGAATCCCATCGATGTTGCCAGGCACCCCCGGGGCCGAACTCATCATCTAATACCACAAAACCCTTCCCCGGTTCTATACCCGCTCTTTTTAAATGGTAAGCTACCGACAAACCCGCTTGTCCCGCACCAATCACCACAATGTCCACTTTATAAAATATATCGGGTCGAACGTTCCTCAATGCTGAAGAATCGGTATTTGGTATATTTTTATCCTGTTCCATTAAATTGCTTTCTTGGTCAAAAAGATGCTTTCTCCGCTTATTGCTATACTTTCACATAAATCCAATCCGATTCAATGTAGCTCACAAATTCTTTTTTGTATTTGGTATTTATTATCTCACCAAGTTACAAAATGTAGCTCAATCCGTTTTCATTTGAAAAAGATAGTATAAACCTGGCAAATAGAGCGGTCATGAACAGTACAATTTACAGCCGCTGCCGATATTCGCCTGTGCTAACACCCAATACTTTTTCAAGTACTGTGTGAAAGATGAATGGCCGGGAAACCCTATTTCATCGGTGATCTCAGAGATATTCAGATTTTTTTCTTTCAAAAGAAAGATCATCCGTCCTTCAATCTCATTTTAATAGCAGTTTTCAATAATCCTGCTTTGAAATGATCAAATAACAATAAGCCAAGGGCTTTATTAAATCATCGTGTAATATTTTAAAATAATCATTGTACTTTTAGGGCTTCAAGGACCTCTAATATTTTGTCAAGTCAAGTCACATATTCCGAATCGGAACTGATAGCGCTGTTGAAACAGGGTGAAGAAAGCGGCTACAGCTATTTGTATGACCACTATGGTGCTACTTTATATGGCGTGATTATTCAAATAGTTAGCCACCCGGAAATAGCAGAAGATATTCTGCAGGAAGTTTTTCTGAAAATTTACCGTAACATTGGTCATTACGAGGATTCCAAAGGGCGGCTTTATACCTGGATACTTCGGATCGCCCGAAATACAGCTATCGACACCCTTCGATCCCGGGATTTTCGCAAATCGCAAAAAATCCAGGCGCTGGATAATGACGTATATGATAATACCGCAGAAACCTCCAGCCTTCCTTTTGTAGATCATTTGGGGTTGGATAAAGTACTCTCAGCATTGAATGAAGATCATCGAAGGGTCATCGATCTGGCGTATTTTAATGGATTCACCCAGGAAGAGATTGCCCATGAATTAAATTTACCTTTGGGAACCGTAAAAACACGGGTACGCAATGCTTTAATTGAACTTAGAAGGTTGTTAAATATATCATGATTATATTTTGAATATAGAAGAATACATATCATCCGGAATCATCGAAAACTACATCCTTGGTCTTACCTCTTCTGAGGAAAACCAAAGCGTGGAGACGATGGCTGCCACTTATCCTGAAATACGGGACGTAATAGCATCATATCAAAAAGCATTGGGTGAATATAGTAATTTGCATGCCGTTCAACCTCCCTCAACTTTAAAACCCCGTATCTTAAATGCCATCCGTCGTGAACAAGATTTATCTCCCGTAACAACCGATGCAAAAATAATACCCAAAGAAAATACTGGGTTTCATGCCCTTCGCACCTGGAAAAGGATCGCGGCGGCAGCCATATTATTACTGATAGGAAGTGTGGTTATTAACAGTATCTACATTGGTAAGTATCAAAAGTCCAGAGACCGTTATACAGCCCTTGTGCAAAGTCAACAATTATTGGTTACCCGGAACCAGACCATCGAAACCAGGTTGGAAAAGGTAGAAAGCGACATGCAAGTACTGATGAACCCAGCGATGAGACCTGTAGTAATGGAAGGTGGGGATAAACATCCCGGAATGATGGCCACCGTTTATTGGGATCCTCATAACCGGAACACTTATCTGGGCACCACTAACCTCCCTGTACCCCCGACAGGAATGGCTTATCAGCTATGGGCCATCGTGGATGGTAAGCCGGTAAATATGGGTATGTATAATCCAGCCACGGAAAAAGGCCCATTAGCGATGAAAGAACTAGCCGCCGGCCAGGTACAAGCTTTCGCCATTACATTGGAAAAACAAGTAGGTAGTTCTACTCCTACCATGGATCAGATGTATGTGATCGGAAAAATCTGATCTTTCCAGAAGCGGAATACCCTTTCTTCCTTATTTATTTCTAATTCTTCCCGGTTAATTTCTTTTTCTTGTTTCTTGAGAAAATAGGATCAGCTTTACTTTGGCATTCTATAGTACTCTACAACTATTTAAAAATATTTGTTGAATATTCACTGAATAATCAATTTTATATTTAAATCCACCGTCACACAAATCTCGTAATAAGTATAGACCGGTTCAAGGACAAATTATTCTTCAGCTATTTAAAATACTAAAAATGAAAAATATAACAGCAAAAATCTGTGGCATTGTCACTCCATTATTATCCACGTTTGTATTTACACAGGCACAGGTGAAATCTGTCAAGACGAAAGTGGTAGGAGGGGCTGCCATATATCCTTCCAGGAATATCATTCAAAATGCCATGAATTCGAAAGATCATACAACCCTGGCCGAAGCTGTAAAACCATCTGGCAAAGGTTGTTTAAGAAGTCAGAACATGTTTAACGGCTGCTTATTTAATCAGGATAATTTAAGAACCTCTCCCATGATAATAAAACTTACTTTTAGCGTAAAAGCGATTTCATCTAGTCTTTTCAATTGTCCATAATAACGTTAATTATTACCCTTTCATTCCAATATTCGGCAATTAGGATATTGTTTTGCTATAAACAGACCGATGTCTTAATCGCCCATTCAATAAGTTTAGCCCGGTCAAAAGGCATTCCAAGCCGGCAGGGCCCTTCAAACATGGAGAGACTTTCTTAATTTCCAATCCTCATATCATCACCCACATATTCAGTTATTTACTGCACAAATGTTAACCATTAGATTGAAACGAAGTCCGGGATGTTCCCCGATAGTGTATCAATTAAATGCCGAGCGAAACTCCTGCGGAGACTGATGGGTTTTACTTTTAAATAATTTGTGGAAAGACTGCGCATGTTCAAAGCCTAATTCATATGCAATTTCACTCACCGATAGATCGGTGGTCGAAAGTTTTTCCTTCGCTTTTTCAATAAGTTTTTCATGGATGTGTTCCTGGGTACTTTTTCCGGTAAGGTTTTTCAATAGTCCGCTCAGATAACCGGGAGAAACGTTTAAAGTATCGGCAATAAACTGAACTCCCGGCAGTCCCCTCAGTCCCGCATTGCCCTTGCCAAAATAGTCATCCAATAAATTTTCCAGCCTGTCGAGTATCTGATGATTGATTACTTTGCGAGTAATGAACTGTCGCTCGTAAAACCGCTTGGAGTAGTTTAGCAGGGTTTCTATTTGCGAGATAATGATGGTCTGGCTGAACTTATCAATGTTCGAATGGTATTCCTGTTTAATATTCTGAACGATTCCATTTATCACATCCTCTTCTTTTTGAGAAAGAAACAAAGCTTCATGGACGGAATAATCAAAGAAGTCGTACTGCCGTATAATCTTCGCCAAATTAGTATTCCACAAAAAGTCGGGATGAAAGTACAATATCCACCCCGACCTGTCGGAGGACGCGCTTGCTCCGGGGTTTGACCGCAATACCTGGTTGGGCGCCAAAAAATACATGACACCTTCGTCAAAGTCATATTGCTGGTGTCCGTAAAATAATTTACCCACTCCCCTTTTAATAGCGACCGAATAGAAATCCAGCGTGATAGGTATATTTTCTCCCGGGCGCATGGCTGCGTAGTCCACTATACTGACGAGCGGATGTTCCGGCTGTGGCAATCCGCGCATGCGATGAAGTTCACTAATCGTTTTAACCCGGAAGGGCTTTGTATGAGGCATACCACAAAGTTATCCTTTTTTAAATGGATTGTCCTCCGGAAGCTTCGATACGCTGCCCGTTGATCCAATAGGCATCCTCCGTACACAAGAAGGCAACCACGCCGCCAATGTCATCCGGGAGTCCAACACGTCCCAAGGCTGTCAGGGACGCAATCCGGGCATTAATTTCCTTATTATCGCGGGTGCGTCCACCACCGAAATCAGTTTCAATGGCGCCTGGTGCCACTACGTTCGCCCGGATTTTTCTGCCACCTAATTCCTTCGCCAAATAACGCGTGTAGATTTCTACTGCGCCTTTTATGGAACCATATACGGAAGAGCCGGGCATGATAATTCTCGTCAGTCCCGATGAAATATTAATGATTCCACCACCATCATTCAGGTAAGGCAACAGCTTTTGCGTCAGGAAGAAGACACCTTTATAATGAATATTGAAAATTTCGTCGAGTTGTTCTTCTGTCGTGTCACTTGCCAGGGCATATAGCCCGGTTCCGGCATTATTGACGAGAAAATCAATATTAGGGCTATCGTTTTGTGTTTGCAGCTCTCCGGTTAATTGTGTAACAAATTCTCCGAATTGGCGGAGATTGCGGGTATCAAGCTGGAATGCGTATGCCTTTTGCCTCAATGCACGGATTTCCTTCACCACTTTCTCCGCCTCAGAGTTGTTGGAATGATAAGTGATCACGACGTCTATTCCTTTTTTCGCGATAGCCAAAGCCATGTTACGTCCCAGACCCCGGCTGCCGCCGGTAATTAAGGCAGTTTTGTTTTTTGTACTCATTTTAACGTGTTTTTCTCTGTTAACGATTATCTCTTTTAATATATACACTTTTCAGAAAGCAGGTCACCAGGGCACTTCGGCATCATTGTTAAAGAACTTTCCGGTTGGCCCGTCGCTATCCAGTGTAGCATATTTTACGATTACGCCCGCGCTCTCCTCGGGCGTCTTTGTACCGCGATATTGATTCAGGTTGGTTGCCGTATAACCAGGCGTAACACTGTTTATCTTAAAACCAGTGTCTTTAAGTTCATTTGCCAGCATTACTGTAAACGCGTTTAATGCCGTTTTGGAGCAACTGTAAGCATCATAGATTTTAAAATTCGAATTTGATATGCCATTGTGAATTGACAAGGAACCTAATCCACTTGAAACGTTGACGATAACCGGTTGGACGGATTTTTTTAAAAGTGGGAGGAATTGCTGTGTCGTTTGAACAGCGCCGAAAAAATTGGTTTCAAATACGTTTCGCAGATTCTCCAATGCCACGGAAGATATATTTTGTGGTTGCGATGCAGAAATACCTGCATTATTGACAAGAACATCCAAAGCATCTACTTTGTTTTCCAGTTCCTGCCTTGCCTGTTTGATAGAATGAATATTCGTAACATCCAGCTCAACAAAAGCAATATTGGCGGCCCCGGACTGTTTTAGCCTATTTATGGCTTCTTCCCCTTTGTTTTTGTTCCTGCTACCCAGGTAGACAAAATATCCAAGATGTGCCAGTTGTCTGGCCGTTTCAAAACCAATTCCCTGATTGGCTCCTGTTATTAATACGGTTTTCATCGTTGTTTTTTAATCGTTATAAATTAATTTCGACGGTATGCTTTAGCAAAATCCCGGGCAAAATCCGCCATCTTTACTTTGCCGGGTACCGGCCTGTTGAGATAATAATCTTCATATAATTTGCCGCTGTGCATGCTTGCATTCATTTCCACGAAGCCTTTGGCGGTGTCCTTATTTATTCCTGCGGTTATCAAACCGCTTAATGCCTGTTCATCCGGGATAATTTTCCACTTTAGATCCGGCTTACCGATGGCAGTTCCCAATGTATGAGCAACCTCGCTGCAGCTAAGTTCATCGCTGGCTATATAACGTACTTTTCTTTCCACCGGCTGCGAAGTTGTCAGTTCATCAACAATGGCTGCAGCGATATCTACAGTTGAAACCCAGGGATTTTTGTCATCTCCGCCATAATTTGATGTAATAACGCCCAGCCCCTTTATCGCAGGTATAAAGGCCAGTAAATTGTAATAAAATCCGACAGGACGCATAAAAGTAATCGAAACTTCGGAGGACAGTTGCTTCAAAATATGTTCTATCTCATAAGCATATCGCAGAATGCCGTTGTCTTTATCCATATGAGCACCAATGCTGCTGAGATGCACTACCCGTCTTACCCCTGCTTGCTGGATGGCTTGCATATAGTTATTGCTAAGCCTGTGAACAGCACCAATGACTTCGGTATTTTGGGCAAAAATATTGGGTGGTGGAGTCATAGTGTAAACCGCGTCTGCACCAGCAAAGACAGTTGTAAGAAAATCCGCATCTTCCAATCTGCCAATGGCAGCTGTTGCTCCCAACGCTTCAATTTCCTTCTGCCTTTCGGCCTGGCTGCTAATAACCGTAACTTCGTGTTTCTTTTCAACCAAATCCTGTGTCAGAGGTTTACCGATGTGGCCCAATGAGCCTGTAATCGTAATTTTCATGATTTTCCTCTTTTGTTTCTGCAAAGATGCGCTGTCATGGTAAAACAGATGTAACCGAATCTGCGATTGTTGTAGCCAAAATCTATTTGATTTCAGAAACTTTGTGGTTTAACCCTTTAACCCCATGCAAGACAGATACCGATACAAGTCGCACAGTGCATGCTGTTCTGCCATTTACTGCGTCACGAATTGAATCTTCTAACGAAATAATAGCCTACCCGAAGTGCCGGGATCGGCTTGTTCACTACAGGTCTTTAGGCACAGTATTCCTCACTTTGAATGATCAAGCCCGACACTGAGCACAGGCCCCTGGGGAAACGCTTGGACTCCACTTCTTAATATGGTAAAGCCTAGTGTGGTATGCTTGCGCACCCGGCAACCTGTAAAGCTCCGGGCGCTGCATTTCCAAGCTAATTTGATATTTCCGCCAATCTGCTCCAATAGCCTTTGAAACTTTGGAAGAAGCACTCGCTTTTTCGATTTCGCCATTACGTTGTTGATTATCATCAACATTATAATATTTATTTTAAATAAACAACATCTGCCTTTTTCGGGCCAATCCTAAAATGGCGAAAAAGAAAAAAGTTAATGAGGATCTCAGCTCATCTGAATTGGGGCCGTTCTCAATCCTTTATTTTCCGAATGCGGGCTACCCTACCCTATGAGCATTTGCCTGTTTCCCAAAAAAAGGTCTGCAAGCTTTCTCAATATCATCCATTTTTAGCAGGTCATCCGGCTTCCACCGTGCGGCGATCTTTTCATCTCCAGGCCGCTTCATTACAAGGCACCACCCACTTTTTGCTGATTCCCCGGCCCACTTATCCATTAGTTATCATTGCACTAGAGCCGTCCGGAGAGCGGGTAAGGGGTTTATCTTACTCTTCGTATTTAATAATGTAAGGTCCGGCCACCCTATTCACCGACAAGTTTACTGTCCCAATAGGTTGCCCATCTGCATGGCTATTTTGGTCTGGGCCTGTCAGCTACTCTGGCCCATCTTGAACAACGATGTTTACAATGGCTTTTCTATAGTGGTTTGTTCGCTAGTCAGATCCTATCTGTTTTTCTTCTATTTAACTTTCCATCCTCCACCTAAAGCACCATACAGCTCTACCACGGCGCTTAATCTCTGGCGCTTAACATCTGCGAGGCTCAACTCTGTCTGCAAGGCGTTTTGCTGGGCAGTGATCACCTCCAGGTAGTTGGCCATTCCGCTTTTAAACAGCAGCTGTGCATTGCTTACAGCTTGCTCCAGGGTGTGAACACGGATAGCAGTGATCTTTTGAATTTGTTTTAATTGGTTGATCCGTACCAATGCATCGGACACTTCGCCTACCGCATTCAACACCGATTGACGGAAGGACAGCACGGCTTCTTCCCGTTCTATCTTCGCCACTTCCCAATCTGTTTTTAGCTGGCGATGCTGGAAAATAGGTTGTGCAACCGATCCGGTCACCAGTCCAAACAACGCCCCTGGCATATTAAACCAGTCGCTGGCTTTGAAAGCATTGAGGCCGCCAGCCGCGGTAATGTTCAGCGAAGGATAGAGATTGGCTTTGGCTATTCCTGCGCGGGCGTTAGCCGCCACCAATGCCATTTCACTGGCTTTTACATCCGGGCGACGGCTGACCATGGCCGCGGGAACACCGGTTGACAAGGTATCCGGGACCTTTAGTTGAGAGAGCCGTGTACTTCTCGCTATTTTATCCGGAAGCTTCCCCGTAAGGATGCTCAATGCATGTTCCTGCAGGGACCTATCCATCTCAAGTTGATGGATAAACGCAGCTGTAGATTGTTTTTGCGCTGCGGCCTGCTGCACCGCGAGTTCAGTTACTTGTGTGGCCTGTTTTAGCAGACGTGTTAATTGTAAAGTGCTGTCGCGCAGGGCCAGGTTTTCCCTGGCCACTTCCATTTGTTCATCCAGCATTAACAGGTTGTAATATCCCTGGGCAATATCGGTGATAAGCCGGGTTTGAACAGCCCTGGCAGCATCCGAAGTCTCCAGATACGCGGCAATTGTGGCTTCTTTCCGGCTACGTATCTTTCCCCATATATCGGCTTCCCAGGATAATGAGAAAGCCGCCGAATAATCTTCTATGTGATTGTTGCCCGGGAACGTACTTATGCTGGCGCCGGTCAGGCTTTTATCGGACGGACGGCTGCTCTGTGCTGAAACCTGCAGATCCAGCCCCGGCAAGCCCAGCAATTTGGCTTCTTTTACCTGCTCTTGTGCAGCTTCTATTCTTTTGATCGCTATTTGCAGATCATAATTATGGGCTATTCCTTCATTAATAAGTTGCAGAAG
>DASULB010000548.1:0-6939 GCA_036278455.1 Chitinophagaceae bacterium | reverse complement strand
GGGAAGCAGGGTAAACAGGAAGATACACGTGGGCGGGATGGCTAAAAGAAAGAAAAAGGAAATGGAAGCGGCCCTGTCGGTGAGTTGTCTTTTTTGTACTTCGCTAAAGAAAAAGCACAGTACATCGTAAAGGGGTATGCCTTCAAAGCCCGGCAATATGAGCTTTTTACTCTTACTGATCACCAGCCTGACAAGTCGTAGCCCCATAAAAAACCGGCCAACCCTGTTCATCATATGAAATTATAAGTTATCCAGCCCATCATCTCCAGCTCTTTTTTTATCAGTGTATCTGCAACGAATCTAACGCTTTCTGATAAGCCCTGGCGTTTCTGAGGTGTTGGGTGTAAGTAGCCGCGTATACGTTATAACCCGAAAAATCAGGTTTGGCGCAGAAATAATAATAATTTGTTTCGGGCGCATCCAGGACGGCGTCGATCGTTTTGATGGAGGGCGTGCAGATGGGTCCCGGTGGCAGCCCTGTATGCAGATAAGTATTGTAGGGCGACAGGAAGGCTGTTTGTTTGGAAGTGATACGCCTCAGGGAAAAATCACCTACCGCGAAGCGTGCCGTAGGATCAGCGGCGAGGTGCATGCCCGCGCGCAGGCGGTTCAGGTACACGCTGGCGATCAGGGGTTTGTCCCTGCTTTTGTTGGTTTCTTCCTCCACAATGGAGGCCATGATGTATACCTGTTGTTCGGAGAGCCCGATCGAATCGGCCTCGGCCCGTCGCTTCGGGGTCCAGAATTTCTCCTTTTCTTTTTCCAGCCGCGCGAACACATCCTCCGGGGAGGTGTTCCAGAAGAACTGGTAGGTATTGGGAATGACGGCGCATAAGGCGGAGTTGGTGTCCAGCCCGTACTGCCGGAGATAAACCTCGTCATTGAGCAAGGTCATCATCGTCAGGGAATCCGGCTCCAGTTTTCCGGAGATCAGCGAAGCGAAATCCGCCTTGGTCCGGAGCTTGTTGATCACGAGCCGAACAGGGGTCTGCCTTCCCGAACGCAGCAGCCGTACGATGGCCAGGTTACTCATCCCTTTATGGATGTCGTATTTTCCGGCATGGACATGGGTGGGATAGTCCAGCTTTCTGGCGACCCACTCAAAGCTTTTAAGGTGTTTGACGATGCCTTGTTCTTCCAGGGCGCTCACTACTTGCCGGTAGGAGGATCCGCTGTGAATATAGAAAAATTTATGGTCGCTGAAAGGTGCAGTGTTGGGTCCCAGTACCCGGTAGGTGAAAAAGATCAACAGCGCCAGCAACACGCTGAGGACCGAAAAAATAATCCACTTCCATTTGCCGTCAGGAAAGTGAACGGAAGGATATTTTTTTCTTTTCTGCTTTACCATAGCCGGGCAAAATTAATACATACGGTCATCCGGGAGCCGCCAGGTCATAAAAAAACCCGTCTTTGGAAAGACGGGTGAAGAGCCTATAGGGAATTATTTTCCTTGTTGTGGTGCCTGCGCCGGTGTGTTTGCCGGGGCCTGCGGCTGCGACTGGGCACCGCCAGCCGGGTACTGGGTAGACGGTGGCGGGGTCGGCAAATTCACATTTTGTTCTATCATGCTTCCCTGTCCTGCGCCGGCTTGTTTGGTCATAAAGAAAGAGGAAAAAAGGCACAGTCCGGCGATGATGATGATCAGCACCCACGTTCCCTTTTCCAGGAAATCAGTGGTTTGCCGTACGCCCATCGTCTGGTTGCTGAAACCGCCGAAGGTGCCGGATAACCCGCCGCCCTTTGGATTCTGTACCAGGACGAACAGTCCGAGTACCACACTGGCTATCAGAATCAATACAGCAAAGAAAATCAGCATATTATTTGTTTTTTAAAGCCTCGATCTTTTGCGCAAAATAAGCACTTTTTTCAGGATTGGACAAACTTAATTTCTCGTAAATGGCGATGGCCCTGGGGATCTGACCCTTGCCGGCGCGCACTTCCGCCATGGCTTCGGTCAGCACCTCGGCCTCCGCGCGCACGGACTCATCTGCGCTTTTTCTGATCCCGGCATCTTCGGTTTCATCCTGCGCGGCCAGGGAGCCCGTATCCTGCCCGACGTCAGGGTCCGTAGTGCCCCTGGGACGTTTCATGGCGCGCAGCCAGTCCGTAAAGCTGTGCAATTGTTCCATGGTGGGCGGTTTGTCGTTCTCCACATGGTCGGGTAGCTTCATGCCGGTATAGGCGAAGTAATCCTGGGTAAATAAGGGCTGAATGATGGGCGCCACCGGGGTGTCCTGGCCGGCCGGCCCTTTTGCCTCCCCGGCTGCCCCGTTGGCAGGAGTATCAGGGAAGGAGCTTGCTGGTTGCGGGCGTACCGGCGGTGCATGCCCGGCCGGCTTGTCAGTAGTCTGTTTCCGGTCGGCAGCGGGTGCATCGGTGGCCGGTGAAAGTGCCTGTTCCTTTGCCGGCGCCGGGGCGGGGATGGCGGCGGAGGCCCGCTTGACCTGCTCCTTTGGGGGCAGGTACTGTTTGAGGCGCAGCGGATGCAAGGCGTAGGCACCGGCCCGGTAGAGCGCCTGTTGCCCCCCTTCTGTATCCCGTTTTTTGATGGCGGCCAGCCAGTGGGCATGGGCGAAGTAGGGGTATTCCTTCTCCATTTCGTCCAGCTGCCCGGTGCTTATTTCTGTGAGGTCCGCTTTTCCGAAAAGGCGTTGCAATAGATCTGTTGAATGCGTCATCCCGCTAAAGTTACGAAATTGATTTACCAGTTAACAAAGGCCCTGTTAAAAATATCGTCTACCAGCTGCTTTGATATATCGTCTACCAGCTGGTCCTGCACCTGTGACAGGGATTTGCTGGCGTTGAAATCCTGGGACCTGGAAAAGGACTGCGTAAAGTCGTTCTTGGGAGTGATGTTGGATTTGAATACCATGTTAACGGTGATCGTGAGCCGGGCGGTGGCGGCTTGTTCCACGTTCGT
Organism: Chitinophagaceae bacterium; assembly: GCA_036278455.1. Classification (GTDB taxonomy): domain Bacteria; phylum Bacteroidota; class Bacteroidia; order Chitinophagales; family Chitinophagaceae; genus FW021-bin31. The sequence goes on along the minus strand of DASULB010000548.1, from coordinate 4,019 downwards.
GGCGGCCACCGTCGAAGTGGAGTAGCCGGTGATGGTACCGGTAAAGACATAATCGGCCTGGTCGGAATTGACCTGGGCCAGTCCCGCCTGCGAGGTGATCTTCTGTTTCAATCCGTCGGTCAGCTTCTGGCTTAACGTGGGGTTGTTGTAAGGGGCCTTGTTTTCAATGAAGTGCACGTTGACGGTTTTCGCGCCGGGGTCAATGCTGGCCCCCGTAAAACTGTATACGCCGCAGGCGCTCCATAATACCAGGAGGCAGCCCGCCACGAAAAGCGAAATATAGGTTGATTTGAGGTTTTTCAAGCAAGTACGTTTTTAAGTTTTACGTCTCCCCGGTGGCTTTGACCGGCAGATCTGAAAGCCGTCGTGTCCTTCGCGGGTTCTCCCACCCGGGCTTATTCGTTGATGTGGTATTCCTTAAGTTTTCTGTACAGGGTCCTTTCGGAAATACCCAGGTCCATGGAAGCGTCCTTTCGTTTGCCACGGTGTTTTTTCAGGGCTTTGATGATCAGTTCCTTTTCTTTGTCCGCGATGGAAAGGCTGTCCTCTATCTCCTCATGCTGATCAATCTTGTCCTGTTCGGAGAGGATGATGGGTTGTCCGGGCGAGATGGCGGGGCGTTCTTCCTGCGCGTGCTGGTTCTGGTAGGGATAGGTCTCTCCCTGATAGGCGTAAGGTTCCACCCGTTCCTGTGCATAACCCTGCTGATAGGCAACCTCTCCCGCCATATGGGGATTACGGAGGATATCAAAAAACATCTTTTTCAGTTCCGTGACATCCTTTTTCATATCAAAGAACAGCTTGTAAAGGATGTCCCGTTCCGAGGAGAATTCACCATTAGGCCTGGAACCCCCTGCATGCGCCAGCACGGGCAGCATCTTGTTCTCGTCGGGCAGGAACTGGCGTAACTCCTCCGGTCGGATGACTTTATCCTTGCTGAGGACGGAAACCTGTTCGGCCATGTTCTTCAGTTCCCGGATATTACCCGGCCAGGGATAACTGACCAGCATATTTTGTGCCTCTTCCGTTAATTGGATGGGCGGCACCCTGTAGCGTTCGGCGAAATCCATGGCGAACTTCTTAAACAACAGCGGGATATCCTCTTTTCTTTCCTTCAGGGCCGGTACGCGGATGGGAACGGTATTCAGCCGGTAATACAGGTCCTCCCGGAACCTGCCTGCGTGGGTGAATTCCAGCAGGTTCTTATTGGTCGCCGTAATGATCCTGACATCCGTTTTCTGTACCTTGGAGGACCCCACCCTGATGTATTCACCGGTCTCCAGGACGCGCAGCAGGCGCGCCTGCGTGCCGATGGGCATTTCACCGATTTCATCCAGGAACATGGTGCCGCCATTCACTGTTTCAAAATATCCCTTGCGGTTCTCTACGGCGCCGGTAAAGGATCCTTTCTCATGACCGAACAATTCGGAGTCGATCGTGCCTTCCGGGATGGCACCGCAGTTGACGGCGATAAAAGGATTGTGCTTGCGGGCGCTGAGGGAATGGATGATCTGGGAAAACGCTTCTTTCCCCACGCCGCTATCCCCCATGATGAGCACAGGCAGGTCCGTGTTGGCTACCTGCATGGCTACCTTGATGGCATAGTTGAGCGCCGGCGAATTGCCGATGATGCCGAAGCGGTTCTTTATGGTTTGTATATCACTCATTTTTTTGCGTGTATCAGACGGGAACAGGCCTGGTTCCCGTTCCCTGAATGGACCTTATTGTTTTTCCACCTCCCCGATCAGGGTGGCGGACGTACAGGCGTTTATTTTTACCCTTGCATAATCGCCTTTTTTCAATGGATGATCTCCTTTGGGGAAAACCACCATTTTGTTCTGGTCATTGCGGCCGCACCAGTCCGCCTGGCTGCGCCGGGAGGACCCTTCGATGAGTACCGTGAACGTCTTGCCAATCTCCCGGGGCATTTGCCGTTCCTGATGCCGGTGCTGCAACGCCACGATCTCACTTAATCTCCGGCTTTTGACGTCCGGTGGCACATCATCGGAATAACGGCGGGCGGCCAGGGTGCCGGGACGCTCGGAATACATGAACATATAGGCCAGGTCGTAGCCGACCTGCTCCATCAGGCGCAGCGTCTGCTGATGGTCCTCTTCGGTCTCGGTACAAAAGCCGGTGATAATGTCGGTGGAGATGCCGCAGCCGGGCATGATCTCACGGATGCGTTTGATCTTGGCCAGGTACCACTCACGCGTATAGGTGCGGTTCATCCGTTGCAGGATCGCCGTGCTGCCGCTCTGCACGGGCAGGTGAATATATTTACAGATATTATCATGCCTGGCCATGGTATGCAGGACCTCATCGGTAATGTCTTTGGGATGGGAAGTGCTGAAACGGATGCGTAATTCGGGGCTGATCTCCGCGACCCTCTCCAGCAGGCGGGCGAATGTGATCTCCTGCTCCCCGTCACCGGGGGAAGGAACATAATAAGAGTCCACGTTCTGGCCCAGCAGCGTCGCCTCCCGGTATCCCTTTTCAAAAAGTTCCCGGCATTCCCGGACAATGGAATCGGGGTCCCGGCTGCGTTCGCGGCCACGGGTGAAAGGAACGACGCAAAAAGTACACATGTTGTTGCATCCCCGCATGATGGAGACGAAAGCGGTCACCCCGTTGCTGTTGAGCCTCACCGGGCTGATATCAGCATAGGTTTCCTCCCGGCTGAGCAGCACATTGACCGCCTTCTGACCGCCATCCGTTTCCCCGATCAGCGCGGGCAGCGTACGGTAAGCGTCCGGTCCGACCACCAGGTCCACCAGTTTTTCCTCTTCCAGTAATTTTGATTTAAGGCGTTCCGCCATGCAGCCCAGCACGCCTACCAGCATCCCGGGATGATTTTTTTTGACATTGTTGAAGGCGTTCAGCCTGTTGCGCACGGTTTGCTCGGCCTTTTCCCGGATGGAGCAGGTATTGATCAGCACCAGGTCGGCTTCCTCATAATTACCGGTGGCGCCGTAGCCTTCCTGCTGCAGGATAGCCGCCACGATCTCGCTGTCGTTGAAATTCATCTGACAGCCATAGCTTTCAATATAGAATCTTTTGCCGGCAGGGGAACGAGGTGGTGCGCCGGGGGTATAGCTTTCGCCCTGTCGCGCTTCATCCGTCACTGCCTGTGGAAATTTGATCATGGTACATCCCGGTTCAAACATGAGGAACAAAGGTAAAGGAAAATATCAGAAAATGACAGAATGGCATATCTTTACAGGGATGAAAATACCACCGCTTTTTCACCGGTTCCTCCATACGTTGCTGGATATCTTTTCCGGAAAGAACCTCTGGGGTCATGTACTGGCGATCATGGTGACCTTTCTTTTGGTGACAAGCGGGTTTGACTGGTGGTACTTCATGCATTTTCACGCTTCGGCACCGGCCCGTTTCCTTTTTTCCGCGGTCTGGCTGGGCACGTTTGTTCCCGTGGTGATACCCGTCATCCTGTTGGTCTGGGGATATGCCATGAAAAAATTCAGCCTGATCAACACCGGCTGGGCGCTCGGACAGTCAGCGCTTCTTGGCTGGATGGTGTCCTCTTTTTATAAGATCTTTACCGGCCGGCCGGGTCCGGCGTTTCGTGGCCATACACCCCTGATCGACATCAGCCATGTGTTCAGGTTCGGGTTCTGGCGCGGTGGTATTTTTTGGGGCTGGCCGTCCTCCCATACGACCATCGCCTTCGCCATGGCCTTTGCCTTGTTCTTTTTGTTTAGGAAAAGCAGGTGGGCCCGGTTGCTGGCGCCCCTGTATGCCCTTTACATCGGGCTTGGCGTATCGATGAGCATTCACTGGTTTTCCGATGTGATCGCCGGCGCCGTTTTTGGATGGATCATCGGATGGGTTGTGGGCACCTCTTTTTTAAGACGCTCTGCGCCTCCTTCCGGCGGCCGGATGCCGGATTGATTCCTGGTTGAATACGCATTACGCAATCACCACCTTCTCAGTTGAATGGATCGGGAATCCGGCAGCCATTTCTCCTAATGTATTGAGCATTAATATCAGAAGCTCCA
>DASULB010000547.1:0-2470 GCA_036278455.1 Chitinophagaceae bacterium | reverse complement strand
GTGCTATGGCGGCAAAAGAAAAAAACAGGCAAAGAATAAGAATGGTTATACGCATGAATAATCTATGTGAAACAAAAATAGCCAAATACTATCTCTTATTACACACAGGGAGAAAGTTTTAAGGCTATTTTACCTCTTTTTGAATAAAATCAAGGCTTAAGGTTTCTTTATTGTCTAAGTGAAGATGACGAAATAAACTACTTAGGGCTTGTGCAGAAATAAATCGTACAATAGCGGCTTAGTTATTTTTCTTTTCTGCAAGGCGCAATCCCGCCAACGGCGGGAGCGAATAGCGAGCTATTTATCCCGATAGCTTCGGGATTGCAACGCAGTAGAAATGGAACGGCGCAGCCCTCACCGAGACCAATGAAAATAATTATCAACGAGGTAAAAGAACAAGTAAATGTGTACAAGTTATTTTTGCACATGCCCACAGCGATTAAAAAGCGAAAACTTGTGCATAAAACCCTAAGTGAAGATGACAAAACTATTCACACTGTAAAATAACGTGAGTTCGGCGATAAATGTTCTATTAACAGGCTCAATTCCAAACATTTCACTGAGCAAGATTCAGAACTCCTTGCCTTTCGCAGTTTACGGTGCGGTAGTTTTGTAGATTAGACGCAGGTTGGTATTAGGGAAAACCATCTCTGATTGGGTCAATAATTCGGCTAATTGTGCTGCCGCATGATTATATCTTGGAGCTGAAAGCGTATGGAGGGTGATGGTAAGCGTTTCGTTTCCATAGTCCGGTATAATGTCTGCGTGGTTAGCGATGATTTGTTTGACAAGCATTCTTTTATCGTCTTCGTCCTTTAGAAATGGGGCGATTGTATTAGCGACTGAGGTTTCGGCGCGATAGCATATCATCTTAATAATGTTGAGCAACATTTTGCTTTCCGGTTTCAGTTTATTATAGCGCGACTTGTCAGGCATTTCCTTAAGCGTGATGTGCGATTTAAGTTTATCTTTTTCTTTCTTGAGTTGAAGAATTTGCTGTTCATTGGCATCTATTTTCCGCATCAGGTCGGCCTGCTTTTGTTCTATTGCGGGCATTGCGGCTAAATCAGCATCTATAGATTTTTCGGATAGAGAATAGAAGTCAGCTTTGATACGGTTGTTTTTCTCCTTCATTTTTTTGATGTTGTAATATAATTTTCGGTATTGTGGATTGACTACCTTTTTGTTTTCATCAATTCGTTCCGTACCAAATTCGGCCATCTTATCAAAGTCATAGTCGGCTATCATATACTTAAAGAAGTTTTCCTGGCTCCATCTGCCGAACATTCGTCCGGCTACCACTGCCATGTTTATGGATGGATGAGTAGTGATGATGCTTGTCTGATGTCCACCTGCATTAAGCCGTCTTATTTCTCTTAAGGTCACGCCGCCAAGCTCGGTATTCTGTTCGCAGATTTGCATAGTAATAGTCCGGTTAAGTTCCTTAACATCAACTGGTTTAAAGTGATCTTCTGGCCATTTATCTTTTACATTTTTGCGATAGGAGATGATGGCTATCCTATAACTGTCCCACAGCCTTGAGAAAAAGGCGGGTTCATAAGATTCCCTATCAAAGATGAAGGTGCATACCGGTTCTTGTTTGTCCGTTTCTAACTGCCCGCTTGCGGCAGGCAATAAAACAGTTTGCTGCATTTGAGGAATAATCTGCTGTTCGATGGCTTCGGATAGTTTTTCGCTAACCACTCCCATAACCATCATAACCGGAAGCCCCTTGCCATCATTAACCCAGTATTCGGTAGTGGCATTAAGACATATTTTCTGACGAGACACATATTTGACAGGCAGGTTTGCTTTATATCCATAATAAATACGTACATGCCCGTCTATGTACATATACATTTGATCTTCCCCTTCCCCGCTATACCAATAATCAACCAGCTTACGGTTGAGTTCCTGCGCCTTTTGCTGACCGGAAAGCAATTTGATTTTTCCCCGAAGGCAACTGACTTCCGGTATCCTGTCCAGTCCTATAATGCGCCCTATTTCTCCGGGCTTGCATTGTTTAAGCTGTTCTGGATTTTTTATTCGCGCCAAAGCCATAAACGCCAGCGTTAGCATGACTTGATCCAAGCCATAGTAGTGGTTGGCAGGCATTTGATAAACCTCCTTAGTCTTGAGTAACCCTTGTAACAAAAGCGCAGGAAGCAGAAATAAAATTCCTCCATTGCATACCCCCTCATGTGATTCAAAAACTGTCGCCGCATTACCTCCGCCGCCTGTGGCGGCGAGTATCCGATCCTCATAGCGGAGCGTGGCGACCCCCATCGGTGCCGTTACATCTGCTTCGTTGCGTTCATTAAGCGTAGTGGCTGATAACGCTACTTCCTGACTTGACTTTTTTTTAAATGGCCTACGCTTATAGCATACCTGATCGCCGATTCTCTCAAACCTTCTTCTTTAGCTATGCTGTTTACACTCTGCCCTTTATCCAACTTGCTCTGTATGCGCT
>DASULB010000546.1:0-4772 GCA_036278455.1 Chitinophagaceae bacterium | reverse complement strand
TAATAATGACAATGCGGGCCTTTGGACCTACAAGGAATCCGGTAAGTACCAGGACGACTGGCGCGTGCTGCAAACCAATTTTCATGCGCAATATGAGCTGCCTGTCAAAGGCTTATCGGTCAAGGGCATTTACTCCTATTATTACGCGGATGAGTATAAAACAAACCATGAGTTCACGTATAAGGCCTACACCTATAATCCAACGGACAGCACCTATAAATGGACCGGGGGAAGTTCCAATCCCTGGCAGGAAAGAGGCAGAACCATGACCACCGAAAGTGACCTCCAGGGACAGATAAATTATAAAAATTCATTTGGCAAGCACAACATCGGGGCCACCTTTGTGACGGAATGGTATCAGCGCAGGACCTTGTACAGCTGGCAACACGATGTTCCTCCTGTCAATGAGCTGGATCATATTTTGGAACCTACCATTGACAACAGCAGCGGTTACAATGATGACAATACCCCGGAGGCCAGGATCGGCTATATTGGTCAGATTACCTATAATTATGCCAACAAGTATTACCTGGAATTATCCGGCCGGGAAGACGGTTCCTGGATGTGGCCACCGGATCACCGGTGGGGGTTCTTCCCGTCCATATCAGGTGGATGGAGGATATCGGATGAACCCTTCTTCTCTTCTCTGGTCGGGAGTAACAGTGTGCTGACGGATTTAAAGTTCAGGGCCTCTTACGGCAAGCTGGGGGATGACAATGTGAATGAAGGAATCGGGGTCAACGATCCGAGATACCTAGATCCCTTTGCTTATGTGTCGGGGTATGATTATCCCGCTCCGAATGAAGCCCTTGTCATTCTTGATGGGAAAGCGGTAACCCCGGCGGCGGACCGCGGGGAACCCATTACCAACATTACCTGGTTTATCAGTAATATTACCGACATAGGCGCTGATTTCGCGCTTTGGAGTGGAAAACTGACGGGCTCGATCGATTATTTTTACCGTAAACGGACGGGCCTTTTGGCTGCCAAGTATGATGTATTGATCCCCGATGAACTGGGTTATACCCTGCCGAGAGAAAATGTAAACAGCGATGCGCAGATGGGTGGCGAATTTTCGCTGAGTTATACCAACAAGATCGGCGAACTCCGTTACGCCGTCTCGGGGAACATCGCGTATTCCCGTTCAAAATTCCTGCATTCCTATAAACCCCGGTATGGTAATTCCATGGATAAATATTACAGTTCCGGGGAAGAAAGGTGGTCAGGGATCTTCTGGGGCTACCAGGTGGTCGGCAGGTTCCAGTCGCAGGAGCAAATCAATAACTATAAGGTCAACAATGACGGCCAGGGGAATAAAACCCAGTTGCCCGGTGACTTTATTTACAAGGACGTCAATGGCGATGGTGTGATTGACGGACAGGATACGCGCCCCATCGGTTATAATGCCGGCGGACAGCCTGATATCTATGGCGGACTGGATATCACCCTGAACTGGAAAGGTTTTGACTTTACAGCCGACTTTTCCTACAGTGGTCTTTACTCCTATAACCGCAACTGGGAGGCGCGCTGGCCGTTCCAAAACGGCGGAAGCCTGCTGAAAGACTACACGGATCGCTGGCACAGAGAAGATTATACCGATCTGAACAGCCCCTGGATACCGGGGAAGTACCCGGCCCTGCGGTTTAATGACCCAAGTCACAGCAATTATAACAAGAACTCCACTTTCTGGCTCATCAACATCAGGGCATTCCGGTTGCGAACGTTGGAACTGGGCTATACCATTCCCAAGCGCCTGACCGACCAGGTGAAAATAAACCAGGTACGGTTTTATGCCAACGCGTATGACCTCTTTTCCCTGGACAACCTGAAAAAGAACGCCAGTTTTCTTGACCCGGAAATCACTTCCGATAACGGGTTACAATATCCGCAAAGCAAGTTTGTGAATGTAGGCGTCAACCTGACTTTCTGATCCCATAAAACGAAATGAACATGAGAAAATATAGCTTTTTGCTGATTGTCCTTTTGGGCCTCAGTGCAGGTTGTGTAAAGAATGAAGATGCCTGGCTGGATAAGAGCCCCACCACGGTCCTGCTGAATGATCAGGTCTGGTCCAACCCGGACCTGGTATTAACGGTGCTGGCTAATTTATACGATCGCATTCCCGAGTATCAGGAACTCGATCAATTCGGGAATTTCGCGGATTTTGATGAGGCGTTCCCTTCCTCTTATGGCTCTTACGAGCTGGTCAAAAATCAAACTTATGACTATACCCGCTGGAATTACTGGGATTACGCCTATATACGCGATATCAACCTGTTCATCCAGCATGACCGGCAGGCCACCCAACTTGATACTGCCGACCAGCACCGGTTTCTTGCGGAAGCGCAATTTTTGCGGGCCAATGTCTATTTCACTTTGGTGAAGCGGATGGGTGGCGTTCCCCTGCTGCTGGATACGATGCACTACAATTTCAGCGGTGACCCCACTTACCTGCAGCATCCCAGGGCAAAGGAGTCCGAAGTGTACGACTTCGTTATCAATGAACTGGATTCAGCAGCGAAGTACCTGCCGCAAGATGCAACGATTAAATCCCGGGCTACCTGGGGTGCCGCCCTGGCCATGAAATCAAGGGCGGCCTTATACGCCGGCTCCATTGCCAAATATGGCGCCACCACGCCATCCGTCAGGCTTTCGGGAGGTGAGGTGGGTATCCCGGCCGACAAGGCGGCCCATTATTACCAGATCGCCCTGGATGCCGCCCGGACACTGATCAACTCTCATGAGTATTCCCTGTATATGAAACATCCCGAGGACCTGGCGACCAATTTTGCCGATCTGTTTTTGGACAAAAACAACAACCCGGAGGTAATATTTGTCAAGGATTACCTGTTAAAAAGCCGCACCACCCAGTTTACTGTGCAAAATCAACCACATTCCTCTACCGAAGAGGGATCCTGGTCAGGCTGGCTAAATCCTTCGCTGAACCTGGCGCAGTCATTTGAAAAACTGGATGGTACGTTTGCGCCTTTTGCTACAAAAGACGCGTCCGGCAATCCCATTAAATATGACAATGTCGGCGACATCTTTAAAGACAGGGATGCGAGGCTGGCGGGAACCATTATCCTGCCGGGATCTCAATTCAGGGGTCAGAACGTGGATATCTGGGCCGGCTATAAGCTCGCCAACGGAGATGTTGTTTCGGGTTCTCAGTATGGCCAGAAGAAAGTATTGCCCGGCCAGTCAAATGCTACGGAGGTCGTTGGCCTGGATGGCCCCATTGACGGTCTGGAACATGGTGCCCAAACCGGGTTTTATATCCGAAAATACAACGATCCCACCGCCGGTGCCGGCCAGATCGGCAGTGGAAGCGATGTGTGGTGGGTCCGTTATCGTTATGCCGGTGTACTGCTGAATGCGGCGGAAGCGGCTTTTGAACTCGGCCATAATGAAGTGGCCGCGCCCTACATCAATGAAGTGCGTGCCCGTGCGGGTCTGACCGTTCCTTTGACACCCGCTGATATCACCTTCGACCGCATTGTACATGAAAGGAGGGTGGAATTTGCCTTTGAAGGGCAGGAGCTATGGGATATGAAACGCTGGCGGCTTGCAGATAAGGTATGGAATGGTCAGGCGATCAGCCCGGATCAATTGACGCAGAACATCGGCAAAGCCACCAAGAACAAATCCATGATCTATGGTTTGTGGCCTTACAAGATATATGATCCCGGGAAACCGGACAACGGGAAATGGGAGTTCAATGTTGTAAAACCCAGCGAGGTGACCAACGCCCATCAATTCCGCCTGGGAAATTATTATTCCCATATTAATGACGGGACCATGGCCAATAATCCCAAATTGATCCAGAATCCCAACCAGTAATTTATTTAAAATATAAAGACATGAAAAGAAAATTTCAATATAGCCTCTGTCTGCTGTCGGCGATCTTCTTTACGGCGTGCCAAAAAGATAATTATCCCGCGCCCGGCTCCAGGTTCACGGGCGCGATCATGTACAAGGGTGATACCGTCCGGGTCGCTTCAGGCCAGGTTAATTTTGAGCTTTGGCAATCCGGCTTTGGCAAACTGACGCCGATCAATGTGATGGTAGACCAGAATGGGACTTTTTCCGCATTGTTGTTCAATGGGGATTATAAGCTGGACTTTCAAGACGGCCAGGGGCCTTTTATGGCCAGTCAGATAGACCCAAAGACAAATTCCGATACCATGGCGGTGAAGGTCCAGGGCGCCACTTCCCTGAACATTGAAGTCATGCCTTATTACATGATCAGGAGTCCGCAATTTTCAGTGAGCGGCAAACAGGTTAATGCTACCTGCCAATTGGAAAAGATCATTACCGATGCCAATGCCAGGGATGTAGAAAGCGTAACGCTTTATATCAACAAAACCTACTTTGCGGATAATAACAACAACATCGCCACCGCTTCCATCAGCGGCGGTGACATCACTGACATGAACCACATCAGCCTGACGGCGGGTATCCCTGATATGACCCCCACGCAAAACTATATATTCGCACGCATCGGGGTAAAGATTGCCAATGTGGAAGACATGATCTTCTCCCCGGTAGTAAAATTAAATTTTTAAGCCGATCTTTCCGGCCGGAAAAAAATCATGACCGGCCACAGTAGCTTATGATGTCTGCATTACGCCTATCTCTTTTGAGCGCGGTTTTCCTGCGCGGTATGGTTATCTGCGCCGTAGCGATGATGGTCTGCAGGGCCTCTGTGGCGCAACAGGGACCGCTGAAGACGGTGGAGGTCCAGGTGGATCCATCGGTCAGCCCGGGCCGGA
>DASULB010000545.1:0-10757 GCA_036278455.1 Chitinophagaceae bacterium | reverse complement strand
TGACAGGAGGAACATCGTGTTGCCAGCTGTACAAGGTCCTGCGCTGATACCATTCCGTCACAAAGGTGGCCCCGATGTTGTGCTTGCCAAATGAATTCTTATAATTTATCTGTCCCTGGAGGTCACTTTCGGTGATCATGGTTCTGCCTCTTTCCTGCCAGGGATTGGAACTTCCCCCGGTCCATTTATAGGTGCTGTCCGTTGGATTATAGGTGTAGGCCTTATAAGTGAACTCATGGTTTGTTTTATACTCATCCGCGTAATAATAGGAGTAAATGCCCTTGACCGATAAGCCTTTGACAGGCAGGTCATATTGCGCATGAAAATTGGTTTGCAGCACGCGCCAGTCGTCCTGGTACTTACCGGATTCCTTGTAGGTCCAAAGGCCCGCATTGTCATTATTATGCCCGATGTCATTCAGATAGGCCGGATTGTTATTGGCAAAGGGATGTTCCATGGGCGTGTTGCGCATGGAAGCAAACAAAGGTTCCCAATAATCATCTCCTCCCGGTACACCAGGGTTCACTCTTTCCTCTACCCTGCCATTTATATTCATTCCCACGGTCAGCCCATCCCCAATGCGGGTGGTAATGTTGGCCTGCATGTTGGTCCGGTTGAAGTTATACTGCTTAAAAACGGCATCCTGGTTCAGGCGGGTCACCGAAAAATAATAGTTGGTATTGTCACCACCGCCGGACACGTTTACGTTTACCGATGTCTGCGGGGCGTTTTTCCTAAAAATAAAATCTGCCCAGCTGAAACTCTGATAACCATAGTCCGTACCTTTTTTCCATTTAGCGATCTCCGCCGGCGTGATGTTTGTACTTCCGTTTTGATTCATCTGCGCTTCCGCGGCATAGAGTTGCCAGTGGTAGGCATCCACCACATTGTTCGGATACCGTGTCATATTCTGCCACCCGGTATAGGCGTCAATGCTCAAGGTGGGCTTTTGGTCCAACTTGCCACTTTTGGTGGTGACCACGATGACCCCGTTGGCAGCCCTCACGCCATAGATGGCGGCGGAGGCGTCTTTCAGCACCGTGATGCTGGCGATGTCATTGGGGGAGATATTGTTGAACTGGCCCGCATCCTTTACCACCCCGTCTATGACGTATAGCGGGGCTCCCATGTTGCGGATCTGGATACCTGCGCTGGATCCTGGCCGCCCTTCCGACATGCGGAAGGACAGGCCGCTGATCTTGCCGGCCAGCGCGCTGCTGACCGTTGATCCGCCATGTACCTTCTCAATATCATCACTGGTGACACTGGAGATCGCCCCTGTAATATCCTGTTTCTTCTGGGTACTGTATCCTACGACAACGGTTTCCTTTAAGGCATGGGAGGAAGACTCAAGTTTAATGTTTAAATTGGTACGTCCGTTTAAGGCCACCGTCCTGGAAATGTACCCGACATAGCTGAGTTCCAGGGTATCATTTCCTTCGGGCACATTAAGTGTAAAATTACCTTTTACGTCCGTTACGGTCCCGATACTGGGAGATGCTTTGACCTGTACGGTCACCCCGGTAAGGGCGATTCCTTTGTCGTCGGTCACCTTACCATGCACCTCAATAGCATGAAAGAGATTGCCCATTCTGGCCAGCGATGCCACATCCCGCACCGGCGTCACCACGATCAGATTATTTTCCAATACTTTGTAACTGACACCGTTATCGATCAGCAGTGCATGCAGTACGTTTTTCAGGGGCTCTTTGTCCGCATTGATGGAGACATTTCTTTTATTCGCCACTAAATCAAGCGAATAAATAAAATGGTAATCAGTCACTTTTTCAATGTTACTCAATACCTCCACGATAGAGGCATTTTTCATGTTCAAAGTCAGTTTCCCCGTTTGGGAATACGCTGAAGCCGACGCGTCAATCACTCCGAGAAAAGTCAATAGAATTGCCAACTTCATTGCGATGATTATTTTCGCATGCTTGAACAGGCCGGAGCATGGCCCTGGAGTGTCATTTTTTTCCATAAATTTGTGTTGGAAATTACGCTGATGTCGGACTTTTGGAAGAGAAAAACATCAGCAAAAAGGTTCCATTGCCGGAGAGTCCGCTCTCCGGTTTTTTATTGCAAAAACGATTAAGCAATACCCTAAGGTGGTCGGCGGTAGATAATGAATATCATAACTATTTTTAAATTAAGCATGAAAATATTACAGGTATTTTCGTCAAATTCATTGATAGATGACGACCGAATCCCCGATGATTTTATAGTGAAACTGCAAAGTTAATTTCAAAGCTTCCAGCGCTTCCTGCAGGGACTCCTTTTCCAGATAACCATTCAATTTTTTGCCACACAATGACTTGTCTTTGAATGTAAAAGTGACATTGTATTTATGACTCATCGCCCGGGCTACTTCCCCAAAAGTTTCATTTCTGAATAACAATCTTCCCTCTCTCCAGGAAGCATAAAAGGCGGTGTCCACCTCTATGACGCTCAATTGACCGGACAGGTAATTGAGACTGATCTTTTGCCCGGGATCAATATGGGTGGAAATCTTCTTATGCGCGGTTTCCGTCGTAAAAACAATGCTTCCGCCGGTCAATACAGCCTCTGTCACCGCATCATATGGATAAGCAACCACATCGAAACGCGTACCCAACACTTTGATGGAAGCATGCTTTGTTTTAACGATAAAAGGTTCCTTTGCATTGTGCGTGATGTTAAAAAACGCCTGACCACTCAGGTATAACATCCTCACACCTTTCTTCTCACCCGTGGTATAACGGATGGTCGTCCCCCCGTTCAGCCATGCCACGGAGCCATCAGGAAGTTCGATGCGCTTTCGTCTTCCCGGATCGGTTCCTGCTTCCATCGTGGTGATACCCTCAGCGGCTGTATCCGCCTCTTTAGATTGCGTTGTCGTCACCAATGATAAAACAGGACCGTCTGCACGGCGTACCCCAAGGTTATCGGCCTTTTTTTGCCACACTACAAAACCAATTAACAAGAGCACAGCGGCGGCAACACCGCCGCTCCATATCACGATCTTTTTTAAAACACTCCCGTTTTTTTTAACGGTCGTTTCCGCCTGACGCTTATTCAGCAGCGCCTCCCATCCTTTATCCACATTGAAGCGAAACACATTGGTGGCGGTCCCTACGGCATACCACAAATCCCACAGTTGTTCAAATTCTTCGAATACCTTAGGGTCGCTTTCAAGCCAACTTTCCACCATCGCTGATTCTGCTTTATCCGTTTCACCGGCAATGTACTTTAGTAAAAGATTTCTTACTTCATCGGAGGGTGGCATAAAAGTTGATTCTGCTTTATTCATTTATTAAGACAGTTCAGGAAAAGATTACCCTGACAAAAAAATAAAAAATATTTTTATCGTCGTGATGACAAATTAGTTTTTTACCTTGAGCGCCCAAAGACCACTTTTATCTTCCTTTTTTTTATGGCCGCCTTCGAAAACAATACGGAAAAAGAAATTTTCACTTTGCTGCAAAAAGGCAATGTCTATGCTTACGAACTTATCTTTCGCAGGTATTATGTAAGTCTCTCAGGATTCGCAGCGAGGTTTGTGCAACAGCCGGATGCGGCCGAAGAGATCGTTCAGAATATCTTTTTGAAACTATGGGAGAAAAAGGAATCGCTTTCCATTGATACTTCGCTAAAGTCTTATCTTTTTCGCGCGGTGTATAATGGTTGCAATAATCACCTGGCCCACACAAAAATCCAGAACAAATACATCTCCCTGGTAAGAGAAAACATTTTAAGAAATGAAGCCCTTTCCGATCCGGTCATGGACAGCCTTGCCTATAAAGAGCTGAATGAAAAGATTACGGACGCCATTGAGCGGTTGCCTACTGAATGCAAAAAGATCTTTAAAATGAGCCGGTTTGACGGTTTAAAATACGCGGAAATAGCAGAGAGCCTTCAAATCTCCGTCAAGACGGTTGAGACACAGATTTCCAGGGCACTGCTCCGCCTCAGGGTTGAATTGAAAGAGTTCCTGGTTCAGGCATGACGATTGTGGCACCAAAAATTCGCGGCACTTGAAAAATAACCGGCGTTTCAGTCTCCTTTTACCTTACCAAACCTTAACCGCACGCCATGACCACCACTGTCCCTTTTGACAGAAGTGATCATACCGATCTCGTCAGGCCCCATCTGATACAAGGCGGACCAGATGGTCTGTGTCCAGTCTTTCGCGTAGCTTTTCTTCTGTGGCCAGGGATGTTCGGTTTTCGTCAGTTCCCAGCTTACACCATTATCATCGCTGATGGAAATATTTTCTCTGTTGGAGGTCACCAAAAGGCGCCCGTCGCTTAAAGACAGGATATAGGGCGCCCCTGTCTGGCCGGCAATCGGTTGTCCCAAACCAACCGGCCAGGTGATCCCGTCGTCACTTATCTTGTTATAAATATTACAATCCTTCGGACCACAGACTTCATAGACCACGATATAACGGCCATTCTTCATCCGGGTCCACACCGGCATGCCAGGTCTGGAAGCATGATCCCCAGGTGTGTAGGCGACCCGGATCTCCTTTCCCCATGTGTGACCGAAATCAGCAGAAATTCTTTCAGAAATGATCTGGCTGTAAGAAACGCTGTCGGTTACATGTTTTTCATTGGCGTACATCACCGCCAGTCTGCCATCTTTCAAAAAACAGAAATGAGGTTCATAAACACCTTTATCCGGGTGTCCCAATGCGCCAGGCGCTCCTTCATTGGCATCGATCATACTGATTCGTTTCCATGTTTTTCCCTGATCGGTACTCCTGTACACCGGAAGCCGGTAAGATTCCTGCCAGCGCACCGATCGGCCTCCCAGCAGGATCGAAGAATCAGGAAGCTGAATAAGCGCCGCATTATCCAGATCCCTTCCTTTATCAGCAAGCACCGCTATCCTTTCCCAATGTTGGCCATGGTCCCTGCTTTCCGCCACTTCAAGCCGCAGGCCGCCACTGGGATCCACCCGGTAACCTTTATTGTCTGCTATGGTAAAAGCTGCCAGCCAGTGGCCGTTTGCCAAGTGAAGCATGCGGCCATACTGCGATCCATAATGACCCGGTGCGTCGTTAATAATCACCTCTTGCCCCCACTGCACACTACCGGATTGCGCGGCAGCGTTCAAGCAGATAAAAAATGACAACGATAAAATAAAAGCCGATAATTTTTTCATAATTTTTTTTTACAGTCCGGCGATGAATGAAATAAATTTCTGCGTGCCGACCCATGAACCAAAAATGAATAGCTGACGAATGCTCAGTCTTTGAGCTTCAACCCTGGCCACCAAACTGGTGTGAGCGATCCGCGGTTCCCGTTAACTTGATTCCACCAACTCTTTTAATGCTTTTAAAACGGGGATTCTTCTCCCTTCCTGAACGGCATCACACCGGCTGCCTTCATGCAAGCGCCCAAGTTTCGCTCATCCGTTTTCTTCCGTCGATTTATAACTCATGATGAAATAGTTTTCCGGCTTGTCTACCAGCCCGGGACGGGGGGCAGAGAAACTGCATGTTATGAACCCATAGGGCCTTATCTCTATAGCCTTCCCCCATTGTTTAAATATTTTCCTTTACCGCTTACCGATCGCCTGTTACTGCCCAGTTGCATAGGATTATCTGATGCCGGTGTTTTTTTGCTTTGCCTTCCCATCCGAAGCAAAAAGGATGGCTGTGGTAAGTTTTTTCATGGCGATCGTTAATTGCGCTTCCACTGTTTTGATGGAAAGATTCAGGATGGAGGCCACTTCCTTATATTTGAGGCCGTCTTCCTTGATCATTTTAAATATCAGTTTGCAACGCGCGGGCAACTGATTTACTGCATGCTCTATCTCACTGGCTCTCTCCGCAGAGATCAGCAATTGTTCGGGATCCAGGGTAAAGCTGATGTATTCACTGCTGACAGCGCTGATGTCCACCATTTCTTTCAGATGGTTCCTGCTCAGGTGGTCAAGTGACTGATTTTTGACCGCCACATACAAATACACGTCCAGGTTTTCGATTTTATGCAGGAAACTCCTTCTTCTCCAGAGGTTCATGAACACGTCATTGACAATTTCTTCCGCCGGTTCCTTTGCGTGTACGATGGAAATGCAAAACCGGAGCAGCCTGAAAAAATAAAAACCATACAACTCCTTAAAGGCTTGTTGATCATTTTCCTGGGAAATCAGATAAAGGTTGTTATGTGCCTGGGTTTTGTCCATAAAACAGCAAAGTAAAAAATAAAGATAGACAAAATATAAGAGAAATGCCGGTAGGCAGGCCTCGAAAACGGGAAACTGTTTTTCTATAAAATCGGCCCTACGGAGACTCATAAGCGACGGGGGCCCGAAATTTATCCAAAACGACTACCCATATCACCGGCGCCCGGCCCATGCCCCGGAAAGTAATGGGCAGAAATTCATACGTCTTTTAGGGGGAAACAGGATTTTACCCGTCCTTATATACAATGGCATATTCAGACGACATGGATAATGAGAGGCTGTGGCTTCTACTTGCGAGAAGATTTTCAAAGGAAGCTACCGTGGAAGAACTCAGTGAGCTTGAAGCGCTGCTCGAACGTAATGCCGGTTTACAATACGCCTATCAGCTAATCGGAGAACTGAAAGAGACGGGACACGACGATCAGAAAATTCTGCAAAATGCCCTGGAGAAGGTTGACCTTTCCATGCGAAAGGAGAACTCGGCGATGGAAAGCAGGAAAAGATCTTTGTTTAAGTGGCGAAAAATATGGGGTGCGGCTGCCGCTATAGCACTCCTGATAGCAGCCACATCAGGATATTACGTCCTCCATCATAAACAGGAGACCGGTTATCACAAGCTGGCGCTTTCCAAAGATAACGGGAGAATATACGTGGCCGCGCACGCATCCTCAATCATATTGCAGGACGGCACAAAAGTGTGGCTCAATAGTGGAAGTACCTTACGATGCAGCGATGGGTTCAATATCCACAAACGAACAGTATTGCTGGAAGGAGAAGCATTTTTTGACGTGGCCCGGAATGCATCCAGACCGTTCATTGTACAGGCTGGTAACATGGAGGTGAAAGTTTTGGGAACAAGGTTTAATGTAAAAGCTTATCCCGGGGATCCTTTTATAGAAGCATCCCTGATCAGTGGAAAAATCGCCGTGGACCTCAGTAACAAGGCGGGCCGGGAGGTGATCCTGAAGCCGCATGAAAAACTGACCATTGATACCCGCGATACTGCCACGGCCGATCGGAGGATCACGAAATCCCGGCCGGCGATCCTAAATTATCAGGTAAGACCCATTAAGCTGAACCCGATTGACAGCACCGTATCGGAGTTATCATGGATGAAAGACAAGCTGGCTTTTAATGACATCACTTTCGAGGAATTGGCCTATGACCTCCAGCGAATATACCATGTCAAAATCAGGTTTGGGAAAGAAAGCCTGAAAAAATACCACCTCACGGGCGTCTTCAAGGATGAGGATTTGAGTGAGGTTTTACATGCTTTGCAGGTGACAACACCTTTTCAATATGCAATATCACAAGATCTGGTCAACATTTATTAATAACACTAAAAAGGGAAAAATTATGCATCGATAAAAAAAGGAACGCACAAGCAAAATACCGTGCGTTCCATATCAGTTGGTTCAAGGCCAGGAAATCCCGCTATTCGGAGTGGAAGCCAAAAATGGGATTTCAATTATTCACCATTAAACCTTTATAAAGGTATGAAAAAGAAGTACAAACTATCTACTTTTCTCCTGCCGAAAAGTAAATACAAAGTTCTGTTTTGCATGAAACTCATTTTCTTATGCGTCTTCGCGTGTTGTATGCAGGCTTCTGCAAAAGTGTTTTCACAGGATACAAAACTGGATCTCCATCTGGAGAATGTTACCGTGGCAAAAGCATTGCATGTCATCAGCCAAAAAAGTGATTATCGTTTTCTGTACAACAATGATCTGCTTCCCAAAGACATGAAAGTAAGCGTATCTGCATCGGGTAAAACCGTTCCGCAGATCATGAAAGAAATGCTTGCAACAACGGGATTAACTTACCGGTTACTGGATCATAAACTTATTGCCATAGGGTATAACAATCAAGCCATCAATACAATAACTGGTGTGGTAACAGACAGCACAGGGCAGCCGCTGGTGGGCGTAACCGTTAAGGTGAAAGGAACCGCTGTGGGTACAGTGACGGATGCTGAAGGAAATTTTTCGCTGGAAGTACCGGAAAATAATAGTACTCTGGAAGTTTCCTATATCGGTTATAAGACCCTGGAGGTGCCTGCAGATGGTCAGACACATTTTAACATCGTTTTACAGGTTTCGGCAACGGGTCTGAACGAAGTGGTGGTAACGGCACTGGGCATCAAAAGACAGGAACGGGAGTTGGGCTATGCTACCCAGGAAATAAAAGGAAATACCTTGGAAACAGTGAAAGGAATTGATGTGGGAACTTCACTTACCGGCAAAGTTTCCGGCTTAATGGTCAAAAACAGTCCGGAGTTTATGGCGGAGCCCAATATTACCCTGCGGGGTGAGAAGCCTTTATTGGTCATTGATGGCGTGCCGTACGGGAATATGAGCCTACGAGATATTCCTGCGGATGACATTGCATCCATCAACTTTCTGAAAGGAGCTTCCGCTTCGGCCTTATATGGATCAAGGGGAGGAAGCGGTGCCGTCATGGTCACAACCAAGCAGGGTACCGGCAAAAAAGGACTTACCGTTTCGGTCAACAGCAGCACCATGTTTGAAGGCGGCTACCTCGCCATTCCCAAGATGCAAAGCGAATACGGACGGGTGGTCAATACAGCGACCAAGACCTATGTGCGGTCCGGCGATGGTTCCTGGGGGCCTCCTTTGAACGGACAGGAAGTGACTCAATGGGATCCTATCAGCAAAACGATGAAAGCCATGCCTTATCTGCCCAGAGGAAAGGATAATTTTAAGAATTTTCAGCAACAAGGCTATATTTTAAACAATAATATCAGCGTCAAGGAAATAGGAGATCTGGGAGGTTTCAGGGCTTCGGCCACCTGGGTACAAAACAAAGGGACCTATCCTAATTCGCGTTTTGATAAAGTGACTTACAGCATAGGGGGCGATATTAAGATCAACCGCTTTTCTCTTTCCACTACTCTGGCATATAATGATCTGTCTTCTCCCAATACAGGGTTTAGCGGTTATACCGGTTATGATCCCATGTACAGTTTGTTGGTGTGGGGTTCGCCCGACTGGAATATCCTGGATTACAAAGACTATTGGCTGACGCCCAACGAAGTTCAAAACAGCAGCTACACGGCCGGTATTAACAACCCTTACTTTGACCGTTATGAGCGGATTCATTCTTATAAGAAAGGCATCTTTAACGGACAGCTTACTTTAAATTATGCATTAACAGGCTGGCTGAAAGCCATGGTACGGACCGGATTCGATAATTACAGCAATAAGCAGGAAATCAGGATTTCGGAAGGCTCCTTTCAGGGCGCAGGCGCCAGTACCGTATTAGACGGAGGCACTGAAGTATGGGGTGAGTCTCAACGGGGGTCCTATAATACGGGCATTGGCCGCGGGTTCAGTACCAATACAGATGCAATGCTTATGGCCAAAAAGAGCCTGCATGATTTTTCTCTGGATGGTTTCCTGGGAGCCTCCGTTTACTATAAGCAGGATGAGGGCTTGGAAGCGCTGACCAAGGGCGGCCTATCCATTCCTGCCTTCTATTCCCTGAAAGCATCACTTGACCCTGTCTATGTCAACTCCATCATATCTAAAAACCAGGTAAACAGCTTTTACGGAAAATTGGGTGCCGGATGGAAAAACATGGCCTTTTTGGAGGGAACTTTCAGAAATGACTGGGCTTCCACGTTACCCAAGGCAACTCGTTCTTATTTCTATCCCAGTGTGTCAGGCAGTTTTATCCCAAGTGAACTGCTTCGCTCTGTTTCCTGGCTTTCTTATTGGAAACTACGTGGTTCATGGACCACCTACCGCACCCCGGCAAGCATTTATGACATCAATAATGTGTATAGTATTTCAGTTAACCAGTGGGGTAATTTAAGCTCGGCTGCCTTTCCTACCAGTATTCGTCCTTCTAATATTCATGCGGAAGGTTCTACCTCTGCCGAAGTGGGTACCCATGCCAGTTTCCTGGATAACCGGCTGTCAATGGATGTTACACTGTATAAGAAAAAGCTATTCGACTTTATTGTGAAAGCACCTATCAGCCCTTCCTCCGGTTTCACCTCTGTCTATACCAACAGTAATGAAGAACAAACCCGGAAGGGTATTGAGATCACCCTGAATGCCACGCCGGTGAAGACAAAGGATTTTTCCTGGGATGTAGCATTTAACTGGACAAAATATGCCACTTATTTTACCCGGCTGGATTCTCAATATTCAGTCAACAACAGAGATTGGGTCAAAGTAGGGAAACGGACGGATTATTATACAATCAATGAGTACCAGACAGATAATAAGGGTGATATCGTGTTCAATAACGGCGTTCCCACCTATAAGCCCATATTATCGCTGGCGGGCTATTCCGATCCTGACTGGATCTGGGGATTCAACACCGGGCTGAATTATAAAAACCTGTCGCTGAGCATTTCCATGGACGGCCGGGTTGGAGGCCTTGCACCATCTGTTACCGAGATGTACATGTGGATATCGGGCAATCATCCCAAGTCATTGACGGAAGCCCGGTATCTTGACGCTACCACCCCGGGCACCAAAAACTACCTGGGTAACGGCGTGAAGGTAGTGTCCGGGTCAATTACCTATGATGCAAACTATCACGTAGTAAGCGATACC
>DASULB010000544.1:0-9130 GCA_036278455.1 Chitinophagaceae bacterium | reverse complement strand
ACCATCAAAAAACAAGTATCATGCATACATGCAGAAACATTACAAGGCTGGTTGCCGGCACGCTGTTGTCCGCCGTCCTGTTCATTTCGCCAGCATTGGCGCAAACCCCTTCGCCAAAACTATCAGACCCGGAGATCGCCTCGGTCGCGGTGACCGCCAATAAGATTGATGTAGGCTACGGACAAATAGCCTTAAAACAATCTAAAAGCGCGGACATCAGAAAGTTCGCAAAGACCATGATTGAAGATCATACCAACATCATCAACCAGGCCGTTGCGCTTGCCGGTAAGTTGGGTGTAACCCCAAAAGATAACGCGCTGACCGACAAATTGCTGGAGGGCTCGAAAAAGACCACCAGTGTGCTAAAATCCAAGCATGGCAAAGCCTTCGACAAAGCTTACATCGATAACGAGGTGGCTTACCATGAAGCAGTCATTTCAGCCGTCACAAATATCCTGGTACCACAGACGCAAAACGCTCAGTTAAAGGCGTTACTCATCAAGGTATCCCCGATTTTAAAAGAGCATCTTGACCATGCTAAAATGATACAGGCAAGCTATCAAAAATAAGCGATCATGAAATTACACGGTTTATTAACTGGGATCGCCTGCGGTTGCGTAACCCTGGCGACACTCGCGGGCTGCACCCAGCCGGGAGGAGAAGCGGCGGCTCCGGGCATCGACACGGTGATCATTAGCGGGATGCAATTCCATCCCTCGGAGCTTTATATTAACAAGGGAGATACCATTCTTTGGATCAACCGGGACATGGTCAACCATGATGTCACGGGATTACCCGGAAAGTCCTGGACTTCCGATACGCTTTATCCTGGAAGCAATTGGGAACTGTCTCCTTATGAAAATACGGATTACTTCTGTAGCATCCATCCAACCATGAAGGGGAAGGTGATCATCAGACAGTGAGGGGCACGGATTGGGGATCTATACCCCCCTTCCTTATCGCCGTTCCGGTGAATGAGCCGGAACGGCTTTTTTTGATCATCCGGGGAAAAACTTAAACATTTATGGGGTTGTTTTGTAACCTTTCTATGAGTCGCATACTCCATTAATGATAATCATAGAAAAAGCCCAATGAATCCCTCACAAGCGCTTGAAGAGATGACCGATGCCGAGGTTATTGCCAGGATACTGGATGGTGAAACAGACCTTTATGAAATCCTCGTTCACAGATACAATTCATACCTGTATAAGGTCGGCAGATCCTATCGTTACAGCCATCAAGATGTCGAGGACCTGATGCAGGAAACATACATCAGCGCCTACGCGCACCTCCGGACCTTCGAAAACCGTTCAACTTTCAAAACATGGATCGTCAGGATCATGCTGAACCAGTGTTATCACAAAAAACAGCGAATGGGCTTTCGAGGTGAAATAAGCGTCCCGGAGGGTATCGAGGAAAAATCCGTCCCCCTGTTTAACCAGGCGCGGACCGACACCGGTAAAACCGTTTTGAACATGGAGCTAAAAGAAATCCTGGAAAGTGCCGTGCATCGTATTCCCGAAGACTACCGGATGGTTTTCACTTTGAGGGAGTTAAGCGGCATGACCGTACGGGAAACGGCGGAAGCCCTTGACATTACCGAGGGCAACGTTAAGGTGCGGCTAAACAGGGCGAAACAAATGCTTCGCAGTGAGATACAAAAGGCTTATTCCCCGGAAGAAATCTTCGAATTCAACCTGATTTATTGTGATAAGATGGTGGAAAGGGTCATGGCGGCCATCCATGCCATGCAGGCACCCTGAACCACCCTTCCGGATAAAGGTGCCGGAAAGCCACGCAAAAAGGAGTGCGCTACTTTGAACTCAGCGATTTTTTACTCAGTCATTTCTTACAGGGAAGAAAAGGAAGTTTGACATGATCTTCGCAAGGCTTCCTGTTGTACCTTTGTAATACAGAAAGATCCCATTTTGCAGAAACTGGTTTCCATATTGCTTTTATTTGCTCTCATGCTTCAGTGTTGCAGTGAACTCGGCGTACTGGCCGGATATGAGATTCATAAAAACTACATCGCCAGGGTGCTTTGTGTAAACAGGGACAAGCCAGCCATGCACTGCGATGGAAAGTGTTATCTTAAAAAGAAATTACAGCAGGACCAGCAAAGAAAAAGCAGCGAAAACAGTACTACTGGCAATCGGATTGATGTGATTTTGTTTTGTTCCGATGGCCAGCTCTTTTTAACACCCGACCTCTGTACAGTCCCTTTTGTCTATTCCTGGATAAATTCCCAACCATATTGCTCCCCTTATTTCAGCTTTTTTCATCCACCCAGGGCCTGAACTGAGCCGTTTAACTAAATGACGTCCTGCCTGCCGGTAGGTCCGGTATGGGTTTGCCGTCACCATGGCAAAGACCGATGAGAAAGGATAAGACGACCTTACGGAAATACGATCCGCCCGGGCTTTTCAAATCTCATCAATCTTGCAAGGGTCATACTTCCGCATAAGCGGCCAGGTTTTGTATGCTCCTGTTAAATAGCTTCATGTTTCTGCTGTCCTGTTCCTGTTCGATGCGATCCTATCGCTGATAACAGGAACGGAAATCCGCATGATTGACTTAAAAATACTTGAGCATGTTACGCATTTTAGGGGTAACGGCCGGTGTTATGCTGTACAGTCAATGCATCTTCTGTCAACAACTACGTCCCATACAGGGCGTGGTGATGGATGGATTGAGTCACGAACCATTGATTGGTGTGAACATCAGGGATGTACAGGAAAATACGGGCACCGTTACCAAAATGAATGGAACGTTTTCCATCAATATTACCCACGCAGGTGATTCACTGCTGGCCTCCTATACGGGATACCGGTCCCGCAAAATACCGGCGGATAAAAAGTACCTCACAATCGCACTGATCCCCTCGGCCACTTCACTCAATGAACTGGTGGTGACCGCAAGCAGGGGCGTGCAGCAACGCATCGAAGCGCCTGTGGCCATAGGGGTCGTGTCCCCCGCCATGATCCGGGAAACCAAACCCGTTACACTGGACCAGGTACTCAATAAGGTGAGTGGCGTTTATATGGTGAACCTGGGAAACGAACAGCATACCATGGCCATCCGCCAGCCCATCGGTTACCGGAGTAATTTTCTGTACCTGCAGGATGGGATTCCGATCCGTACCATCGGCGATTTTAACCACAACGCGCTGATCGAAATCAACCAGGCCGCGGTTAAAAGAATCGAGGTCATCAAGGGACCTTCTTCTTCGCTGTATGGCAGTGATGCCATCGGCGGCGCCGTTAACTTCATTACCAAGGCGCCAGCCGTTATGCCCGACGCGGAACTGACCTTTGAGGGAAGCAGCTGGGGCTACCGCCGCGCAGACTTTACCGCCAGTAACACCCTTCATCAAACCGGCATACTGGTGAGCGGGTATGCCGCCAGTCAACATGGTGGATATATCCAGCATGGTGATTTTCATAAGCTGGCGGTGACCGCGAAGGTTGAACAGGCGCTGGGTGAAAAGTCAAAGCTCTCGGCCATGGCCACCTGGATAAATTACTACACGGATCAAAACGGCGGACTGGACAGCGCGCACTTTTTTGGCAAAAACTTCAAGAGCTTCTATACCTTCACTTATCGCAAAGTAAAGGCTTTGCGCGCAAGGGTGAGCTGGCAGCAGCATTGGAACAGCCGCCAGCAGAGCAGGCTCACTTTTTATTACCACGATAACGAAGTAGGACAAAATCCTTTCTATTCCATTAAAAGCACCGGCAATCCGTTAAAAGCCAGGGGAGAGATTAACAATAACTATTTCCAAAGCTATGGTATGCTGGCGCAACACAGCTGGCGGCTTTCTCCGTGGGATACGCATTTGCTGGCAGGCCTTCACGCGGAAATCAGCCCTGCCGGTTACCTGGCACGCTACATCGCCATCGACAAGAATGAAGCGGGGTATTTTACCCGTTATACCAAAACGGATTCCTCACTGACGGACTACCGGGTGGATATGCTGAGCACCGCCGCCTACTTCCAGGTACAAACCCAACCAGCAGCCAACCTGAGGGTCGTTGCCGGACTTCGCTATGACCGGCTGGATTACAATTTTGACAATCATCTCACCCCATCGGCCTATACCGGCGCGCCCGACCAGCGGAACCGCTTCCGGCAGCTTACGCCCAAGGTGGGGGTGACCTATGATTTTGGTAACGACCGGGGCGCCTACGCCAATTACAGCATCGGGTTCGCTCCGCCGGATATCAGCGACCTGTATCGCGGGGTAAAGGTCCCCTACCTGAAATCCGCACGTTATTTCAACTATGAGATGGGCGGCTGGCTAAGCTTTAACAACCATAAAGGATACGCGGACCTGAGCCTTTACCGCATGAACGGCGTCAATGAAATCGTTTCCGTACGCCTTCCGGATGGTTCTTACATCAACAGGAATGCCGGTCGCACGGCACATTACGGTATAGAATATACGATAAAGTACAGACCCGTTTCTCAGTGGCGGCTGAGGTTGAGCGGTACCAATGCGAGGCATCGGTTCATCGATTACATCGAACAAGGCAAAGATTACAGTGGAAATGAAATGAACGGCGCACCGCACTGGATCATGAACACGGAGGTGATGTACACCCCAGGGTTCCTGAAAGGACTCACGATCGCGCTGGAATGCCAGCATCTGTCGTCCTATTACATGGATCCGGCGAATACCCAGCGTTATCCGGGATACTATTTATTCAATGCACGGGTGAATTATACCTGGAGAAAGTTTGAATGCTGGGCGCATCTGATCAATTGTGGCAATACGGTCTATGCGACCACCGCTGAAAAAAACGCCTATGGCGTCACCTATCGCCCCGGACCTTTGCGTACCCTATACGTTGGTATCGGCTATCATTTTACGGGCGAACATAAAAAACAACCATGAAAAAAATGACCATGAAACGTTTAAAATATTTTATCCCGCTGATCATATTCGCGGGCTTATTGTCCTCAGGTTGCCGGGAGGCTAATAAACAGGCTGCCTCCACATCGCGACCATCAATTGCTGTAGCGGACTCAACGCTTTCCACTGCCTGCCCCTATCTCAGCCATGATACGGCGGGCAGCCCGGTGCTTAGCTGGATCCAGCAAAAGAAAGACAGTGGAACACCCCTGGTATATTACGCGGTATTCCAGGACAGCAGCAAAACATTTGGCAAACCGCGGGCCGTTCCCTCCACCGCCGGAGTGGAACAGCATGGAGAGGATATGCCCAAGATCATTTTCCGCAAAAACGGGGGGATCCTGGTCGTGTTTTCCATAAAGAAGCCACATCCGGGAAATCCCTATACTGCGGCGGTTTACTATACCGGGTCCAGTGACGGGGGCGCCCACTGGACGCCAGCCCGGCCATTGATAAAGGATTCCACCAAAAGTTTTGATCAACGTTATTTCGATGTGGCGCCGCTGCCGGGCGGTGCAGTGGGGATCATATGGCTCAATAACAGCGAGCCTTCGGGTTCGACGCTTTACTTTGCCACCATGAAGGGAAATAAAGGTTTTGAAGGGGAAAAGATCATTGGCAGGCATACCTGCCAGTGTTGCAGGACCGACCTGTTGGTGGACGATTCCGGAAGAATCCACGTCGCCTGGCGGGACATCTTTCGGGATTCAATCAGGGACATGGCCTATTGTTACTCAAATGACAGCGGAAAGACATTCTCCGCTCCGGTCCGCATCAGTCCTGATAATTGGGTAGTGAACGGCTGCCCGCATACCGGGCCTTCTATGGCTGTGAACAAGGTAGGTTTGCACTTCAGCTGGTTCACCATGGGTGGTGGCGGGGGTGTGTATTATTGCCATACAGACAACAACGGAATCAGTTTTTCGACGCGCCAGCCGGTCAGCCAGGTCCCCTCGGCCCGCCACCCCCAGATGGCCGCCCTTCCAAAAGGTGATCTCGCCATTGTCTGGGACGAGGGCGTAACCAGCAGGGATGCCTTTCATCAGCGAGTAGGATTGCAAATGCGGGGTCCCGGTGGCTTGTTGCTCGGTACGCGTTATCTGACCCCTGACAGTTTAAATGCCGGTTTTCCCCAGATAAGGATACTGGATGAACGGGAAGCCCTGGTGGCTTATACCATGTATGCTAAAAACAGAACACAGGTACGATACCGGGTGATCCGTTTGCAACCATGAGAAATGAAAAATAACCTGCGCATAGAAAGGACCCTGCTCAACGTCACACAAGCGGACCTGGCAGCCAAAGTGAAGGTCTCACGACAAACCATCAATTCCATTGAAGCCGGAAGGTATGTTCCTTCCGCCCTGTTGGCGTTAAAGATCGCCAGGGTCTTTCAAAAACCTGTGGAAAATATCTTTCTTCTGGAAAAGGGCGATTAATAAAACTTACCGGCGGTCAAAATATCGCATTGTAAGCCTGCAAAGATGGATGATCTTCCAGGTCCTGTCGGGAAGGATCACCGTTTATCTTCCTTCGTTAAAGAAAAAACATCTTGGGAAAGCGAAAATCCCTTGTCAGGGGAATAGGAAAGAGGACAAAGCGTAAATCTCTTCCGCCCTCCTGGCGGTAAAGATCGCCCACGCCTTTCAAAAACCGGTGGCGGCAATCTTCAAGATTGAAACCCGTTATTCTCCTTCATCCCTCGCCAGACTGGCTTCGTGTATTTTTATGATGTCATTGTCGAATTCATAAAGGCCTCCTTTGTTGCCTTTATCCTCGCCGATCACGCTCATCTTATCCAGTAGTTTTGTCGCGAGCGCTTCTTCTTCAATCTGCTCCTTCACAAACCACTGCAGAAAATTAAAAGTGGGATAATCTTTTTCTTTCAAGCAAAGATCAACAATGGTATTGATGTGGCTGGAATTATTTACTTCCTGGGCCAATACCTTTTCAAACAGCTCCTTTAAGGTCTTTGGATCGGCGGGCGGCTTGGCCAGGGATTCTATCAGCGTATGACCGCCCCGCTGGTTGATAAACTTCAGGAATTTCATCATATGCGTCCGTTCCTCTTTGTTATGATTATAGAGAAAATCAGCAATCCCTTCATAACCCTGTACATCCGCCCAGGACCCCAAAGAAAGATAAAACTGGGCAGCATTTGCTTCCCTTGTCATTTGCGCGTTGAGCGCCTTTTCTATTTTTTCCGAAAGCATGTTCTTTTTCATACCATTGATTTGCTGAGTTTGATCTGTTAAGTTGTTTTTACGATCAGTAATGTGGCTTAAAATTGTCTAATCAACACTAAGATACGAAATAAGCCTCATGGGGGCAACAGATCGCAAAAATAAAACCGGTTATCCCAGCCGCCCCCGTCACCGTTGGCATCACCATAGACCTTCTCTACCACTTCACCGGTTGTAAACTGCACCGGTTGTGCGAAAATCGGGCCGTCATACACGAACGAATGAAACTCTCCGTTTTCTCCGCAAGGATCCACGCCGGGTGGAAGCGCGTTCATGAAATCGTGGTCGATCAATTTTCCCGCAAAGCTTTTATCCAGTAACCGCGCATTCACACAGGTGATCACCGCTTTAAAGCCCGCATCCAAAAAGGCGTGAACGAGTTCCCTGGTATCCATTTTCCAAAGCGGGAAAACGGCCTTCATTCCCAGCGTATCCAGCCTGTCTTCGCGGTATTTCCGCAAGTCTTCCAGGAATATATCTCCATAAACAGCATAGACAATGTGCTCTTTTGAAAACGCTTCCAACTGCCGGCGCATGATCCGGTTATACGCCGTCAGGTCAGCCTCCTCCGGCAGGTAGAGGGTCTTTAGGGGGATCCCGATCTGGCGGGCCTGTTCCCGCAGCAGTACCTCCCGGACACCGTGCATGGAAACCCGCTGATACTGATCGCTGAGCGTCGTAAGCAGGTAGCGGATATCGAGATCCTTCCCTTTTAAGACCTTATAAAGGCTGAACGCGGCATCTTTGCCCCCGCTCCAATTCATAAATCCCTGTTGCATCTTCTCTGGTTAAACAAAGCAAGTTTAGAAAAAAAACTTCTATTCGGGCCGGCTATTGGCGCGCTGATACAAATTGCGCAGAAAATAAAGTGCTCTGGCAGGTTGATCAATAAGCACCCCCGCCGCCACTATGACGGCGCATACCGCTCTTTAATGGCCGGGGCAGGTCTGTAAATCTTCATGTCGTCCACAAATTTAAAGCAAAACCGCTTGCCTTCCACCCTGCCCGTTAAGGTTCTCAAACGGCGATGCACATTTCTTCATCCACATCTCCACCTTTCTGCGACCGCATCGCAACACAGGATGATGTCGCTGAAAAGTATAAGCTTTTTGTGTAATATATATCGAATCTATTTCTTGTTTTCATACAATTTTGTATCTTCACGGAGTGAAACTGAGCCGTGAGACAGACCTGTTACGATACCTAAACGCTGTGGCTGATAAAAATCTACGGTTATGAAATTCCGTATATTCATTTTACTGGTGTTTCTTTTACCTGCTTTTCTTTATGTTTCGGGCAAGCCTGGTGACGGGAACAAGAATAAGGACAAGGACAAGGACAAAGGAAAAATATCCTGCAAACAGAAGGCGAAGGCCCAATACATTGCGAATGTCGTTTTCATGCTGCCCGCACCGGCCAAAAATAATACCTGCCAGGAAAAAAAAGATCTTCATGTCACCGTGGTTAATTTTTACAAATGGTACCTGCAGAACGAAGACAGGATCTCTTCCGGTCTGTCCCATGAGAATAAAGGCAAGGACCTGATCCCACCCTTTAATATTTCATGGCAGACCCTGCATGAGTATTTTGAAGTCATCCAGACCAAATATGCCGATTGGATAACCGACATTCATCCAAACCCTGAGATCCCTTCCACGGTAATATCCCGTGACGCAGACAAAGCCACCGTATCGGGCGGATCTTCGGCACCTCTGCCGGCCGGTGCCGCCTCCACGATTAATTTCTCCAATATGGCTAAATGAGCGCATGCAGATAACATTTCATTACGATAAGAAGGCAGTGATTAATGGACTGCGATTTCATTTTCTGAATCGCACGGAGACGAAGGTAATCAGGGTGCTGTTCGTTCTTCTTTTTATTATTGCGATATGGGGTTATCTGAAAAATGTACTCCCTTATGCGGTGGTTGTCATCGTATTTGTTCTGATCGTGCTGTTCTCCATCGTACTCTGGC
>DASULB010000543.1:0-13581 GCA_036278455.1 Chitinophagaceae bacterium | reverse complement strand
CCCCGTTCAGGTCGTATAATTGATCCATGGCGGGGACATACATTCCTTCAAAAGTCGCTTCCAACAGCTTGCCGAGGCCCCAGCGACGAAGATCATCGAAGCGGAAGCCCTCCAAGGCAAGTTCAATACCCCGTTCTCTTCTTATTTCCAATAAAACGGGATCCGATATGTTCGGGAAATAGGCCTTCTGCAGGTAGGGGTCCGCGGTCACCGGCATGTCCGTATTTGTTATTCCGGCCCGCTCGCGTAATATTTTGATCGTTGCATCCCAGTCCTGCTGCGTAAATGTTCCCAATTCCGCAATGGCTTCCGCATCATTTAACAATACCTCCGCATAGCGGATGATCGGGATGGAATTATCATTGATATTGTCTCCGTCTGTGGCCTTGGAATCCAGCGTGAATTTTATAGGCTGATAGCCGGTAGGCGTATAAGAAAAATCAGGCGGGGCCGGTGTTCCGTCACTGCGTTTATAATCTCCCATGCGGATGGTCTGCTGCAGACGAAGATCCCGTTTTTTTACCTCATCGAGGAACGGCATCGTCTCGTATCCGCTTTGGTCGGTAAAGCGTGTTCCGTCTATATCCAGATACGTATTAACGAAAGGCTTGGTAAGGCTTAACCGGCTGCCATAAGTAGGACTGGTGAAATACCAATTGGCATCATTAAATATGGTGAGTGCACTACTACAGTCATAAGCCAGTATGGTTTCATCCGAAGGCGGGTGCCCGCTTTGATCGATAAACAGCTCTCTGTAACTCAATGCAGGGTTGGAGGCATCCACATGAATTTTATACAGCCCGCTTTTCATCACCCGCCGCGCCGCTGAAGCAGCCTGCTGTAGCCAGAGGGCGGCCGTGCTTTGGAGCTTCAGGTCGGGGTGATATTTCCGGAAGGTGCCTTCAAAAAGACATACACGGGATTTAAACGCCAGGGCGACCCATTTTGTGATCACCGAACACGTATTGTCCTTTGCGCTATCGATGTTGTTACAGGCGAAATCCAGGTCAGCAAGCACAGAATCCATCACCAACGTCCTTGGATCGCGACCTTTATATAAAGCAGCCGAATCGGATGGATCCAGTGGTTTACTGTACCAGGGAACAGCACCAAATCTTTGCACCATATTAAAATAAAACCATGCGCGGAAAAACCTGGCAACTCCTACATAATTCCGAATGACCGCTTCACGCACGCCCGCTTTTTTTGCTTCTTTTGGCGCATGTGTTAAAAAATAGTTCAGGTTGCGCAAGTTGCTCCAAGACCAACCACCGGCCGTTTTTGAATCATATGCACCGGGAATCAGAAAGCTCGAAATGGTACTCACCGCTGTATAGTCGCTCATGGCATCGCCATGGGTAATACCATCTCCGGTGGGAAGGATCTTGTAAAACGAATTGACGTACAGCTTTAGGTCATTCTCCGTATTGAAAGCGGTAGACGGGGATATTTTGTCGAATGGTTTCTGGTTATTCCCATTGAGGAGCTGCTTTTTACACCCCACAGAGAGTGCGATCAACACCACAAAATAAAGTACCTTTTTCATATTGTAAGCCTGTTTAAAAGTTCAGTATACGGTTATCTGATAGAAACTAGAAAGTAAGGTCAACCCCTATTGTAAAGGTCTTTAGTATAGGATATACATCGGTCTGACTTCCCACGATGGCTCCCATACTGTACACATTGTCATCAGCTTCGGACTGGCTCTCAATAGCTTCCGGATCTATCGCTTTGGTGACCTTAAACATCGGCGACCATACCCAAAGGTTTTGTCCTGTAAAGAATACTTTTGCATGATCCATTCCTATCTTCGAAATAAGTGATTTTGGAAGATTGTAGCCAATGGTGAGGCTTTTGAGCCTGATAAATGCGACGTTTTGCAGATACCTCGTCGTCGGCACGTTTAACGCCTTGTTTTGTCCACTGCCATTGGCTTCATATCCTACCAGGCGAGGGAAATAAGCATTGGGATTATCTGGAGACCATTGGTTCATGTACACATCCATCGGTTCAAAGGAATAGGGTCGGTTATATTGCCCCCAGAAGTAACTGGCATCCGTGCTCGGCCACCAACTTCTTTTGCCGATTCCCTGAAAGAAGGCGGAGAAATTGAAATGGTGCCAACTCGCGGTACCCGTCAGCCCAAACAGGTAGCGGGGCTGCGTATTTCCGATGACTTTCATGTCTCCCGGATCCTTCAAAGTGCCGGCGCCGGGTGTTATTTTGCCATCGTGGTTACGGTCTACGAATTTGACATCTCCCGGCTGGATGTTCTCTTTGTTGTTTGTAGCAGCGGCTACCATGCTCTGGTCTGCCGCGTTGTTCTCAATATCCAGATTATCCTTGAATAGCCCGTCTGTTACATAACCCCATACATCCCCCACACGTTTACCCACATAATAGGAACTGATCAAACCATTAGGATTGTTGTATTTGGTCACGACAGAATAATTATCCGATAAGGTCACCCGAATGCCGTACTGGAAAGGATGGGCCGTTCCGATCTGATCATTCCAATTCACCGACAATTCCCATCCAGGGGTTTTGAGATCTGCATAATTACCCTTGGGGACGCTGGCGCCAAACACGCCGGGCAGGGGTAATCCGGGGGTGAACATTGCTGTGGTGTAACGTGTGTATTTATCAAAGGTAACGCTCAGGCGGTCATCCAAAAAAGACGCATCCACCCCCACATTGGCGGTAGTGACCTTTTCCCAGGTCAGCCCATTTGGGATCACGTTGGGTTGGTTGGTGAGCAGCGGATTTACACCGTCAATCATCCTGTTAAGCTGAGACACCGGCATGGTTTCCAAAAAGCTGTAAGGCGACACATTGCCGTTTCCCAAGCTGCCAAGAGAGCCTCTTATCTTTAGGTTGGAAACTATCTTCTTGGAAACTTTCCAAAAGGGTTCCTGTGAGATACGCCAGCCGGAAGAAACCGAAGGAAAAAAACCAAATTGTTGCCCGGAAGGAAATTTTGATGACCCGTCATACCGGCCATTGATCTCCACCAGATATCGCTGGTCATAATTATAATTCAACCTGAAGAATTCTCCTGCCGTAGTCCATTCATAGCCACCACCGGTGAGCGAAAAATTCTCCCCTACGATCAGGGATGGATCAGGAAGATCAGGATTGATCAACCCATAACGCTGATAATAGCGATCTTCTCTCACCGTATTTTCATAGTTATAACCGACCATGGCCTTGAAGGTGTGTTTTCCGAATACCTGGGTGTAATCAGCATAAATATTGGTACCGATATAATTGGTTCGGTGCGTATTCTCACTGGCCCAGTCATTGGAAGTTTCATTCATCAGATAGTTACCGGGAGCATCACTATAAGGGACCGGGGTACGTTGCGCGTCATATAGATAAGGAGTAAAGACATAACTCACGTCACCATGGACATTCAATCGGTCGTTGAGGAAATTAGCTGCAAAGCTGGCGGTATTACTGAACTGGCTCCAAACAGTCTTCTCAAAATTTCCTCCGGTGAGAAAACTTTCAAAACTGATGGCGGCATTTTTGGTAAAGGTCCCATCAGGATTCCTGAGCATGGCCAATGGGGAATACTCATCGGCTATTCTTCTAAAGATGGTCACCCCACTATTGTGTTGTGATCGTGGCCAGAAATAATTCCGTCTGGAGAGTGAAAAATTATTCGACACTTTTAACCAGGGAAATACCTGCACGGATCCTTTCGCCCTCAAATTATAATCCTTATAGGTATCCGGGCTGTAGCGGAAAATTCCTTTCTGGTAAAAATATCGTCCGGATATATAATAGTCTACCTTCTTGCTTCCCCCTGATATGCTGAGTGAATGTTGCATGGAGGGGTTATAATCAGCATATAATTGCTGCTGCCAATCGGTGTTTCCATAATAGACATATTTGCCGGAAGAAGGATCAATACCTACCCTGGGCAGGGAGGGATAGGCATTCCTTTTCCCCAATTCCGCCAGGTAGTCCTGAGAGAACCTCAGGCCGGTATTGATGGTAGTCGGATAGGTATTGTACGCGGCATAATAAGCGTCGTTAAAGTTCTTCGCCCATAGATAGCCGTTGGTAAGCAGCTGGGGTTTAATGGCCCGGTCATTCAATGAATAATCAAAGGAATAATTCACCTGCATTTGACCCTCCTTCGGGTTCTTGGTTGTGATCAATACGACGCCAAAAGCACCCCTGGCGCCATAAATAGCTGCCGCCGAGGCATCTTTTATCACCGATATGCTTTGAATATCATTCGGATTGATCCTGCTGGGATCGCCGGGGATCCCGTCCACCAATACCAATGCCCTGCCGCCGGCCCCGATAGACCCTTCTCCCCGCACGACCATGGAATAAGATTGTGTAGGCGAACCGGTAGGCATGCTAATATAAACCCCGGGGATAACACCCTCCAACCCCCTTAGCGCGTTTGGCACAGGCCTCTCATTCAGTACCTTGCCACTCACCTGATCCACGGCTCCCGTCAGGTCGACCTTTCGCTCTGTACCATAACCTACCACCACAACCTGGCTCAAATCAGTCTGACTTGTTTTTAATTGTACGTTTATAACAGAGCGGCTGTTTACCGCCACTTCCTTTTCTTCATACCCGATATAGGAAAATACAATCGTGGCGTCATCAGGAACATTTGGCAGAACAAATGCACCCTTACCATCCGTAACGGTCCCCCGGTCGGTGCCTTTGACGGAGACGGACACACCTGGTAAGGGATCACCCGAACTGCTGGTGACCGTTCCCTGTACCTGCACATCTGAAAGAGTTGGCCCGACCAGTTCGGAAAGGAAATTGGCTGCTGTTTTAACGGGAAAGTTAATACCTCCAAAGGCCGGGATATTGCAGCAAGTGACCACCAATAGATAAAAAATAAATTTACTGCTGGGAAGAAACGCATAAAGCTTTTGCATAACAGATCGTCTTTTAAAAGTATTTTTAATTAAACGAAACACAAAATGACATAAGAGTAAAATAGAAAACAACATTATACAGCCTCGCCCAACCTCCAACCTCAAAAAAGTCGACTCGTTATACAGGAGCAGGCTTCCAATTCTTCAAATTAGTTGCAGGCGATAAAAGTAAAACAAACTTTTATAAAATTAAATTAATTTTTTTAAATTATTATTAATCTACAGCTTGGACACTATAAACATCATAAAGTAACTATAATCAATATATTATATTTGCGTAATGTCGCCAACTCCCCACAATTTTTTTATAAAAAGACGTTTATTTTTTAACTATTTTTAAATTTAGATTTTATTTACAATTGAAATTCAATTTCTTAGTATTTTTATACCATTTTAAAAATGAAAGGCATGACATCGAAAAAACCGATGAAGAATAGTACAAACCGACACGAGCTCATCCTAAAACGATTACAGGAAAATGGTCGGGTCATGATCGAAGAATTAAGCGATCTGACCCGCGTGTCAGGGGTGACCATCCGAAAGGACCTGAAACTTCTGGAAGACAAGGGACTCTTATTTCGTACGCGTGGAGGTGGCTCTATCAGTAACCCTTACACCATTGAGCGGCCAATCAATGAAAAGGAGTTCTTCCATGCAAAGGAAAAAGATCTGATTGCCAAGGCAGCCTTAACGATTATTGGCGATAATGATTCTATAATGATTGGCTCAGGCACCACCGTCTTTTCCCTGGCACGTGCACTTCATCCCTCTAAAAGGTTAACCGTGATTACGCCCGCCGTAAAAGTTACGCTGGAGTTATCCAGCCGGCCCAATATAGAAGTATTACAGCTCGGTGGCCTGATAAGGGCCAACTCATCCTCGGTAGCCGGCGCCCAGGCAGAACACACGCTGGAAGACATTTCCTGTGGCATTCTCTTTCTTGGAGTAGATGGGATCGACCTGGATTTTGGGTTGTCCATCACCAATCTTGCGGAGGCCAATTTGAATAAAAAGATGATCGAATCGGCACAGGTAGTCGCTGTATTGGCGGACAGCACCAAATTCGGGCGACGCGGCCTGGGGAAGGTTTGCGATTTTGACCAGGTGCGGTACATTATTACCGATGAAGGCGTCTCCTCCGGGATCGTGAAGCAATTGGATGAAAGAGGTGTGAAGGTGATCATTGCAAGCCACCCGTGAGCGGACCATACGGGATCCAGGCCGCAGGGGAAAGCCCTGGTCACTTCACCAGATACGGCTGTATCGCCTTTGCAAGAATCCGGTAGCCCGCCGCATCCGGATGGACCCCGTCGGCTGTAAAAAGTGAGTTGTCTATCTTTCCGCCGGCACCAAGCAGGCCGGTACCCGGATTGGCATAAGTGACATTTTCATCGCCCGCCAACCGCACTATTTGTTTATTTAATCCGACGATCCGGTCTTCCTGTCCTCTTCGAGGAAATATTCCCAACAACAGGAATTTAGCGGCCGGCTGTCTTAATTTGATCTCATCAATCAGGAATCTCAGGCCGGTAATGATCTGCTCATCGGTATTATATCCGATGTTATTGGTGCCGATCATCATCACGATCTGACGTGCCTGATAACCGTCCAGTTCACCATGATAAACCCTCCACAAGACATTTTCAATGCGGTCCCATCCATAACCGAAATTACGCGCGCCAAGGGGAGCAAAGCATTTGTTCCAGGAATCCTCTCCCCGCTGAAAAGGGCCCTTGGGCTTGCCACCCCAAAAATGCGTGATGGAATTTCCAAGAAAAACGATCTTTGGCGGATCGCTCCGGTTCATTTTCAGTTCCTCACGGTGGCGGGCCCGCCAATCGTAAGACTGATCCCGGTATTGCACCAATGGCTGCACCGTGGAATATTTTCCGACAGGTTCATGCAGGATGCCCCTGATGGCTTCCTCATAAGCCGAGGCATATTTTTCCATCCCATAATCATTGGGATGGACGCCCGCAACGGTACTTTCGATATCCAGACCGATACGCTTCGATGTCAAAAGGTAAATATCCTGTATGCCCGATCTCTTCAGTTCTGCGAATACGGAATCGGCCAGTTTGTTGACCCTGTTAAAACCGCTGTCCCTTCTCGTGTCCAGTGATCCGATACCGGCATCCGCGTCTTCCACGATCAGTACCGGTACATGTGGCTTTTTCTTCCTTAACATCTTGACAGTTTCCGTCAGCCTTGCCCTGATGATGTGATTTGGATAACGCGTCATGTTGGGCAGGCAATCCACCACATAGATTTTCGGATCCAGCTCCGTCAGCAGGTTGACTACTGGTTTTTCCAGTCGGCCGTTTCCCGAAAAGCCCAGGTTGATCACCGGGCGATGCAGCCTGCGTCCCAGGATCGCCGTCCATGCCATTCCCGGGCGGGATGCACAAGCGCCCTGTGCAATGGAAGTACCATAGATCACAATGGGCTTATCAGGATTCAGTGGTAATGGCTTCATGGCCGCCTTTTGTGGAACACCTATTTCAAGCCATTTTACATGATTATACAACGGCAGATACAGGTGATATTCCCGCTGATAACCATGCGGGAGGGATGAAAAATGATATTCTATGGTATCGCCAAAGTGGTATTTCCCACCGCTCCATTGCCATGCGCCGTCCTTATTAAGGGCAAAAAGGTCCACACCGCTCACGCCCGTTGACGGCATATGTGGCATGTACAGCCTTGAATCTACCGTATAACGGACCCGGATGTCCGTTGCATTGGACCGGAAACGAATCACCAGGCCGGCGGCCTGCCCGGATAAATGCCAAACGATCTTTCTGACGGTCTTTTGTGCTTTTGCGGGAAGCCGGTCATAAGGATGTGCTACCTGCTTGGGCCAACCCTGGCCTTCGATGACCGGGAAAGGATTTTGGGCGGGATTCCACCATTTATAAGCAACTTTCTGAGAAAGGGCTGCCTGGGACAGGACGCAGGCCATCAATAAAAACAGACAGTGTTTTATCTTCATCCGATTGCTTTATTTTATTTTACCTTATACCGGAAGTACTCCTCTATTTTAACTGAGCATATAGGTCCGGATAATCCGTAATCAGACCATCTACCCCCATGTCTTTTAAACGCTGCATCTCCTGGAGCGTATCCGGCGCCCATGGAATCACAAGGATGCCCTGTTTGTGAAACGCCTTTACCCGCTCAGCGGTAACCAGTGAAAACTCTGGACTGAAAATATCGGGTTTAAAACCAAGCGCGTCAATATAACCCTGCACTGATTTTTTTTCCTTGGCCCCCACCAGATACGATGTCTTAATTCTGGGATATTTCTGATGAATGATCCTGAGTGCGCGCTCATCAAAAGATTGAATCATCGTACGTGGTCCGATGCCTTTTCGCGTAATGATAGACATGGCTGAATCAACATATTCCTCCAGGCTGGAATAGGTCTTTCCGTCATTTTTCGGATTCGATTTAATCTCTATATTATAATGATTAACGTGATGCTTTCTTTTCCCATAGGCCTCCACCGAATCTATCAGAACACTCAAGAGCGGTTTTATGGCATGCATCTTTTTTTGCCGCGGAAAGGCCGGATAAGGCTTCATCCCCACATCATACTTTGCCACGCTATCATAAGGCATGTCATAAATCAACCTGCTGTAACCATCTTTTTTGGTCATCGTATCCCCCTCGGGGGTCAGGCAAAATGCACTGCTAAAATAAGAATCGTGGGAAACGACGATTTTCTTATCCCTGGACATTTGCAGGTCCATTTCCATGGTGCAATCATAATTGATCGCGTTTTTCTCCGAAGCAATGGTATTTTCGGGCATTAACCCGCGACCGCCACGGTGGGCCTGTTTATCGAAGCCCTTATTCGAAATCCCGCAGGAAGTTAATAACATAAAAACGAATGAGGCGGTTAATAATGGTCCGGTCAATTTCATAGAACTAATTAAGTGTGTGTTAAGAAAATCTTGGTTCGGGTTTCTGTTCAAGGTTCTATCCAAATATCGTTCTTAGCTGATTACCCGGCCCATGGCAGGATCGCTGTGGGATTCCTTACCCGTTTCCACCCTGCCTGCAAAGCGCTGGGAGAACGCAGGGAACTCTTTTACACGGAGCGTGAAATCATACCAGCCAAAGCTCTTTTTCAGATCCAGTGTAACACTCATCTCACTGCCTGCCGCAATCGACCTTGAAACAGGTTTGTTTTGATAGGCATTATCTGTAATCTCCAGGTTATAGGAATGGTCCTGGCTCAGGTTGCTTATCTTGAGTGCTGCATTACCGGTAAGCTTACTTTTTAGCATGCGGCTCCTTTCATCATCACATTTCACCTGTAGCGCGGGGTCTGCATCCGTGCCGAGGAATTCCCGGTAGAACCCATTGGGACCGTATACCCGAAGGTGGTAGCCGTCTTCTTCAAATGCATTCAGTGGCCAGTTATCGGATAATCCGCCACCGGCCGTCACAGAGTAATCCCAGGAACGGGCGCCTTCAAAGGATTTTGGCTGTTTATCCTTTGCCTGAATAGAAAGGTATTTCCCGGGCGCATAAACCTTAAAAGGCGCTCCGGCTGATTTTTTGCCAAAAACCTCGTTTCTGGCCTCCATGTTTAATTCAAAACTTTTTTTATCCTCGCTCAGGCGACCATCTGCATAAAGCTGGTAAGGCAAAGGACAAGCAGGGCGGGTGCCTGGCTCCTGATGGGTCATCAGGGAAGAAGAGGCGGGATCCCGGTTGATCTGCGCAATTTCTTCGGGGGTCAGTATTTTATAATCCTTCGGTGCTTTCTGGAACTTGGCGTTGTATATCTTCTCAATGAAAGGATCCATTTTTAAAAAGTTGATCTGATCCTCCCTGCCGCTCTTATAATCACTGAAAGCAGCCGTCAGGTCTCCGCAGACTGTCCTGCGCCACGCACTTATGTTGTCTTGCCTAATTTCTTTGTTAAACTTTTTATTCAGAAAGCCTTCCAAAAACTGCAGGGTGGATGTATGGTCAAACACCTGTGAACAAACCTTCCCTCCCCTGCTCCAGGGCGAAGCGATGATCATGGGCACACGAAAACCCAGTCCTATAGGACCGGTGCGGGCCGCGCTTTTGGAGAACCCTTCCTTTAGTTCCTGTTCGCGGCGGATGAATTCAACACCGGTGGCATTAACGCCCGGCGAACATTTACCTGTTTCTTTATTTTCAGGGTCAGGCGCCACAAAGGGAGGGATATGATCGAAATAGCCATCATTTTCATCATAGGTAAGAATAAAAATGGTTTTTTTCCATACCTCGGGGTTCTTGGTAAGAATATCCAATATCTCCGATGTTAACCAGGCGCCATACCAGGGCGCGCTGGGATGATCCGAAAAGTTTTGTGAGGGAACCAGCCAGGAAACGGTAGGCAACTTTCCGCTGTCTACATCCTTGCGGAACTGGTACAGAACATCGCCCTTGGGTATAGGCAATTCACGCTGCTGTCCATCGTTCTCGTATCTTAAGGTTGTCAGCTCATGGTAGTCCGGGTCATCCGCATTGGTCGAAAAAGCCTTGTTGTAAAGATTTTTCTGATACGGTGATAATTTTTCATAATTCTCCTTACTCCACTTCTGTATCTGAGACCGGGTATCGGCCAGGACTTCCTTTTTCTTGGCGATCTCCTTTTGTAATTTCTCATATCCCTTTTCACCACTAGACAGGGTGCTTATTTTCTTTTCCAATGCGTCTATTTGCAGGGGAAGGGATTCCGCGCGCCTTTTAAGGGTCTGGACATACCGGGGAAAATACCTTACATTATACTGGGATAAGAACTCCAGCGGATTACAGCCGAAATTGGACAGCCAGGAACGTTGATCACCGGTCAATCCGCCACCGGCGGACAGATCATTCTGATATATTTTCCAGGAGATATCGTTTTGCTCCAGGTGTTCGGGAAAAGTCTTCCAGTGCGCGGAGCCGTAAGGAATGTCATTGCTGATAAAAGCCTTCACATCCCCGTTTTTCTCACCGCGAATGGTGCCTGACCAGAAATACAGCCGGTTGGGCCAGGTACAGGTCATGCCGGAAGAAAAATTCTGGTCGCAAATCGTAAAAGCATCCGCGAACGCATAATTAAAAGGAAGATCATCCCGGTTATAATGGCCCATGGTCAACGGCATATTGTGATACTTTTTATGACCGGAACGTTTGGCCTCGAGCCACCCGTCGTATTTACCCTTGTTATTGGCATCGACCTGGCTGGCCCGGCTATGTGGAATGGAACCCATCCAGGTCGCTTTGGTATCCTTAATGTTAAACCGGAAAGGGGCATGTGTTTCACCCGCCTTGTTCGATTGCAACCAAACGAGATTTTTATCCGGCTGTGTAATGGCACGCGGATCATTAAAACCGCGTACACCCCGAAGGGTTCCAAAACAGTGATCAAAAGAACGGTTCTCCTGCATCAGGATCACCACATGCTCCGCGTCAAGGTAAGTGCTTCCTTTAGCCGGCTCAATTTCCAGCGCCCGCTTAATAGAAGCAGGCATGACGGTGGAAAGTCCTGTGGTGCCTGAAAACAGGATCGCTTTTTTAAGAAAATCTCTACGTGTATCCATAAGAATCCGAAAAATATAAACTTATTTAAAAAATTGCAACCAATCTGTCCATAAAAGTGCAAAAAGTATAAATCTATTTAAAATGTTGTAACCATTAACCATAAAAA
Organism: Chitinophagaceae bacterium; assembly: GCA_036278455.1. Lineage (GTDB taxonomy): Bacteria > Bacteroidota > Bacteroidia > Chitinophagales > Chitinophagaceae > FW021-bin31. Next base: position 1,986 of record DASULB010000543.1, on the reverse strand, counting down.
TGTGAAAAGTATAAACTTATTTAAAGAATTGCAATCAATATAGGATGAAAACTTCAAGATTAACCATGGCATAGCAGAGAGTCATCCGACCCGTCTCCCGATAAGCGACGAACTGATTTATTTAAGGAAAAATACCCGTCTGAAGGAAAACAGTCCGTTTCTCATCCTACCGATTTGCTGATCATAAAAAATTATCCTTCCAAAGCCTTGTAAATGGCCTTCCCCCAGAATATGCCCAGTTTAACGGCACCCGCTTTGTTCGGATGAAGGTAAAAAATGCCGCGGTGACCCTTTTGGGGCGTATAATCATCGAGATGGTGTTTTCTAAAATAACGAAACGCTTTTTTGTCACCCGCGAATACCTGACCGGGCGCTGAAACCGTATAATAGCGGAGCAGCGTATTGATCTCGGGAAAATAACCTTGCAGCCGCGTCAGTCCCTGCTGGAGGTATTCCGCTCCGTTGTAAGTATTAGGACTATACCAGATGGGGTTATGAACAACGATCTTGCAGGTGGGGTAGTCATGTAAAAGCCTATCAATGATCGCCTTTAAGTTCAGACGGTAATCATCCGGGGATACCGGAGAGCCGTTCGGCCCTTTGATGGCGCTGTCATTGGTGCCCAGCATAATGGAAAACACCAGTGTGGCTCCTTTATCCTGAGCAAAACCATTGGCGGCACTGATCACGTCTTCAAAGGCCGTACCGGTAGCTGGCAGAAAATCCACTGTGGTGAAGCCACTGACCCCCTGGTTGGAAAATTGCACCTTGCCCATGCCCGGCCTGCCCCTTAGATAAACGCAAGTACTTACCGGCGGGGCCTCGGTTGCAGGGTTTTTCAGGGTGGCCCCGTGCGTGATGCTGTTGCCGATAAAAACGATGTCGAGATTTTTTTTATTCTCCCGATAACGCTGTGCCGTCAATTGTACTGAACACAGAAGTCCTGCCAGCAAAATCAGGGAGGTAAGGCGGTGGTGGACGTTGGCCCTTTTCATTTTTTAAATCATTTATTCGGCAATCAATTCAAATACGGCACTTGTACCGTCACTTTCCAACGTTGGATGAATGCCTTCGCTCATCAAAAAAGCACCCGTGAAAGTATGCCCCGACTCGGGGCAGGCGGATTTCTTGCCCGCGGGCAGGTTGATCTCCTCAATCTTATATTTTTGATCGGGATCCAGCCCGTTTAAACGGACAGGTGTATAGTCATCGCTTAACTTTTTGTGCAGTCTGTATGTAAAAACCACTGCACGGTGCTTGTCTTCGGTAACATACATCAACGCCGCACGGCTTCCTTTATACGGAGAGATCAGGCGGTAAAGGTCACCAAACCAGATAATATCATCAATGCGCTTGTATGTCTTTAAAGCACGCTGGACAAAGGCTATCTCCGCTGGCTTTAGCGCGTCAAAGCGCATATCAAATCCCATTTTACCCATCATTGCCACGTCAATCTTGAACTTCATGGAATAGTCTCCTGACTCGGTTACATGGTTACAGGTAGCCAGCGCCGGAAAGAAATAGGAATAGCCCCATTGTATGAAAATCCGGTCCATGGGATTGGTATTATCGCTGGGCCAGAACTCCGTAAAATAGGGCAGGGCCCCGTAATCCACCCTGCCGCCCCCACCGGAACACAGCATCATGGGCAGGTGAGGATATTTCTTTCTCATGCGCTTAAAGACCTTATACAAGCCCTCAACGTATTCAATATATAAGTGCGACTGGTTTTTGCCAAGATAAACGGAATACGCATCGGTAAAGGTTCTGTTACAATCCCATTTAAAGTAGGCGATGCCCGGATAATCTGTCATCAGGCTGTCTATCACCCCAAAGACAAAATCCTGAACGGCCGGGTTGCTCATATCCAGCACCAGCTGATGCCGCTGATAATTTTCCGGCCTGTTGGGAAGCCGCAGTATCCAGTCAGGATGCTGCTCATATAATTCACTTTGGGGATTGACCATTTCGGGTTCTATCCAGATA
>DASULB010000542.1:0-2874 GCA_036278455.1 Chitinophagaceae bacterium | reverse complement strand
AATATAAAGCACCAACTGGCTAATTGCGACGCACTGATGCAAAGATCAAAACCCGATTCGGTCATGGTGCATCCTGGCGTACCTGTGAAAGGCCATCACCACATCCTGGTGACCGATATCCCGACGGAGGCTCCGCATGGCTCCACCATACAGCCGGAGTTTAAAAATGTATGGCGATACATGCTTACCGGTAAATAAGGAAGCCTTGTTAATGAGTTTAATAGAACAAGGCTACCTATTATTGGGATGATTACTTTTCCGGTGCGCGTTGTCTCCGGGAGAACCACGTCTAAACGAAGATAGATTTCAACGGATGGCTTTCATCAGAAAGACAAAAAGAAAAACAATCCCTGCCACTGGAGGTGATCAAATGGAGGATGCCGTGGTTAATGGTGCAGCTTTACACTTAATATCACATCGATGCAAATCTCCAACCACTGGTTGGAGAAATTAGCTGGAGCAAGCATATTATTATTCTTAATAAATGCAAGGATAGCTTAGAGCGTAAATTCTATATCCTTTCTACAAATAAATTTGGATGGTAAAAAATGTCCTAATGAATCAGATAGGGAATAACCCTTATCCATACACCACATATCATCATCGCTATAACGTTTTATGCGGGGAAGCTTCATCGCTATAAACGAAAGAATGGAGGAGACCTTGCTTATATCCTTTGTCACCGGATAGGGCGAATCGACCAGTATCTGATCTATGCCGTATTGCCGGATAATCGGCAGGAGGGTAAAGATCCCTATGGACTTTGAATAGAATCGTGGGCTGACAACGGCATTGTCCCTTTCAATGCGGAACTGATCAGTAATCCGCCCTCGTTCGCTTTATCATGGTCCGTGTGTTAAAACCTTATGATGATCCCAGCTTTGTCAATATAAGCCAGATCACTTTTTGGCCTAAGGAATAGCCGTTGGAGAATCAGGATCGTATGATCCATGCCTTGTGACTTAGTGTGGTGATAGCAACTCCTGTACCCGGCTTTCAAGCAAGATCAGCTTTCCCAATCTTTCATGGGAGATACCGTTTTTCAGATGATAGGTGAAATGAGGTTTGCCGTCTTCCACGTATGATTGGAAGTAACTGAATTGCAGTGCTGGCTGGTCGATAAACAGGTCGGCGATCTCGGTAAAATGGGATGAAAGTATAAAGGTGCTGTTCTTCCACAACAGCAGCTTTTCTATGACGATCCGTGAGCAATCCAGCGCGTCCATGAGGTTGGTGCCCCTGAACATTTCATCAATGAGCACAAAGATTTTCTTTCCCTGGCTCAACTCCTCTGCCAATTCACGAATGCGGTTTACCTCACTAAAAAAATAACTGTACCCTTTTTCGATGTCATCGGTAAGATAAATATTGGTAAAGATGTCATTGAATACAGGAAGCACGGCGCTCTCTGCCGGAATACCCATGCCGATGTGTGCCAGGTATACCGCGATGCCGCAAGCCTTCAGGTAAGTGGACTTGCCGGACATGTTGGATCCGGTAAGAAAAATAAAGTGTTTCCCTTCTTCCAGCCTCAGGTCGTTCCTTTCACTTTCTGGAAGAAAAAGATGATAGAGTCCCCTTATATGGACTGTGGATGCCTCCGGATCAAATGTGGGTGTTCTCAGGTTGTATTTTTGGGTAGCGGTTGCCATGGATAATATAGCATCCATTTCATAAAACAACTCGAACAGCTCCTCCAGTGCCCGGCGGTTCTTCCTGCGGAAGAAATCGTCCAGGTAATAAAATTCCCAGGCCTTTAAGGAGCGACGGGTTAAATCCTTTCCCAGGAGATCTCCGCTGTCCTTTGCATAGAAGGACTGCAACTGCGACCGGATCCGGGCGGGCAATGGTGGGGTATCCGCCGGCGACGCTACCGATACAATGCTGCCCAGTTTGGCAATGAAAGCGACTAACCGCCGGATACAGGTCTCCAGGAAATAATGATCCGAGGTGTACCGGAGCTTGTACCAGGTTCCCGCATATGATGCCTGGAGTTTGTTTTTGTAGATCAGTGGGGTGATATTGCTTTGCAGGTAGTGTTCCAGGTAGCTGAGCTCATTTCGGGTGAATTGTTTTTCCCATGCAGCTGCGTTCCGGATAAAGTAGCTGATCACCTCCTGTGTGTTTTTGATAGCTTCCAGCCTGAAAGTGGGGTCCAGAAACCTGTGTTTCAGACAGGCACTTCCTTTTGCCGTCAGGGTAAAGTCCATCCGGGCGAATATACTTTGCCGTCCTGTTCCCTTGAATATTTCCAGGTCGTTGAATGTTTGGGTATCCATCTTGATCGTTTTAGAAAACTTAGAACAGCAGTCACGTAAAAAACAGGATGCTTTGCATTTGTAAACCTGTATTTTGAATGTTCTTCCGGTAATAAGCGAATGCTTCAAAGTTAACGGTTTTCTTCTTTTGATTGATGCGGAGATCCCAGGGAGATAATGAGGGGTTGGAGATGTGATCGCTCTTGATACCGGGTGGAATGTAGCCTGTTTTGATAAATTTAAAATAGGCGCGCATTAATTGCCATTCACTGATCAGGTATCAAACTATCATAGAAAGGAGACCTATAGCGCTAACTGACTTATTTCGGTGGTTTTGATCGCCCGTCACTTTGTTTTCCGAATACCCAGGTGTGTCCGACCAAGTAAAGGGTTTATCTGTTATGCGGGGAAAGATGGATACGGCCATCCAGTAGGTACATCGTCGGCAGTTTACGATCCACACGTAAATTCAAAGGGTTGGTAATCCTGATGTTCATGCGCATCGGCAGCAGTTATCAGAAAATAAGCATTACCACAAACGGCTTGCTACCTGGAGTGCCGGAGGGTTCCGGAAGGTGATCGACCGGAATAAAACATAAAAACGTCAATTGATCTT
>DASULB010000541.1:0-8674 GCA_036278455.1 Chitinophagaceae bacterium | reverse complement strand
GGAGCACGCTTCGCGCAAAGGCCATTAGGATAGGATTTAAGCCGAGCGATGAAAGCCGTTACGGGAGACCAACCACTAGTCACACGAAGCAGTAGTCACAAGGCACAAACAAAAATATTTTAAATACAAAAAATCGGTATGATGCAAAAATTGATAAGTGTTTTTCTGTTGTTATCGGTCCTGACGGCCTGTTCCCGGCAAAGTCCAAAGAACGGCTGGATACAGTTATTTGATGGAAAGGACCTGAAAGGTTGGGAGGTGAAGATCGCCGGATTTCCGTTGAACGATAATTTCGCCCATACATTCAGGGTGGACAGTGGCTTGTTGAAAGTAAGCTACGACGGATATGACAGCCTGATGAAAGGAAGGTATGGTCATATCTTTTACAAAAAGAAGTTCTCCGCCTACCTGGTGGTGGCCGAATACCGTTTTTATGGCAGTCAATTGAAGGACGCGCCAAGATGGGCTTTTCTCAACAACGGCATCATGTTGCATTGTCAGGATCCGAAAACCATGACGCTTTTGCAGGACTATCCGATCTCACTGGAATGCCAGTTGCTGGGAAGCGATTCAACCGTGAAGAACCATAACGGAAATGTTTGTACGCCAGGGACAAATATCATGATAGACGGGCAACTGATCACCAGCCATTGCACCTCGTCTACCTCTGGTCCGAGCCCCCGCTCCGAATGGACGCATGTGGAAGCGCTTGTGCTGGGCGATTCCATTATCAAGCATATCGTAGGAAAAGATACCGTCATGGTGTATGAAAAGCCTACCGTCGGTGGGGGAAATGTGAATCACTATGATCCTGCCTATAAGGATCCGCGGAACGGACAACCCCTGAAGTCCGGGTATATTGCGCTGCAAAGTGAGAGCATGCCCACCGAATTCAGGAAAGTGGCCTTGTTTAACCTGGAGCCTTATATGGATGATCCCGCTAAGCTTACCAAAATCCTTCACCAATTGCAACACAGAAGTGATTAAAGCGAGGCCACCTGGTGAGATACTTTTTTTTAACTATTAAACACAGATGATGGACCGCAGAGACGCTGTAAAATCCGTAGCCATCCTGATGGGTGGCGTATTAAGCGCTTCGACGATCGCCCTGATGCTGGACGGCTGTAACCAGGCATTCCAGCCCGGCGAAGGAACTTCCTTTACGGAAGCGGAAACAGAAATGATCAGCCGCATGACAGATGTGATCATTCCCCGGACGGACACACCCGGCGCTGTGGATGCGGGCGTACCCGCCTTTGTCATCAGGATGATGCAGGAGTGTTATACGCCAAAAGACCAGCAACAGTTTCACAAAGGGCTGGCGGATTTTGACGGACAGTGCCACCGGGACGATGGAAATCATTTCCTGAAGCTATCCCGGCGTAAACAGGAAGATGCGGTCGGGAAACTGGATCATCAAGTATTGGGAACGGATAAAAGGCTTCCAAGTGGGTACAGGCCTTTCTATCATCACCTGAAGGCACTGACCCTGTTGGGCTTTTTCACCTCTGAACCCGGCGCTACCAAGACCTTGCGCTACCAGCAAATCCCTGGGCATTATGACGGATGTGTACCTTATCACAAAGGAGATAAAGCCTGGGCCAGTTGACCCGGAGAAATGGTTTTCAATCAGCGGATAAAGCAATGGCCGGGACGAATCGCCCCGAAACTCATTAATGAGCCTTAAAAGAAAAAAGTCATGAACCTCAATACAAAAGCGACCGCGCAGAACACTTATGACGCCATCGTCATCGGCTCAGGACTCAGCGGCGGCTGGGCAGCCAAAGAATTGACTGAGAAGGGACTGACGGTACTGATGCTGGAAAGAGGGCACCAGCTGGAACACATCACCGGTTATAAGACGGCGCTCATGAAGCCCTGGGAATTCAGGCACCGGGGACGCATTACACCCGAACAGCGAAAGAACCATCAATATGTAAGCCGCGATTATCCCTACAGTGAGTTTAACGCTGACTATTGGTTCAGGGATTCCGATGCACCTTATGAGGAAAAACAAAAGTTTGATTGGTTCCGGCCCGATATCGTCGGCGGTAAATCCATCATGTGGGGCAGGCAAAGCTACCGGTGGAGCGACCTGGACTTTGGGGCCAACGCCCGGGATGGCCATGGCATTGACTGGCCCATCCGTTATAAGGACCTGGAACCCTGGTATGAATACGTGGAAAAGTTTGCCGGCATCAGCGGACAGAAGGAAGGATATGCGGCCTTGCCCGACAGTGTGTTCATGCCCCCGATGGAAATGAACTGCGTGGAACAGGATGTTAAAAAGGGGATTGAGAAAAACTTTAAGAACCGTATCCTGACCATTGCCCGGGTCGCCAATATCACACAGCGACATCATGACCGGGGACCTTGTCAGTACCGTAATCTATGCAGCCGCGGATGTCCCTTCGGCGCCTATTTTTCTACGCAGTCCACCACACTTCCACCGGCGATGGCCACAGGAAGACTCACCCTGCAACCCGATTCCATCGTCACCGAAGTGATGTATGATCAGGATAAGAAAAAGGCGACGGGCGTGCGGGTGATGAATGCCCATACCCATAAAACCACTGAGTATTATGCGAAGATCATTTTTGTAAATGCATCCACCGTCGGTACGGCTTTTATCCTGATGCATTCCGTATCCGGCCGTTTCCCCCGTGGCCTGGGCAATGACAGCGGCGTGCTGGGCCATTACCTGATGGATCATCATTTCCGGGCAGGCGCGCATGGAAGGGCCGACGGCTTTGATGATAAATATTATTTTGGCCGCCGGCCGACCGGTGTCTATGTGCCCCGCTTCCGCAATGTGGATAAAAATGAAAAACGGGATTACCTCCGTGGTTTTGGCTATCAGGGACGGGCTTCCCGCTCAGGCTGGCACAGGGGCATTGCAGAGCTGGGAGTGGGGAAAGGTTTCAAGGACAAATTGTCCGAACCGGGAGTGTGGACCATGGGGCTCATGGGTTTTGGGGAATGCCTGCCTTATTATGAAAACAAAGTTTATCTGGACCCTGCCAAAAAGGATAAATGGGGATTGCCGACCCTGGTATTCGACGCAGGCTTCAAAGAAAATGAAAAGGCGATGGAAAAAGACATGATGAACGACGCCGGGGAGATGCTGGAAGCCGCGGGAATGAAAAATGTACAAACCTACAACAAGCATTCCACGCTGGGGGAAGCCATCCACGAAATGGGGACAGCCAGGATGGGCAATGACCCCAAGCAGTCTATCCTGAATAAGTGGAACCAGATGCATGCGGTGAAGAATGTTTTTATTACCGATGGAAGCTGCATGGACAGTACGGCCTGCCAGAACCCCTCCCTTACGTTTATGGCGCTCACGGCAAGGGCCAGCGATTATGCGGTAAGAGAGCTAAAAAGAAATAATCTGTAAGTCCGGTTTAAGCAAAGATTTAAAATCACCCGATGATCAACGAAACAAAACGTTTGTCAACAAGATTTCTCCGCGCCGTAATGCTGGCTGGCACATTGTGTTTAGCGGCTTTGGTCACCAAAGCGCAATCCTCCGCAACCCGCTCCGCTGTGTCCCGGCCCAAACTGGTGGTGGGGATCGTGGTGGACCAGATGCGCTGGGATTATCTGTACCGTTATTACGATCGGTATGGAGACGGCGGGTTCAAACGGTTGCTAAACCAAGGATTTAGTTGTGAGAACACCTTTATCAATTATCTGCCTTCGGCCACCGCGGTGGGCCACAGCACCATTTTTACAGGATCCGTTCCCTCCATTGACGGCATCGCAGGCAATGAATGGATCGATCAGCTTACGGGACGGAAATGGTATTGTACAGAGGACACCACCGTGCAAACGGTAGGCAGCACATCAGCCGAGGGGCAGATGTCTCCCCGGAATTTACGGGTATCCACCATTACAGATGAATTGCGGCTGGCGACCAATTTCCATTCCCGGGTGGTCGGTGTTTCCCTGAAAGACCGCGCCGCTATTCTGCCGGCAGGGCATGCTGCCAACGCGGCTTTCTGGTTTGACAATCAGACAGGCCGTTTTATCACCAGCACTTATTACATGGACGTGCTGCCGGATTGGGTCAGGCTATTTAACGCTGAAAACCTCCCGGAAAAGCTGGTTGCCCATGGATGGAAGACACTGTATCCCATGGGTGATTATACCCGGAGCACCCCGGATAATGAAAGCTGGGAAGGGCACCTGGGAGGGAAAAAGATACCGGTTTTTCCCTATGATATCGCGGCAAAATATAAAAAGCACCATGGCATTATCCGTTCAACGCCTTTTGGCAATACACTCACGCTGGGTTTTGCAAAAGCGGCCATTACGGGATATCGTCTCGGTCAGGAAAGGGCAACCGATTTTCTGACGATCAATTGCGCCTCTACCGATTACGCAGGACATATGTTCGGACCCAATTCGGTGGAAGTGGAAGATGTGTATTTACGTCTGGACAAGGACCTGGCAGATTTTTTTCATTTTCTGGATGAAAAGATAGGGAAGGGGAATTACCTGGTGTTTCTATCGGCCGACCATGGCGGATCACACAGTGAAGGTTTTATGAAAGCACATCATTTTCCCACCGGTTTCTGGGATACCGGTCTGGCAGACAGTCTCAATGCCATACTGGCCCGGCAAACGGGCGTAAAACAATTGGTGCTGACGCAGTTGGGTATTGGTGTCGACTATCAGGTCAATTATGACATGGCTCAGATCAGGGCCCGTCACCTGGATCTTAGCCGGATTAAAAAAACAACCCTGGCTTATCTTAAGAGCCGGCCGGGGATTCTCTATGCGGTAGACATGGAAGAGATCGGAAACGCCCCCATCCCTTCCAGGATAAAGACCATGATGATCAATGGTTATCATTACAAGCGAAGCGGACCCATACAGATCATCCCCGAAGCGGGCTGGCTGCCGGCTTATGCAAAAAAAGGCACGACACATGGCGGCTGGAATCCCGATGATACCCATATCCCGCTGATCTTTATGGGTTGGGGGATCACCCATGGGAAAACTCATCACCCTGTTTATATGACTGATATCGCACCTACCCTGGCGGCGCTTTTGCATGTGCAGATGCCAAACGGTTCTATAGGTTCACCGATAGAAGCCGTCTTGAAAATACAACAGAAAAAATGATCATTCTATCAAAATAAAGGCCCATGAATTTGCATATTTTAAAAAACACGCTCAAAGCGTTCATCAACAAAAAAAGACTGCCGGTGCATCCCTTTATCATATACCTGCTCCTGATGGCGGGGATCGCCACACCGCTCACCGCGCAGCAAAAGCTACATTCCCGGGACTGGAAGCTGGGGATCCAGGCCTGGTCGTTCCATGCAGTTACGTTTGAGGAAGCCCTGGATAAAATTGACTCCTGCGGGGTGAAATACGTGGAAGGGATTCCCAACCAATTGATTGGTGGCGGCATCAAGGGCAAGATGGATTATCACATGGATGCGGTCGCCAGACAACAGGTACTGGACCTGCTTGATCGCAAGGGCATCAGGATGGTCTCCTATGGCGTGGTAAAACCCAAAACCGACAGCGACTGGGTACAGTTGTTCAAATTTGCAAAAGCCATGCATCTGGAAACAATTGTGTCCGAGCCAAGAACCGATCAGATCCCGCTGGTTTCGAGACTGTGTGACAAATATCAGATTGGTGTAGCCGTTCACAATCACGCCAGACCCACCCATTACTGGAGCCCGGAGATTGTACTGGCGGCCCTCAAAAATGCCAGCCCGCGCATCGGCGTTTGTGCGGACATCGGCCACTGGCTGCAATCTGATCTGGACCCTGTCGAGTGTTTAAAAAAACTGGAAGGGCACATCATGGAATTCCACATGAAGGACCTGAATGAAAAAGGCACCAGGGCCGCGCACGACGTGCCGATGGGAGCAGGCGTGATCCATATGGATGCGATCATGCAGGAGATGAAACGGCAACAGTTTAAAGGATACAGTTTCATCGAATATGAATACCATTGGAAGACAAACCTGCCCGAAGTAAAGGCCTGCGTGGATTATTTTGACGGGCAGCGAAAAGAACTCCTGAAATGATGAGAAAGAGGGCCGTCATTTTTGCGATTTGTTTATTGCTACCCTGTGTTGGACATGCTCAGCGCAGGGGAGTGAACACAAAGGGGAACCCGGTGAAGGTGGCCGGCTGTAAAAGATGTGTGCTGCTGACAGATATCAGCCAACACCGGATTGCGATCGCAGACCTGGATCGTCAGCGGATCATCTGGGAGTGGAAATCATCCGAATCCGGTATCCCGGCGGGTAAGCTACAATGGTTTAAAAATTACAGCGACGTAAAACCGGTGTACGGGAAAAAATACCTGCTCGTGTCTTCCTCGGCCGGTGGGGTGGCCCTTGTTCGCATCGCCGATAAGAAGGCGGTCTTTTTTTCCTATGCAGGGGGAAACACTCACTCCATCGCCCTGCTCCCGGATGGCAACATGATATCGGCCTCCAGTACCGGCAATTTTCTGATGGTTTTTCATGTGGACACCGTTCAGTGCCCCGATGTTTATAAAAAGAGGATCTATCTCCATGGCGCGCATAATGTGGTATGGGATAAGAAAAGAAATGTACTCTGGGCCGCGGGAAAGACGAGGTTATATCGTTTCAGGTATAACTTTAATTGCCGGAATCCGGACCTTTCGCCCGTTGATTCGGTCGATCTGCCGGGCCCCGGCGCGCATGATCTTTTCCCCGTATATGGAAAAGATTCCCTTTTCCTGACCACGATCGGTGGCATGTACCTGATGGATCCTGCGACTAAGAAAATAGTTCCCCTGGTGCAGCCACAGGTTAAAAATATCAAAAGCGTTTCATCGGGACCTGAAGGTTTTCCCATTTTGATCATGCAGCCAAAGGTTAAATGGTGGTCCGATGAGGTACTTGATTTAAAGGGCAACCGGGTGTTTCAGCAGACCGGGCTTAAAATTTATAAGGCGCGTTGGTTTTTATCCAACCGTTTCAGTTACCCAGATGAGGACATCCGGGTTTGCGCCATAAAGCAGGAAACGAAAAATTAACGGTGTACCTGATCATGTGCCAGTAGTCATCCATCAGACAGGGCACTTGCGCAATAAATAAGTTAAAGCAAATGGATAAATCAAACAACCCCGTTTCGCGCAAGGACGCGTTAAAGACGTTGGGCGGACTGGCGCTCGGCTTGCCGTTGGCCTCTTCGGTCATTCGCAATGCCGCGGCAACTGAAAATTCCTTTCCGGTGGTCATTAAAGGAAGGCGGGCCGATAAACCCAATATTCTCTGGATCACGGCCGAGGGAGTTCCGTTAAGCGTGCTGAGTTGCTATGGCGGCCGGCTGATGAAAACCCCTCACATTGATCGCATCGCCCGTGAAGGCATGCTGTTTCGAAATTCCTTTTGTACCAACGCGCTTTGCGCGCCAAGCCGCGCTACGCTGCTGACCGGAAAATACAATCATTTATGCGGCATGGAGACCAATCCCATGGCAGCAGACAATGGAAACGCCAAAGGTTTCTTTAATCCTTCGCAGGAGACTTTTCCAAAGATCATGAAACGTAACGGGTATAAAACAGGCCTGGTAGGAAAATGGCATCTGGCTTCGGATCATGGTAAGGCCGCTAACCCGGGTGAGGCCGGGTTTGATTATTTTGTATTTAAACGCGGCGCCGGAGGGCCTTATTATAAAGAGGAAGGCTATCTGCAAAATCCTTCTCTCGGAAGTACTGAGATCGGGAAAAAACAGTACTCCGGTTACATTACCGATAACTTCACTGACCTGGCCATAGAAGGGATCAAACAATTGAAGGAACCCTTTTGCATGGCCGTCCAGTACTTTAATGATCACCGGCCTTTTCAACCGCCGCATCCCTATGAACATATTTACGATGAGCTCCGGTTTCCCGAGCCCGGTACTTTTTGGGATGACTATCAGTTTCGTTCAGCCGCCGCCAGAGAGGCGCACATGCGCATCGCTGACGACCTGAAAGATTTCAATTCACCAAAGGACTACACGAAACGGCAATTGCAACAATGGAATTACCAACAGCTGATGCGACGTTTTCTGGGCACCCTGAAGGCGCAGGATGATAATATAGGGCGGCTGCTTCATTATCTGGATCAGTCCGGTTTGGCGGACAACACCATCGTAGTGTTCACCAGTGACCACGGTTTTTTCCTGGGAGACCACGGATGGTTTGATAAGCGCTTCATGTATGAACAGGCCCTCCGGGTACCCTGGCTGATCCGCTATCCCGGGGTGGTGAAGCCGGGCACGCAAACAGATTCATGGGTACTCAGCATTGATAACGCGCCGACCGCTCTTGATCTTGCGGGATTGTCCATCCCGGGAGATATGCAGGGCAGAAGTGTCTTGCCGGTCCTTCAGGGTAAGACGCCTTCCGACTGGCGAAAATCGATGTATTATCATTATTACGAGTTTGGAACACCACACTGGGTGCTGCCCAACTATGGGATCCGGACCGAACGCTATAAACTCATTCATTATTACTCCATCAATGAATGGGAACTTTTCGATCTGCAAAAGGATCCAGATGAGATGGAAAGTTTAATGCGCATGGAAGGCATGGGAGTGGGGGCCGGTTATGAAGATATCGCGGCTGACCTGGTCTCGCAATTGACCGCTCTTCGCGAACAGTATAAAGATGATACGGGGAAGC
>DASULB010000540.1:0-10740 GCA_036278455.1 Chitinophagaceae bacterium | reverse complement strand
CCAGCAGGTGCAGCCTGGTTGGATGGGGAAAACTGCCCATTGCGGTTTTGTTGGACGAACCCAGTTTACTTTCTTTCCCGGCAAACCTTTCAACCGGTTACCATTTGTATCCGTTACGAAAAGGCCGGGGTAAGGTTCCTTGCTTCTATGGATCATAAAACGGATAACAAGTGCCGGCGATGGGGAAACTCAGAACACCTTATAGCGGTATTTAATGTAATGCGCGTTGTTTATAAGGTCCTTCAGATCGACCGCGGCCTTCACGTCTCTGAATTCATTATTTTTCATTTCAAGAAGGCGTTTTTGTTTGGCCATGATCAGTTTGTTGTCGGCCAGGCTGCTATCCGCCACGATGTTCATGGAACGGACGATCTGTGCATAATAGCTATCCAGCAGTGTTAAATATTCATTGTCGATGTTGTCAAACTTTTTAATCTGTTGCACCAGGTCATTCAACTGGTTATTGACTTCTTTCATTTTATCGTTTGCACGAAGCATCATTCCATAGTTGATTTGTTTGGTGTAAGGCGATGTATATTGTACCTCCAGGCTGTCGAAGAACTTCTGAAGACTGGTTTTGGTATAGCGGGTGAAAAAAGGTTTGAGGGCCATGTTGAGTGGCACTCCCCTGCCTACCGAGGCGATCGGGATATTCAATGCGTCGGCGATAAAGCTTAACTGGATGTAGATGTTTTTATTCAGCGTGCTTAACTCCTCTTCAATGACGCCCAATCCATATTGAAATTGTCTCCTGCCACCATTGAGAGCTGAATAGTAGACCACATATTTATTCAGCTCAGCCTCCAGTTTGTCCAGCCTTTCGGGCTTAATGCGTTTGTTATGGACCGATGAGGTCCTTAGAGAGGTCATGACGGCACTGATGATCTCCACCGGTGGCATTAATTTGTCACTCCTTTGAAACAGTGTATCATTGATGATTGAATTTACCGATTTGATGATCCTTTTATTTTTTTTGCCGTGTGTCTTTCCATGGAGTAAGGTGGTCTTCACCAGGCCAATGACCCGGTCGTTAAAGGAAAATCCGAGTTCGGTACTTCCCAGCCGGTTAAGCCGGACGACAAAATCATCCAGTGAGTCCGTTGCGAATACAGATTTCAGGCCAATGATCGCTTTATTCAGCAGGTGATAGGTTTCAGCAGAGCTGAGAATATTGCTTTTGACCAGCGCGTATTTGGTCAGGTTGGTCAGCTCCCTGCTTTCCAGCAAATGATAAATGGCCACAGCATGTTGTTTATCTCCTTTGCTCAGTATCCGCACCGTATCGTATAATTTCAATAAGAAGGTATCCTGGTTATCGATATACTCCGGATGGATCTCCAGTACCGAGGTGTCTATGTCCTGACTGAAAACTTTATTGTCGGTAGGTACCTGGGCCTCGGTTACAGAGAAGGTGGATAACCATATGATGAGTAAGCTGAGTGTTTTTGATTTCATAAAAATTTCTCACGTTCGGTAAAAACAATGCAAACTGCCTACTGATAAACCGGCGTTATTTCTGACAGCCCGGAAACCTTGTCCCGGAGCGACTGATCTTTGCTAAATACACATGCGGAAGATCATGAACGATTCTACCAGGCTCCACCCAGGCTTACTTCCTCATTTCAAACCGCCGCGGGCCGGCACCTCCAAAAAACGCCCGATAACAAATCAAACATCCGCCTTTGCCCTGCTTTTTGCTGATCAGACGGTCTTCTCCCGCGGCAAAGGTACAACGTTCCCTATTGTAACAGCATTCCAGAATACTACCGGTGTTAAATTTTAGTAAAGCCTTAATGGTGAGAGAGATCGAAGGCGATTTTAACACCCAGTTTGATATCCGGCAGCCAGGAGGTGGTTCGCTGCCCATTGTTTTGCACATTCCCACTGCCCTGATTGACCTGGAAGTTATCGAAGCTGTATGTTTTTGCTTTGACACCCAGACCGATGTACTTGTCGATATAAATCTTTTTCCTTTTGTATTGCCGTCCGACAAGGAGTTGCATCCCCATCACGTACTTCCTGCCTTTTTCAATGTAGTTTTTTGAATCCAGTTCCTTGTCATCATGCGGATACCATACCTCCTTGTACAGGAGCAGCGGCTCGAAATAGGTCCCCCGTGCCTTACTGTTGGCTGCGTAGGGTGAAATGACATAGAACCTTAAACCGAGCCGGCCCGAGAATCCTTTGGCATTCAGGTACTGGTGCTCCGAGATGTTCGGCTTGATCTGCCCAAAATCAAATTGGTTTAGAATATTGTCCCAATAATCGGTATAGACAAAACCGCCTCCCACTTCCAGGCTGAGGGACGGGCTTATTTCCTTTCCTATGTATACATCCAGTTCATTGACCAGCGTAGTGGGGTTTACCTTGAGAAATGTTTTTCGTTGTGCCATTACGGCGGGGATGCCTATACAACTGCATAATAATATGGTGATAAGGATTTTTTTCATGAATGCCGTTTCGGAGAAAAGATACATAAAAAAACTGACTATACCTTCTTTTTTGTGAACAGTAACTTTGCGATCGTTTCCGGATACCACCTGTATTCCAATTGATGCACTTTTTGTGCCAGACTTCCCGGGGTATCCTCCGGGGTGACGGGGCACGGCTTCTGAAGGATCATTTCACCTTCGTCGTATTTTTCATTGACAAAATGGATGGTGATACCGCTTTGCTGATCACCGGAGGAGATGACCGCCTCATGCACGCGCATGCCGTACATGCCCTTCCCGCCGTATTTGGGAAGCAGGGCGGGGTGGATGTTGATGATCCTGCCAGAGAAGGCGCTCACCAGCGCATCGGGAACCTTCCATAAAAAGCCGGCCAGTACGATCAGATCGGCGGGGAGTGCTGTGAGCAGGTCCAGTACCTCAGTCGTTTCATATAAGGTATGTTTGTCAATGACAAGGGTGGGGATCCCGGCCTGTTCAGCGATTTTCAGTACGCCCGCCCGGGGATTATTCGAAATGACGAGTCTGACTTTCACCCCGGTGTCATTTTGGAAGTATTTCATGATGTTTTGCGCGTTCGTGCCTGCGCCCGATGCGAAGATGACCAGATTCTTCATATTGTAGTGCTGTTAAGAATTGATTAACATCCCGTTCGATGCCTTCTTTCTAAATTCGCCCCAAAACAAAGGAAAAATCCGAAGAGCTGTTGAATTTATTTTTAGGATACCGCCTATATTAAGTTTGGTTTTAAGATTGACATTAATTTTTTAACAAGAAGTCGGTGATGGCAAAACAGGGCGGTGATTTTCGATAGTGATGCGGCAGTTCGATTTCGGATTACGCTGTTTTTGATAAAAGTTATTTCAAAGGATATTCGTTATTAAAGCAGTAGTGGCTGGGAATGAACGCATAGGATTTTTTTTTAACTGATGATAAATTACCATGAATGTTACCGATGACAGGAGAGGAAATTTTTTATTTTGTTGATAAATTGTCAACATTGTGTCTTATTTTTGTGCCGCTTTGCAAAATCACCAGATCTAATTAATTTTTTAAGTAATGGATGTGAACAGTCTTTACAAGACTTCATGGGGGAAACTGGCAGTCTCGTTCTTCTTATCGCTGACGTTGTTGTTCTTCACCCAGCAAGTTTCATTTGCAGCAGGAGGGGCCGCTCCCAAAGGAGACCCCAAGGCAGGCCAGACATTATTTCAAACCAATTGTGCCTCATGCCATAATCCGATAAAACCCATGACCGGCCCGGCCCTGCAGGGCGTCAGTGAAACCATCCCGGGCGGGATGGACTGGATATACGATTGGGTGCATAATTCCTCCAAGGTCATCGCAAGCGGCGATAAATATGCCAATAATCTATTCAATACCTGGGGACATGTGCAAATGACACATTTTCCGCAATTGTCCAACACCGACATTGATGACATTATTGCTTATGTAAACGCTTATGAAGCGCCCGGCGCGCCCCAGGCCAAGACAGGAGTTTCCGGCGAGCAACCCGCGGCGAGCAGCGGCAACAGCCTTTTGTTCGGCATTCTCACCCTGGTACTTGCCTTGCTGGCGCTTATCTTATTACAAGTCAACAGCAACCTGCGTAAACTGGCCAACGACAAGGAAGGCGTCGCCAATCCCAGGCCTATCCCGTTCTACCGTAATAAAAGAAACATTTTCGTACTGGTCATCATCCTGTTTTTACTGGCGGGTTATTTCCTGGTGGATGCAGCGACGACCGTAGGTTACAGTAAGAACTACCAACCCAAACAACCCATCTTCTTTTCCCATAAAGTCCACGCGGGCATCAATCAGATCAACTGTTTGTATTGCCACGCGGGCGCCGAGAAGAGCCGTTATTCCATGATCCCTTCACCCAACGTCTGTATGAACTGTCACAAGGTGATTGATCATTATACCGGCAATGAGTTCCACAACGCGGATGGCAAGATCGTGGACGGGACGGCAGAGATTCATAAACTGTATGATTATGTCGGCTGGGATCCCAAGACAAAGAAATATACGAAGCCCGGACGTCCGATCGAATGGGTGCAGATACATAACCTCCCCGATTATGTGTACTTCAATCACTCCCAGCATGTGAAGGTGGGCCAGGTGCAATGCCAGACCTGTCATGGCCCCATACAGGATGAGAATGAAGTATACCAATACGCTACGCTTGGCATGGGATGGTGCATAAACTGCCACCGTACGACAAAGGTGCAATTCACCACCAATGGTTACTACACCATTTTCACGAAATATGAAAAGGAAATGAAGATGCATCAGATTGACAGTGTGACGGTGGAAATGCAGGGCGGCACAAGTTGTAATAAATGTCACTATTGATTGATGTCATGATGGTTGAATACAGCCATTAAAGCCTCCGATGGCGTATAAGTGAAGGAAGTTATAAGTGAAGTAAATAAGTTTTATCAGTTAAAATTTGTCTCTTGTCCGATATGAAGCAGAAAAAATACTGGAAAGGCCTGGAAGAGTTGAAAGACCCGGAAGGGTATAAAAAAGCCCTTCACAAAGAATTTCCGGAGGAACTTCCCTTCGGTGAATCCGATAGTGGATTCCTTTCCGCATCAACACCACGCCGGGACTTCCTGAAATACCTGGGGTTCGGAACGGCGGCTGCGACACTGGCAGCAAGTTGCCAGATAAAAGTGCGTAAAGCCATTCCTTATTTGAATAAGCCCGCGGAAATCACCCCCGGTGTCCCGAATTATTACGCCTCCACCTATGCCGTTGACGGAGATTACTGTGCAGTGGTGGTCAAGACAATAGATGGCCGCCCCATCAAAATCGAAGGCAACACGATGTCTTCCATTACCAAGGGCGGTACTTCGGCGCGCCACCAGGGATCAGTGCTCAGCTTATATGATGTTACCCGAACCCGTTATCCCATGATTTCGGGCAAAGAAGCCGCTACCTGGGAAGCGCTGGATAAGGCGGTGATGGGTGGCCTGGCGGCGGCAGGCAGCGCTCCGATCGTGCTGGTTACCTCACCGGTGCTGAGCCCTTCGATCAAGCAGGCTATTGCCGAATTTATAACCAAATACCCTTCCGCCCGGCATATCGTCTACGAGCCGGTCTCCTACGCCGCCATGTTGCTGGCCAATGAGTCCTGCTACGGGCAGCGTGCGATTCCCGCCTATCATTTTGAAAATGCGAAATGCATCGTAGGTCTGGGAGCGGATTTCCTGGGAAACTGGCTTTCCCCGGTTGAATACATCAAACAATATTCCACGACCCGCAAGATCAACGAGAAATCCCCTGAGATGAGCAGGCATTTCCAGTTTGAGAGCAACCTGTCGCTGACGGGTTCCAATGCGGATTACAGGTATGTGCATAAACCTTCCGAAACAGCAGCCATTATTGCAGGGCTGTATAATTCCGTAGCGGCTGCCCTGGGCAAGCCCACCCTGGCGGGCGTGCCTGCCATCACCGACAAGCGTATTTCCAGGGGCATCGCCAAAGCCACCAAATCGCTCGTCGCACATCAGGGTGCCTCCCTGGTCGTTTGTGGTTTCAACAACCCCAATGCCCAGGTGATCGTCAACGCACTGAACGAGATGCTGGGCGCCGGCGGCAAGACCATCGACTGGTCGGCACAGTCAAATTATCACCAGGGTGTGGATTCCGATATGGAGCAGCTGGTAGGTGATATGAACGCCGGGAAAGTGAGTGGTGTAATATTATACGGAGTAAACCCCGCTTATGATTATTACGCCGCCGATAAGTTTGCCGCCGGACTTAAAAAGGTGGGGCTTTCCGTGTCGCTCAATGATCACAATGACGAGACCACGCAGTTATGTAAATATGTAGCTCCCGACAGCCATTTTCTGGAAAGCTGGGGGGACGCCGAGCCACGCACCGGTTATTTTAGTTTACAACAGCCCGGTATTGATCCGCTGTTCAAGACAAGACAAGTGTTGGAAACGCTGCTGAAATGGGGCGGGGCGCCGGATACTGATGCGCTGGGATATATTCAGAAATACTGGAAGACAAATGTCTTCCCCAAATACGGAAACGGTGTTCAGTGGCAACGCTGGTGGGACCAGTCCCTGCAGAACGGCGTAGTGGAGCCGCCGCAGGCTCCGGCCATGGGCGGGGCTGCTTTTAAGGGTGATGTGAATGGTGCCGCCGCCAAACTGGCTGCCACGGCGCCCAAGCCGGGCGATATTGAGCTTGTCCTGTATGAACAGGTGGCCATCGGTACGGGCCGTCATGCCAATAATCCCTGGTTGCAGGAAATGCCTGACCCCATGACCAAGTGCACCTGGGACAATTACGTATGCGTTTCCCCGGCCATGAGCGAGAAGCTCAACGCCACCGTCACCCGCTTTAACGAAGTCAATTATCACCGGCCCGTGGCCAAGGTGACCGTGAACGGCAAGGCTTTACTGCTGCCGATCATGGTATTGCCGGGCATGCACCCCGATGTGATCGCCGTAGCCGTGGGTTATGGCCGCGGAGGCAATAATCTCAAAGGCGATGCTTTAAAGCAGGCCCGCGGCAACCTGGGGGCTTCCGCCGCATCCGTAGGCATAAACGCCTATCCCTGGGTAAGCTATAATACCCAGACCGGAACACTGGGCTACAATGCCCATGACGTCACGATTACCAATACCGGTGATACCCAGCTTATGGGGATCACCCAGTCACATAGCAGTTTTGAAGGCCGGCCCATTATCCAGGAAACCACCCTGGCGAAATTCAAGGAAGATCCGGGGGAACTGCTCAAGGAACGGAAGGAAGAATTTGCCAAATACGGAAAGGATTTCCGCAAGGACGCCACCCTGTATCCGGATATATATGATTACAGCCAGGGCCTTAAATGGGGTATGGCCATCGATCTGAACAGTTGCGTGGGTTGCGGCGCCTGTGTCATTGCCTGTTATGCCGAAAACAATGTCTCGGTAGTGGGCAGGGAAGAGGTTTCCCGCGGCCATGAGATGCAATGGATACGCATTGACCGTTATTTTGAAGGGGACGAACAGAACCCGCAGGTGGTCTTCCAGCCCATGCTTTGTCAGCAGTGCGACAACGCGCCGTGCGAGAATGTATGCCCTGTGGCAGCGACCACCCATAGTGATGAGGGGCTCAACATGATGATCTACAACCGTTGTATCGGGACGCGTTATTGTGAAAACAACTGCCCCTATAAGGTACGCCGCTTTAACTGGCGTGACTGGAACGGCGCCGATAGTTTCGCCGATAACATGTACGATGATCCCGCCGTGCTGGAGATGAACAAGAGCCTGACCAGGATGGTGCTGAACCCTGATGTAACGGTACGCGGACGCGGCGTGATGGAAAAATGTACCTTCTGTGTACAACGTCTGCAGGATGCCAAACTCAAAGCTAAGAAGTTGAGCCGTCCCATGAAGGATGGGGAAGCCGTTACAGCCTGCCAGCAGGCCTGCCCGGCGGATGCCATTTCTTTCGGGGATGTCAATGATAAGGAAAGTAAAATATTCAAGCTCCGCAACGAGGAACAAACAAACAGGGGCTACTATGTGCTGGAATTGTTGCATACCCTTCCCAACATCACCTATCTGGCCAAGGTCAGGAACAAGGATGAGGAAGATTTCTTCCACGAAGGGGTACAACATTCGCTGTAAGGGACTTTGTCCCCCGGCGTTTTAGTAGATTAATTATGTACAATTATTATTTGATATGTCGCTGAAATACGAATCTATAGTAAGGGAACCTTTAGTGAACGGAACTAAGGATTACCACCAGGTCACAGAAGATATCGTGCGTCCGATAGAAGGCAAGCCGGGTACTTTATGGTATATAGGCCTGTACATAGCGGTTGCCATGTTGCTTTTTGGCATATTTGCGGTGACCTGGGAGGTATATTATGGTATTGGCGTATGGGGGGTGAACAAAACCGTTGACTGGGCCTGGGCCATCACCAACTTTGTATGGTGGGTAGGTATCGGGCATGCGGGCACACTGATCTCCGCCATTCTGCTGCTGTTCCGCCAGGGCTGGCGAACGGGTGTGAACAGGTCCGCTGAGGCCATGACCATTTTCGCGGTCCTCTGCGCGGGTCAGTTCCCCATATGGCACGTAGGACGCGTATGGGATGTGTTTTTCATCTTTCCCTATCCGAACACCAGGGGCCCGGTATGGCCCAACTTTAACTCTCCCCTGCTGTGGGACGTTTTCGCTGTAGGTACTTACCTGACAGTATCGGTCCTATTCTGGTACGCGGGTCTTATTCCCGATCTGGCCACCATCCGCGACCGTGCCAAAACCAAATTACGCAAATTTCTCTATGGCTTTTATGCAGTGGGCTGGACGGGTTCGGTAAAAAGCTGGCAACGTCTGGAAGCACTGTTCATCGTGCTGGCCGCACTGGCTACCCCGCTGGTACTGTCCGTACACTCTGTGGTATCCATGGATTTCGCCACCTCGGTTATTCCCGGATGGCATACGACGATATTTCCGCCTTATTTTGTGGCCGGGGCCATCTTCTCCGGTTTTGCGATGGTGCAGACCCTGCTGATCATTACACGTAAGATATTACACCTGGAAGAATACATTACCCTCGGCCACATTGAGGCGATGAACAAGGTCATTATGCTGACCGGCGGGATCGTAGCCGTTGCCTATTGCAGTGAATTCTTCGTGGCCTGGTATTCGGGCGACTTTGGTGAGGGCGGCGCTTTCTGGTGGCGTGTCAACGGCCCGTACTGGTGGGCCTGGTGGTGCCTGATCACCTGTAACGTAATCTGTCCGCAGATGTTCTGGTTCAAGAAACTGCGCCGCAACATCGCCTTTACCTTCTTTATGTCGATCATTATCAACATCGGGATGTGGTTTGAGCGCTTTGTGATCATCGTTTTGTCCCTGTACCACGACTGGCTGCCGTCCAGCTGGAGCTATTTTTCGCCCACATGGGCAGACATGGGATTTTATGTGGGTACTTTCGGGCTCTTCTTTACCTGCTACTTCCTGTTCTCCAAATACCTGCCGGTCATTGCCATCCATGAGATCAAGCATGTGCTGAAGGTATCCGGCGAAAGCTACAAGCAAAACATGAAGGGGATCGAAAAGGAAACCACCGAAGCATTTGTGAAGCAGGCGGCCCACGCGAGTCATATAGATACGGGAGTGAGTTGATAACAGCTGTTTATTGAAAGGACAGTGAAGCGAGTCATCAAAAATTAAATGGAAAACATTTTATCATGTCGGTAAAGAATTTCGTAGTCGGGTGTTTCAAGGATGAGTCAGGTATTTTCAAAGCAGTAAAGAAAGTACGTGCCTCCGGGTACAAGTTGCATGACGTTTATTCGCCTTATCCCGTACACGGGCTTGATGAGGCCATGGGACTCAGGCAGACCAGCCTCCATACCGCCGGTTTCTTTTATGGGCTTTTCGGCGTGATTGCCGCGCTTGGCGGGATGGCCTTTGTCACCGTTCATAGCTGGCCGCTGAATATTGACGGCAAGCCGCATTTTCCGCTGCCCGCCTTTATCCCCATCACCTTTGAATTCACTGTGCTGGTGTCTTCTGTGGGAATGACCCTGACCTTTTGCTGGCTGAACCAGCTGATGCCCTTTGTGAAAAAACATATTTTTCATCCCAGGCAGACCGATGACCTGATCGTGATGGCCATCGAGCTGACGGATGGAACACCTGCGGAAGAAGTGAAGAAGTGGTTTACGGACCTGGACGCCATAGAGATTTCGGAACAGCGCGCCGAGCCCGGCTGGTGGTTTGGCTCCTATGCTATCCCGGCTGCCTATGAACGGCAGGCAGAGACCGAGCAGGCCATCACCACTACTTAAAACAGAAAATACACCATAAGCGCCTAACCGGCTTTTTAACAAAAAGAAGAATTTATATCAGATGAAGCGGATCAATATCATAACCATCGTTGTAGCAGGAAGTTTACTGGCCCTGTCCGCATGTCATAGTAACAAGTACCGTGAGCCAAAGAATATTTACATGCCGGATATGGAGTATTCCAGGGCCTATGATGCCTACACCGAGAATCCGGTGTTTGCCGATGACCAGACCAGCCGCATGCCGGTGAAGGGTACAATAAAACGAGATGCCATGCTGCCGTATCATATCCCGGAGAGCGATTCCGGATTTGCTTATTCCGGCACCGTGACCAATCCGCTGCACGTCGACGACAGCATTTTAAAGGAAGGCAAACGCCTGTTCGATATTTATTGCGGCATATGCCACGGTGAAAAACTGGATGGCAATGGCCCTTTGTATAAGGGTGGTTCAGGACCTTTCATTGCGGCGCCCG
>DASULB010000539.1:0-8239 GCA_036278455.1 Chitinophagaceae bacterium | reverse complement strand
CCGGAATACCACTGGAACGACTACGCCGGTCTCGACGTCAAAGGAAAAACAGTCATCGTACTGGTGAATGATCCGGGATATCAGTCCGGTAAACCCACTTTTTTTAAAGGAGATACCATGACCTATTATGGTCGCTGGACTTACAAATACGAGGAAGCGGCCCGGCAGGGCGCGGCGGGTGTGTTGATCATACACCAGACAAAACCGGCCAGCTATCCCTGGAGCGTGGTGCAAAGCAGCTTCACCGGCGCCCATCTGTACCTGAAAGACACCGCGGGACACAGGGGCCGTTGCAAAATGGAGGGCTGGATCACTTACGACGCGGCCAAACGGCTGCTGGCCTCCGCGGGCATCAGAGGCGACTTTACGGCCATGGCCCGCAAGCGCGGTTTTAAGCCTGTCCCCCTAAACGAAAAACTGTCCGTCGGTTTTACCAACCACATCCGCTACAATGTCTCCCACAATGTCATCGCGGTGTTCCCCGGAAGCCGGACACCCCCGCAGTACCTGATCTATACCGCACACTGGGACCATTTAGGCGTCGGGATCCCGGTAAGCGGAGATTCCATCTACAATGGGGCCGTCGACAACGCCAGCGGCGTGGGAGCTTTGCTGGCGATCGCCAAAGCCTACACCCTGCTTTCAGAAAAACCAGGCCGTTCCATCGTATTTCTGGCCGTGACCGCCGAGGAACAGGGGTTGCTGGGCTCCGGATATTACGGCGAACACCCGGTTTACCCGCTAAACCGTACGGTAGCCGATCTGAACATGGACGCGCTGGGAAACTATGGAAAGACCTCCGACATCGTCATCACGGGGCTGGGGCAAAGCTATCTGGAGAAGGACGTCAGTGAAATAGCCGCTGCCAAAGGCCTCACCGTCAGGGGGGACCTGAACCCCGCTTCGGGAAGCTATTTCCGTTCCGACCATTTCAGTTTCGCCAAAGTGGGTGTGCCTTCCCTGGATATCAACAATGGTCTGGAAAGTGCGGATCATGACAAGGCCTGGACCGACAGCCTTCGGAGGGAATTCGGGCAGCATCATTATCACCAGCCTTCCGATGAGTATTCCCCTGACATGAACGCCGACGGCATGGTGGAGATCGCGCGCATCCTTTTTGAACTGGGTTGTAAACTCGGCAGCGAAAACACTTTCCCGGGCTGGAAGCCGGGTTCCGCATTCAAGGCGCGAAGAGCCGCCATGATGTCGAAATAGATTTGTCCGGGCT
The DNA here is from genome assembly GCA_036278455.1 of Chitinophagaceae bacterium. Lineage (GTDB taxonomy): Bacteria > Bacteroidota > Bacteroidia > Chitinophagales > Chitinophagaceae > FW021-bin31. Next base: position 7,011 of record DASULB010000539.1, on the reverse strand, counting down.
TTGACCGGAGCTTTTGTCCATCAGTTGTCTGTCAGTCCTTTTTGAGTGATCTTACCGGCCTGCATGGGTTTCCGGCAGCAAAGACATCGTCCGCTATATCACGGGTCACCACGCTGCCCGCCCCAATCACGGAACGGCTTCCGATGGTCACGCCCGGGCAGATAATGACCCCGCCGCCGATCCACACATCAGAGCCGATGTTGATGGCTTTACCGGATTCAAGGCCAACGGCCCTTTCCTTTGCGTCCATAGGATGGGTAGCGGCATACAGGTGCACCGACGGACCAAACAGAACATTGCTGCCGATGGATACTTCCATCACATCGAGGATCGTGCAATTAAAATTAAAATAGACATTGTCGCCTGTTTTGATGTTATACCCATAGTCGCAGTAGAAGGGCGGTTCGATGTATAGGTTGTTGCCCTGCACCCCGATGAGTTCCTGCAGGATTTCCGTTCTCAGCGCTGACTGGTCCGCGTGGGAATCATTATAGCGCCTGAGCAGTTTTCTGGCCTGAAGCCTTTCCTCGACCAATACGGGATCATAGGCATCATACAGTTCGCCGCGCAGCATCTTTTGTTTTTCAGTAGCCATATACATTAATTTTTAACCGTGTCACCTGACCGCGTTTTGAATGGGTCATCAAAGGCTATCGCAACCCGCCGGCCGCTTCCATACGATCGCGAACCAAAGATTCGCATGACCGCCGGCCGGCCTTCCTCCCAAAACAGGCCGCTTACCCCCACTTCTTACTGCCATTGCTTTTCAGGCTGAAACCGTTCGCGCGCCGGGGAACCTTTTAGAACAGGCATTCCCACTATATACTGCCATAGCCTTTCAGGACATTACCATAGTCTTTCAGCGCCCCAAGCAACGCATCGATTTCCTGCCCCGTATTATAAAAATGAGGGCTTACCCTTATCAGCCCCTTGCGCCAGGTGAGCACGAAACCTTTTTGCACCAGGTAATCATGCACCGGCTTGTCAGCCTCGAAGCAGAGAATGGTCGCCAGGTCTTTCCGCCTGTGGCCGCCACTGGCCCTAAAGGAAGTGTCCAAAAGGCCGGTGGCCAGCTTGTCCAGCAATTGTGCGTTGTGGTGCTGCACCGTCCGGATGCCATCCAGCTGTCTGTGTTCAATCGCCTGTTCCAATTGCAGGAGGCCCGGTATATTCAAATGACCCGGTTCAAAACTGGTGATGGAAGGCGTGTACGTCCAGCCTTCGGCGCTGATGTCCATGCTTCCGAACCCTGCGAACCGGGGCGGGAAGCGCGCAATAAATTCTTCCTTTGCCAACAGTATCGCGGAACCGTAACCGCCGTTCAGCCATTTATAACTACTGCTGATCAGTACATCCACGGGAAGTTCATCAAAGTTAAGATCAACTGCGCCCATGCTTTGGGTGGCGTCCACGATGAGCATGACCCCCTTTTCCCGGCAATACTGCCCGAGTTCCGCCAGGTCGATGGTAAATCCTGTCAGAAACTGCACATGACTGATCGCGACCACTTCGATCTTCTCACGATCGATCGTCTCCTTTATATCGGACAGCGGAATGGAAAATCCATCGGGGCTTTGCACATAATACAAGTCAAAACCACCCAATGCAAAAGGCAGGTTCAGGGACGGGTAGTCCTCCCCATAGAGCAGCACCTTTTTTAATTGAGGTTTGATATTTTCTATGACGGGTAATAAACCGTAAGAGAAATTGGGTGTAAACGCTACCTGGGAAGGACGTGTACCCAAAAGATCCGCCGCCTTCTTCCTGAGCGCAGGCAAACCTTCATCGAGCCACTGCGTAAACGCCTTGCCGGGATTGGATAACATGGTCCGCTGAAAGGCGGTTGTCGCCGATACCGACGCAGGGGAAAGCAGTCCGGCAGCGGCGGTGTTGAGATAGACAGGCTGCCGGTGGCGGTTTTCATTGGTTTTCGTCATGGCTGTACTCATAATGTGTAAGGGATCCCGATCACAGCAATACCGGAGGTTTTTTAAAACGTCAGGCGCCCTCCATTTGTTTGAAACCCTGGTGTGGTATGCGGCACGATTCCTCTGTTATTCCATCCGGTCCACGCCAGGATCAATATCTCAAAGATACAAAGTAAATGCATCGGGCAAAGGAGGTGCGGGTGGATGTCCAGATGAATGGAAAAAATAGTTTATATTTGAACACCCGGTCATCTATCCATTCTGCCTTATGGAAAAGCATCTCCTTTTATTTGCAGTTGTTTTTGGTGTATCAAGAGCGCAAGCACAAATATCAAATAACCATAGATTCAATCTTCTTCAGCCTATTGAAGTTGCGGGAGTTATTACACATTACACTCCGATGAATGGAAAAAATTTCATTCTCTTTCGTTATTCCGACGTCGGCGGCCATAGCAAAGACACTTCTGTAATTATTGATCGGTCAGGACGCTTCCAGGTGCGACTCACCCAACCATTCGAAGCGGATTTTGGCATGATGTACCAACGACGCTTTATTACCCTTTACGGTGCTCCCGGAGATACGATTAAACTTAGTATTGACGACGACAAGTGGGCAGGAGATGGCAATCCCTTTCGCGCCATGGAGATCTCAGGGAGGTTTGCCAGCCTCAGTGAACGCATTATTGATTTTGATTATTCAATTGGAAAGGCAGATCTGCATCATGAAAGGCCTTCAGTCGGCACACCGGATGGCGAATATGCTTCCACGCGTACGCAGGAGATGCATGAGCAACTCGGGTTTCTCAAAAAGTATTTGGCTGAAGAGGAAATACATGATGCTGCATTTATCCATTGGTGCAAAAACAAAATATATTATAATGCCGGATGGGACATTGCCTTTAAATGCTTTTCCGGAAAATTAAACCGTAGCACAGACTACAGACAGCTAATGAATTTTATAAAGGATATTCCGCTGGGAAGCCCATCGGATATGCACAGTTCCGCTTATTATCGTTTTATCGGAATGCTTGCCTCGGATTTCCAGATTATTACCAATGTGAATGATAGTGTGAGTCATGTACTCGAATTACAACCCACCAGGACCATTCCGGTACCTCTAAGAGAAAATAAAATGGTTGCGGTAGATAATCCTATTGTGGAGGATCCGAGATTACCCATTACGTTATCAGCGGTTGATCAATATACACAGGGTTTTACGCGACAGTTGATGTATTATGGTATTCTCGGTTCTAGCGAAAATGCAAAAGAGGATGTTTCTGTTTATGAAAATGTCATTACAGATCGGACAATGTTACAGCTACTGAACGATAAACGAAAGGATATCAAAAAGCCTTTTGCCAGGTATGATCTCTCACAACACATCAGAGACTATCCGTTCAATGACACTGCCAAGCGACGGTTACTACAGCTTCTGGAAGCTGAAAAAGGCCATTATTTGGCGATGGATTTCTGGGGTACCTGGTGTGGTCCGTGTATGATGGAGATGCATGTATATCACGAGTTCATAGACAGTCTTAGTGATAAGCCTGTTAAATTTCTGTTTCTCGCAATCGATACAGATCTCGAAAGAGCGAACGAGGTGAAAAATAAATACGATATACCTGGGGAATTCATTTCACTTACCGACGATGAAGCGCATATTCTTGAAAATGTGATGGGTTTTAGTGGCGTGCCGGCCCATTTCCTGCTAAACCCTCAGGATACGGTAATAAGCGATCATATTCAGAATGGAATCGCTGCCGGCGCGGGCATGAATAAATGGGCGGTGCGACAAATGTCTGAATTGATAGATAACAGGAAATGAATCTTCGATGTACCGGGGATGCCACTTTACTGCCCCTCTAATGCCCGCCATTTATGGGTTTAATTTAATTAACCTCTTTATTAGGACCGGGAGAGACGGGAAGGTCACTCCCAGCTGATTCCGCAACTTGTCGCTTTGTTTTATTGTTTTGTATCCGGTTTTACTGTATAAACTGGCCGATGAGTGATAAAATTCGCCAAATTCTTATTCTTATTATGAGGTGCCGGTGTCTATTCAACCCGAGATCTGGCGGGTCGGCACTCTCGACGTGACCTTTTCCGGTGGTTGCACCACAGGTTAGTCATATTTAAGCCCTTAACGAACGTTACTGCCTATGGAAATATCTGGCATAAGAATTAGCCCGGTGCGGTGGATTCAGTTTGCTATAAAAAGCTATATTTATGCATTCATTCATGTGCTAACAAACCCATCCTTATGGCTGAGTCAACCACGGTTAAAACGGCTTCCGATAACTTACCGCATCAACCGTTTATTTCCGGCAACATGAGCCTGCCTGAAATCACGCTGAAGGCCGTGATTCTGGGGGTGCTCCTGGCGGTAATCATGGCGGGCGCCAATGCCTATCTCGGGCTCTTTGCCGGCATGACCGTATCGGCCTCCATTCCTGCCGCAGTGATATCAATGGGAGTGCTCAAGCTATTCCGCCGTTCAAATATACTGGAAAACAATATCGTGCAAACGTGCGCCTCCGCCGGCGAAGCATTGGCGGCGGGTGTTATTTTTACCCTGCCCGCCCTGATCATGCTCGGGACCTGGGCGCAGTTCGATTATTTACAAACCGCTTTGATTGCCGGTTTTGGCGGCATTCTGGGCGTGTTGTTCACCGTACCCCTGCGCAGGGCGCTGATCGTCGAGCAACCCTTGCAGTTTCCGGAAGGTATCGCCTGCGCCGAAGTCCTCAAGACAGGGGATAAGGGCGGGGAAGGCGTCAAATACGTCGCCCTGGCTGCCTTGTTCGCCATGGTATTCAAATTCTGCCAGACCGGCTTGCGGTTGTTCGCGGAAACAACGGAAGCTGCGCATTATCTTCTGGGTCGCAAGGCGGTCGCCTATGTCAGTTCCAATCTCTCCCCCGCACTCATCGGGGTCGGATACATCGTAGGGCTCAACATCGCCGTTCTGGTGTTTGCCGGTGGCGTCATGAACTGGTGGATCGCCATTCCCCTGATCACCGCCCTGCATGGCGGTGCCCCGGCCGGCGTGGCTGCCGCCGACTATGCCAACCAGGTATGGTCGGCCCAGACCCGTTTCATTGGCGTAGGCGCGATGGTGATCGGCGGGTTATGGGCCCTGGTGAAAATGCGCAACAGCGTATTTTCAGGGATCCGCTCCGGGCTCAGCGCTTACAAGGAGAAAAAGCAAAACGGCAACTACAACCGCCTTGACAGGGATATGCCCATGCAATGGGTGCTGGCCATCGTGGCGGTATCCGTCATCCCCCTGTTCTTCCTGTATCATTTTTTAATAGGCTCCATCGGCATGAGCCTTTCAATGGCCATCATCATGGTGCTCGCCGGCTTCCTGTTCTCCGCCGTTTCAGGCTACATGACCGGGTTGGTGGGGTCCTCCAATAACCCGGTGTCGGGCGTCACCATCGCCACCATCCTGTTTGCTTCTATCCTGCTGCTGGTACTGTTTGGCGGCGGCGGGAAGGAAAAAGGGGCCGCCGCCGCCATTCTTATCGGCGGGGTCGTGGCCTGTGCCGTAGCCATCGCCGGTGATAACCTCCATGACCTAAAGACCGGCTACCTGCTCGGGGCGACGCCGTGGAAACAGCAACTGATGCTGATTATCGGCACCATCGCGTCCGCGCTGGTGATGGCCCCCGTTCTGAATTTACTGCTAAAGGCTTATGGGATCGGGCCGGCAAGCGCCGCCCGTCCGGATTCGCTGACAGCACCCCAGGCCACCCTGATGGCTGCCGTTTCCAGGGGGGTATTCCAAGGCGGCCTGCCCTGGGGCATGATCATCATCGGCATGGTGGTGGCCATCCTCATCATCCTTTTGGACATCCGCCTGGAACGACGGGGCGCTTCCTTCAGGGCGCCGGTGCTGGCCGTCGCCATCGGTATTTACCTGCCCTTTGAACTAGGCGTGCCCATCTTCGTCGGCGGCATTATTTCCGCTTTGGTGAAGCGGCGGTTAAACCGGCAGAAAGAAGGAGCCGATGAGGGTAAGTTCAGGTCCGCTGAACAGCGCGGTATGCTGATCTCCTCCGGGCTGATCACCGGAGAAGCGCTCGTGGGTATCCTGATGGCCATTCCCATTGTGGTTTCGGGACGGTCCGATGTGCTGGCTTTCTGGGGCGTACAAAACCTGGCCCTGCCGGGCATCCTGGTTATACTGGGATTGTTATATGTCATGTATAAAGTAAGCGCGCCAAAACTCCGGTCATTGAAATAACCCGCTATCGGGCCGGGTGCGGCGAACTCATCAGGATCCGTCCCCCTCTTCCGGCACCGGCAGGATATCGGAGGCGATTCGTGCCCTTTGCTGGCTGCGCATGTTCTTTAACAGGGAAACTGTTTTTGGAATAACATTTGCGGTGGGTATTCTGCAGGCTTGCCTTGAGGCAGCGGCATCCCTTTATCCTGTCATTGCCGGTTTACCCTGGAAAAGTAATAGAGGAAAGTTTTTGTGCAAAAGATGCCCTGCGCGCTTATCCGTATAGGGTAAACTTTACCGGTTATTGGGTGCGTGGTTTCCTCATCAGGCAATTGTATTCTTTTACTAAAAAAAAATACCATGAATACAACACTCTTCAAATCCCTTGGGGCACTGGCCGTCATCGGATGCCTGTTCCTGAGTTCCTGTAAACCCAGTGACACCCAAATCTCGAAAGCGGCCAACGCGGCCGTCACCCGCATCGCACCCGGGGTAACGGTAGCAGTACAAAACGGCGTCGCCACCCTGAACGGAACCGTTGCCGACGAGGCGACAAAAACCGCTGTCGATTCGGTGGTGAAGGATGTAAAAGGTGTAAAATCCATTACGGACAACACAACGGCTACCCCACCGCCGCCGCCTACAGTAACGCCCACCAATTCAGATCTGATATTGCAACACAGGATTGACTCGTCCATACACGCTAAAAACATCACCGGCGTAATGGTCAGTGTAACCGGCGGTGTGGTGACCCTTACAGGCACGGCCCCCAGAAAAGACCTCCAGACCATCATGCAGGCCGCCAATGAATCACATCCCCAGAAAGTCGTCAATCAGTTAACCATAAAATAA
>DASULB010000538.1:0-3124 GCA_036278455.1 Chitinophagaceae bacterium | reverse complement strand
CCTGATTTGCTGGATTTGGAAAAGTTTAAAAATGATTTAGATCACAGAGGGCCCGAGGCATTCCGGCAGGACCTCCGGCAGTCGCGTTATCTTAATGTCGGAAGATTCCCAACATTGACGATCAACCAGCCGGGGCACTCCGGAGTAATGATCATCGGTTACCGTCCGTACGAGGTGCTTTTACAGGGGCTAAAGCAAGTGGTTCCGGATATTCAGCCGGTCCAAAAAATTGAGATGACAGATTACAAAAAATTTTGGGGTTATGTAACCGACCGGGAACTTAGCGAAGTTAGTTGATAAAATGTGTCAAAAAGTCTGTAACCACGGTGCTGGCCTCCGGTCGTAACCAGCAGGCCGATTCCCCATGATGGGTCTGCGGTTGCAATCCGGTGATTGGTCAGGCGCCGGAAGGTATCCTGACGTCTGCTGGACGGAAAAAGCGTTTTCTACGATGAACAGGCCCCCGGAGAGGGGACTCATCGTTCAGGAGGATGAGGGTTTGGGCGCGTATCCCGGCATTGCGTTTATCATCATTGCCCTAACGGCTAAAGGCACAAATGGCCTGTCCAAGGCCGGAAGGTCCGGGGGGAAAGCGCCGGGACCGCCTGTCATCCCTTGTCCAGCCATTTAAAGAAGGCCATGCGCCTGATAGCTTTTGTAGAGGCTTTTATCTGTGCCGTCGGGATTAAAATAAGATCCCGGTCTGAATGGGTACCCGCAGTCCCGATACACATTCCTCCAATTTGAAAGAAAACCGCCCGGATACCGCCTCCAAGTTGATTTGAAGGTTAAAAGAGATCGAAACTTTATCCGAATATTTATTACCTTTGCCGCTCAATTTCCGGAGGGAAGCTGAATCATGAGACCACACAAACAGTTTGAAATTGCCTTCGTTGGGCTTAAAAGTGGAGAACATGAATTCAATTATGACATTGATGATCAGTTCTTTATATCATACGCCCCACAGGACTTTAGTGAAAGCCGGATACATATCCGCCTGCTGTTGGACAAGAAACACAGGTTCTTTCTGTTGAAATTCGAAATTACCGGTGAAGTAACCGTTAATTGCGACCGCTGTGGCGACCCGTTTGTGCTTCCCGTTTGGGATGAATTCAACCTGGTGGTCAGAATGGTAGAGGATCCGGCGGCGGTGGAAGAGGATGAAGACCCGAATGTGGCTTATATCGGCCTGCACGAATCGCTGTTGAAGGTAACAGACTGGGTCTATGAATTCGCCTTGCTGAGCATTCCGATGCAAAGGGTACACCCCGACAGTGACAAAGGGGAAAGCGGCTGTAATAAAACCGCCTTGAAAATGCTTGATGACATGCAGCATCGTGCAGAGGAAAAGAAAAATCCTATTTGGAAAGATTTGGATAAATTTAGAAAAAATTAAAAACTGATAGCATGCCTAATCCGAAAAGAAGACACTCTCAACAGCGTTCCGCCAAGAGGAGGACCCATTACAAGGCAGTAGCCGATACCCTGAGCGTGGACAGCACCACAGGGGAAACCCATGTGCGCCACCGCGCGCATTGGGTGGAGGACAAATTGTATTACAAAGGAAAAGAAGTATTGGAAAAGAAGAAATCCTCTGAATAATTTCGCTATCTTTATCGGCAAAGATATAAAGTCGTTGACCGGATGAAAATTGGCATTGATATGATGGGCGGAGATTACGCCCCCAAAGAAGCCGTAAAAGGCATTAAGCAATTTCTGGATACTACATCTTCTGATACTGAATTGGTCCTGATAGGAGATCAGTCTCGTGTTGTTCCCTTATTGGATGAAGAAAATATTGATTCAGGAAAGTTTTCCATGGTTCATGCACCGGAGATCATCGACATGCATGAACATCCCACCAAAGCACTGAAAGGAAAACCAAATTCTTCCATCAGCATCGGGTTTCAGCTTTTAGCAGGCGAAGATATACACGCCTTTGTCAGCGCGGGGAACACCGGCGCCATGATGGTAGGAGCACTGTATTCCATTAAAGCCATTGAAGGCATCGGACGTCCCACCATCTCCACGGTACTGCCGCGCGAGAACGGAAGCATGGGGCTTATCCTGGATGTCGGCATTAATTCGGACTGTAAACCCGAAAACCTCCTTCAGTTCGCCATACTCGGTTCTTTATACGCCAAACACATCCTGAATATAGAAAATCCAAGGGTCGCTTTACTCAATATAGGCGAAGAGGAAGGCAAAGGCAATATCCTGGTACAGGCTGCCTATACGCTGCTGAATGAAAGCCCAAAGGTCAACTTCATCGGGAACATCGAAGGCCGGGATATCTTTACCGAAAAGACCGACGTAATCGTATGTGAAGGATTTACCGGCAATGTCGTCTTAAAAATGGCGGAATCCATCTATGACATCGCCGTCAGCAGGAATATCCGTGATGAATACATGCTCAAATTTAATTTTGAAAACTATGGCGGCACCCCTGTACTCGGGGTCGCAGAGCCGGTGATCATCGGTCATGGCATTTCAAAAGCCACTGCTTTTAAAAATATGATCGCACTGGCTGAATTAATGCTGAAAAGGCGCTTGCTGGATAAGATACGGGAGAATTTCAACTGTTAGCCGCATTTCGCTCCCGGATGCCAATATGCCCCGGATATCCTTTCAAACACTGTTGATTCAGACATCCCCTTCACCTTCCTCCCCTACCAGGGGAAACTTAACAAAAAACGTAGTACCGGTATTTTCCCGGGTTTCAAACCAGATCTCACCATAGGCCTGCTCTACTATATTCTTGCTCATCGCCAGCCCCAGGCCGGTTCCAGAGGATTTAGTGGTAAAATTGGGTGTAAAGATATTAGGCTGTATATCTTCAGGGATCCCTTCCCCGTTGTCCTGGATAAGAACGGTCACAAAACCATCCTGCCGCAGGGTACTGATGTGTATTTCTCCTTTTCTTTCCGCGGGTATCGCCTGCATGGCATTTTGCACAAGATTGGTAAACAACCGGTTGAGTTGTGTCTTATCGGCAAAGACCTCCATCTTATCCACAGGCTTTTCATATCTCAACGCCACCTGATCATAACCGGTATGCAATACGACTACCGAATGCAACACCTCATTTAGCAGGATGCGCTCATTATTGGCGTAAGTGATGTTC
>DASULB010000537.1:0-9651 GCA_036278455.1 Chitinophagaceae bacterium | reverse complement strand
ATGCAGAAGCCTGCAATATTATTTACGATTCATCTGTAATTTCCTACGATGAACTGCTTGCAGCATTCTTTATTGCACATGATCCCACACAGTTGAACAGACAGGGGAAGGATGTAGGAACGCAATACCGCTCAGCTATCTTCTATCACAATGCACAACAAAAAAAACTGGCGGAATACTATATTAATAAACTGAACAAAGAAAAAGCATATTCAAAACCAATTGTAACACAGCTACAGCCTTATACCGTTTTCTATAAGGCGAAAAACTATCACCAGGATTATTATGCAAAAAACGGTAATGTTCCTTATTGCAGGCTGGTCATTAAGCCGAAATTCGATAAGTTCAGAAAGGTGTTTAAAGGTAAACTAAAGCATGAACAGGCAGTCATGTTAATTATAAATAGTTAATAAATAGCCTGGGGGTGTTGATTCTGACACTCACCAGTTGCCATGGTTTCACGTAAAAAATTCGATTATGAACAAGACTAAAATCAACAACCCTCATTACTCACGTACGGACACAGCGCGCCTTCACGTAAGCGATGCGGAATGGAAGAAAATATTACCCCACGACCTTTATATCGTGGCAAGAGAAAATAGTACCGAACGGGCATTTACCGGCCAATATTGGAACAGCAAGGGCAAAGGTACTTACTATTGTGCGGTATGCGGCAATCCATTGTTTCGCTCCGATGCCAAGTTTGCAAGCACCTGTGGATGGCCCAGCTTCTTCGAGAGTGTACACCAGAACAGCGTCATCTACAAAGACGACAATTCACATGGCATGCATCGCATAGAAGTGGAGTGTGCCAGATGTGATTCCCATCTGGGCCATATCTTTGACGACGGGCCAGCCCCTACCCACAAACGCTACTGTATGAACTCTATTTCATTGGATTTTGAACCGGACCGCTAACAAAATAAATTTTACCTTAAGCCTTTCTTAACCTATTTCAGGTATCATCTAATTTTAGACAGGAATGGACCCTATATGATATTCGGCTCGCTTTTTTTTGATTTAGGTTAAAGTTAAATGGATACACAACCTTAATTGTCCCGAAAAGGGCTGATCAATATCGCGTAATATCATGTGACATATATCAATGTGGGAGAATGCGCAAGTTAGTAATTTGCACTCTTTATTCATTGCTGATTAAAGAGATCGGGCATAAATTAGATTATCTTTTTAACTCCGATTAAAAGTATGATATCAACAGACACAAGTAAACACAGGCTTAAAACCGGAAGCAAAGGATTTTATTTCGACATTATCCAAGGCCTGGCTCAAGTCCCAAAGAGGCTATCGTCAAAATACTTTTATGACAAAGAAGGCGACCGTCTCTTTGAGGCAATTATGATGTCTCCGGACTATTATTTAACCCGATGTGAAATGGAGATTCTCAGCCTTCAGGTAAACGAAATTGTCGGCAATTTAATAGCTAAAAACTTAGATTTTGACTTAATTGAACTAGGGCCAGGCAACTGCGCCAAGTCAATTCATCTGTTACGTGCCCTTATTGCCGCAAATGCATCTTTTAATTACATACCCATCGACATATCTGAAAATGTAATTAACGACTTACAATCATCCTTGCCCGCTAAGATACCTGATTTACGATTTAATGGCTTGGTGGGTGAATATTTTGATAGACTAGGCTTCCATGGCTTATTAACCGGACCCCGAAAGGTTGTGATGTGTTTAGGAGGCAATATAGGTAATATGACGGTTGCAGAAAGTAACCAATTTTGCGAAAGACTACGGGGTAATTTACAGCCGGGTGATCAGTGTATCATAGGGTTTGATCTCGTCAAACATCCGGCTATTATCCGGCGTGCATACGACGACAGTGAGGGGCTTACCAAAAAATTCAATCTAAACCTGTTAAATCGAATAAATCGGGAATTGGCAGCTGATTTCAAGATTGACCAGTTTGATCATTATTGTAGCTATGATCCTCTGAGCGGAGCGGCAAAAAGCTATCTCGTTTGCCTGAGCGATATGGTGGTGCATGTAGCGGACACCAGAATTCTTTTAAAGAAAGATGAATGTATATGGACCGAAATATCACAGAAATATTCAAAGGAACAAATTAGCCAAATGGCGGTCAATAATGGATTTGTCCATAATGCAGAATTCTTTGATACAAAATCATGGTTTATGGACGCTATTTGGACAGCCGTTTAAATCAAAATAAAGTGGAAACGTTTGATGCAATAATTATAGGATCGGGGCAGGCTGGCAATCCATTGGCAAGAAAGCTCTCCGAGGAAGGCAAGCGTGTGGCGCTTGTTGAATCGGCATTTATCGGAGGTACTTGTATTAATTACGGATGCACACCGACAAAAACGTTAGTCGCCTCAGCTAAAAATGTTGCGCAGGCGCGTCGGGCCGAAGAATATGGTATCAAATTAAGTAATGATGTACCAAATTATGGGATGGTTAGACAACACAAGAACAAAGTTGTAACCGGTTTCCGACAGGGTTTAGAAAACTCATTGCTTCAGGATCCTAACATTTCGATTTTTCATGGAAAAGGTACTTTTTCAGGATATAAAAAATTACGGGTGCAAATAGAAGATTCGGACCATAAATTCATTGCCTCAGAGCTGATATTTATCAATACAGGAACACGAGCCGGTATTCCTGATATTGAAGGGCTGTCATCGGTGAAGTTTTTCACTTCGAAGACTATATTGGAACTTGACTACTTGCCAAAACATCTACTCATTGTTGGCGGTGGTTACGTTGCACTTGAATTTTCACAGATTTTCCGGCGAATGGGCAGCATGGTCACTATTATAGAAAAATCTTCCAGATTATTACCGAAGGAAGATGATGATGTAGGATCAGCGATTGCCCAGGTGCTAGAAGCAGAAGGAGTGAAAATTATTACTGATGCAAAAATCAGACGCCTGAAGGCAGATACGAATGAGTCGATTAGCGCAGAAGTCTTGTCCGCCGGGGAGTCATTTACATTATCATGTACTCATCTCTTAATTGCTACCGGCAGAACACCGAATACCGATGACTTGGATTTATCAAAAACCGGTGTTCGGGTAGACAAAAAGGGGTTTATTTCAGTTAACGATCATCTGGAAACAACGGAAGCCGGTATATATGCACTTGGCGATGTTAAGGGAGGGCCAGCCTTCACTCATGTATCTTATCACGACTATATTGTAGTAGCCGATCACTTATTTGGCAAAAAAGATTCCTCAATTCGCAATCGATTGATCCCATACTGTCTCTTCATCGACCCCGAACTTGGAAGAGTCGGACTCACAGAAAAAGAAGCTGGCAAAAGAGGCCTTGATTTTTCGGTAGCAAAAATGACGACTTCTTTTATAGCCAGGGCAATTGAGACGGGTGAAACAACGGGATTTGTAAAGGCGATCCTTGATAATAACACAAAAAAGATTTTGGGTGTTGCCGTTATATGTGCCGGCGGCGGTGAATTAATGTCATTAATGCAGATCGCCATGCTGGGAGGCCTTAGGTATGACCAATTACGCGACACCATGTTCGCTCATCCTACCTATGCCGAAGCTATTAACAATCTATTCAGTCCGATGCATTTACAGGGAGGAGTTTTATCATGACATGCCTAAGAAACAAATACCGCAGCGTTCGTATGAAAAGTGAAGCAATATGTGCGACCCTGAAAACGGAAGATTATGTCGTACAGCCAACAGTAGATGTAAGTCCGCCCAAATGGCACTTGGGGCATACATCATGGTTTTTCGAAACATTTATCTTGTTACCCCATGTTCCCGACTATGCCCGTTATAATCCCTCTTATCCTTTCGTATTCAACAGCTATTATGAAAGTTTTGGCGCACGTGTGATACGAACCAACCGTGGTAATTTGAGCCGGCCAACTGTCGAAGAAGTCTATCAGTACCGCCGACACATAGACGGAGCAATGGAAGAGTTACTTAGTATACCAATAAGCGATGAACTGAAAATGCTGACTGTTTTGGGGCTTAATCATGAAGAGCAGCACCAGGAATTATTGGCGACCGACATCAAATATATTCTGGGACATAATCCACTCTTTCCAACGTATAAAGAAATAACGAATCCTGTTGAAACAGGTCCTCCCTCTGACGAATCTATTCTTATTAAAGAAGGCATGTATAACATTGGTTACACTGGCAATGAATTTTGTTTCGATAATGAACGGGGTTATCATGCCGTCTTCCTCCCGGCATTTAAAATGGCGAAGGAACTGGTCACAAATGCCCAATATCTTGACTTTATCGAGGACGACGGCTACCGTAAGCACGAATACTGGCATGCAGAAGGATTGGATTGGATCAAAAATAATAATATTAGTGCGCCGCTATACTGGCATTGGATAGACGGCCGGTGGCACTACTACAATGCTTCCGGAATTCAGCCATTGAAATTAGACGAGCCGGTGATGCATGTTAGCTATTACGAGGCATCTGCCTTTGCCGCATGGAAAGGTTTGAGATTACCAACTGAATTTGAATGGGAAGCCGCGTGTCATCAGTTTGACTGGGGTAGCAGATGGGAATGGACCGGCAGCGCTTATCTTCCATATCCGGACTATATGAGAGCCGCCGGTCCCGTCGGAGAATATAATGGCAAGTTTATGGTTAATCAAATGGTGCTCCGCGGAGCTTCAATTGTTACACCACCCGGGCACAGTCGGCCAAGCTATCGTAATTTCTTCCATCCACATTTAAGATGGCAATACACAGGCATCAGGCTGGCACAAAGCATCAACCCGGATGACGTATCAGATAAAGCTGTTCATACAGATAAAAAACGGTAGCTGTTGAATGATAGGAAATCACCTACAAAAATGAACGCTCTTCAATTTATATCTTTAGTTAAACGACAAAGGTGAGGATGTTTCATACAAAGTAGGCAAAGGTGCAAAGGAAGGCCGGTCGCCGCATTATCTGTTCCGCTTGTGCGGTGTCAAAGAGCCCAAGTTTATAGATCAATCGCACCAGCCAAATATACTACTTTATCACTAACATTTTTAGCGTATGTATTATTCACATTCAAAAAAATAAAATAATGGAAAAGAATCTTCAAAAACTATCAAACGGCAAGGACGAAATGGTATCAAAAGGTCAAATCCTCGATGCAGCAGAAAAGTATTTTGCATCGACTATCAAAACCATAGACTTTGACGGCACTGTGACTGAGGGTAAACAAGCGGCGATGAAAAAGCTAACCGCTTTCGTTGGCTCAATTCAGAAGGTAAATGAAATTTCACTCCTTCGGTCAGCCACTGATAACAATGCTTCATTTTCGGAATACATTTTTAGTTTTGAAATGGAGGATGGAAGCAAGATCTACTGGCACGAGATAATCCGTTCATTATGGGAAAATGAGCAAATCATAGAAGAGCAGTATTTCACAGCATAAAAAAAGTAACATCAAAGCCGGTGTTCAATATCATTAAAATTAAGAATTAACTAAAAAAATATAAATGGATAAGACCGCTTTAAAAACAAAGCTTATAAAGGCTCATCAGGAAACGCTTCAACGCTTAAGGGTTGAATATGCAAGTTATCAGGGTGGTGGCAATCTTAATCTTGAGGACGTGCGGGACGCTGATGATAGCTCACACAGAGAACAGACTGAGGAGTATTTGCACGCCCTGGAAAGGCAAATTCATCAAAGAGAAAATGAATTAGAAACGCTTCGTAACTTGGATTTCAGTCCTAAAGCGTCTGTGACAGAAGGCGCAGTGGCGCTGGTGGATGGTCAGTATTATATTATTGGTATACCTGCCTGTCAATTTGATTTTGCCGGAAAGCATTTTATTGCAATGTCCCCTGACGCTCCGTTTTACCAGGAACTCATGGATAAGAGGCAAAAAGACTCCTTTGTTTTCAATGGTAAAGAGTTTACGGTCGACTCTATCTTTTAACTTAAAAAATTGTATGTATGCTAAGATGGATTGATATAATAAAGTTTGCTAATAATGGCAATCCAGTTCCCGATAAAAGGGTGGAAAAAACGCCAGAAGAATGGAAAGCGCTCCTTACAGCAGAGCAGTTCAATATTACACGGCGAAAAGGGACAGAGCGGGCCTTTAGCTCAGAACTCTGTTCTTATTTTGAACCGGGACGATATGCATGTGTTTGTTGTGATACAGCGCTTTTTGATGCAGAAGAAAAATTTGAGAGTAAAACAGGTTGGCCATCCTTCACCCAACCGATTAAAGAAAATGCAGTTGCCTATTATAAAGACAACTTGTTCGGAATGCGGAGAATCGAAGCACGCTGCAACACTTGCGATGCTCACCTTGGCCATGTCTTTCAGGACGGGCCCATGCCCAGTGGATTACGCTATTGCATTAATGCTATCTCGTTGAACAAAATAGCTGTCAGTGAAAAGAAGGTTGATTTCGGTGGAGGTTGTTTTTGGTGTACCGAGGCGATCTTTCAGAGACTGAAAGGTGTGATAAAGGTAGAAAGTGGCTATAGTGGTGGAACGGTTATTAATCCGACTTATAGGGAAGTTTGTAGTGGCACAACAGGACATGCGGAAATGGTCGAGATTACTTATAACCCGGAAAAGATCTCCTTCGACGATCTACTAAGGATACACTTAAGCACTCATAACCCAACGACAATAGACAGGCAAGGGGCAGATCGTGGCTCTCAATACCGAAGTGTAATCTTTTACAGAACAGAAGAGGAGAAACAAACTGCTATAAAAATTATTGATGAGGTACAGAACTCATATCCGGACATGATAGTAACGGAACTGCGAATGTTTGAGCATTTTTATAAAGCTGAGGATGGCCATCAGGACTACTACAATCTAAATCAGGAAGCCGGGTATTGCCGGATGGTAATTAATCCAAAACTGGAAAAGTTCAGAGATTTATATCAGGACAAACTAAAACAATAACATAACCTTCTTAAAATCAAAAGGAAAACTACAATTGAGAGAAGAACTAGATGAGAGAATAAAATGCCTGATCATCGGATCAGGGCCATCAGGATATACCGCCGCCATTTATACCGCGAGGTCTGACCTAAAACCGGTTTTATACACGGGACTGTTTATTGGCGGACAGCTTACAAAAACGTCCGACGTTGAGAATTATCCGGGATACCCGGACGGTATTATGGGTCCTCAAATGATGGAGACCTTCCACAAGCAGGCTACCAGGATGGGTGCTGATTTGCGTATAGGGCATGTTAGTAGCGTCGATTTTTCTCAATCACCCTATAAAATCACGATCGATGAAAAGAAAGTGATAATGGCAGACACTGTCATTATTGCCACCGGAGCAACGCCGAAATGGCTCGGGCTTGAATCAGAACAGAAATATGCCGGCTGCGGGGTTTCGGCCTGTGCCACTTGTGACGGATTTTTTTTTAAGGGGCAGGACGTAGCAATTGTTGGCGGAGGAGATACTGCTACAGAGGAGGCTCTGCATCTATCAAAGCTGTGCAGAAAGGTGTACATGTTGGTCCGTAAATCGAGCTTCAAGGCTTCAAAAACAATGGCTCACAGAGTAGAAAATACACCAAACATTCAAGTCATATTTAACGCCGAAATAAAAGAAGTTCTCGGAGATGGAGAAAGGGTTAATGGCACTCGTGTATTTAATAATATCACCCGGGAGGAATCTATTTTGGATGTAACGGGATTTTTTGTAGCAATCGGCCATCATCCTAACACTGATCTATTCAGGCCATGGCTTCTGATGGATAGTGCAGGATTCATTAAAACAAAAAACTGTTCTACAAATACAAATATCCCCGGTATTTTCTGCTGCGGCGACGCTCAAGACCCTATTTATCGGCAAGCGGTTACTGCTGCAGGAAGCGGTTGTATGGCTGCGCTTGATTGTGAACGATTCCTGTCTGCCATGGAACATGATCATATCGCCCGTTGACTTTTCTGTATAGTAAAATACATTTATATTGGCAATAGGAAAAAAAACGAACAACAACATGGGCGAAACATCAAATTTAGTTGAAAATATCATGGAAGGAGATATCCTTATCCAGACTTATAAGAAAGGAACTGCTACAAGGTTTCCTCCTGAGCCCAATGGATATATGCATCTCCGTCACGGCAAATCATTCTGTTTGAACTCTGGGCGCGTATACGACTTCATCGCCCGGGAATCACAACCACAATAGGGAAGCAATCTGTTTCTCCAGAAATTCATGCAGTCACCACCAGATTAAATATTCACAGGATCGAATTCAGCAAATAAGGACCTTAAATTTATAACAGCAGGCACAAAGGTAGCTGGGAAACAATCTGAGAACCGAATATGCCTGCCTCCTTATAGTTCAAAGGCTGCACGAAAACAATCATGGTGATCGGACAAATCGCGCATTCTATGTAAAAACTCGCGCATTTTAGAGAATCCTCAACTATGGGAAAAAGGCGAGGAAGGGAGTACCCAGACTCGCTCCTTTTTACTAAGAACTAAGCGGGGGAACATTACTTAGCACGCTCGCTCAGCTTTTGAAGCATGGTAAAGCCATGCCGGTCATTAGATTTTATACTGAGCCAATTGATTAGGTCACCCTCTTGCTTTTTGAGAATAAAAAAATAGTTATCTCCCTGTTTGTCCATGTATTCCCTTGCGCATTGAACGTTGTAATCCGGATACTTTTGGGCTAACTTTGTTCGGATTTCAAAAGGAAGACTTTCGCTGGAGATGAGAATCAGGGTAGAAAGAAGCTTCCCTTTATTGTCATAGGTTGCAGTCACTTTATTTTCATACATATGAAAAATCGCAATAAAGTCTTCACCTTTCCGTTTCCACATAATTTGTGTTGCCTGAGGGAAATCCTGATGAATGGCTTTGGTCGTTCTGGGGTCGGGATCTGTCATTTTTTCCCGGGAGGAGGCATAGGAACTTTGAGAGAGAAAGGCCACAAAACATGTTGCTGTCCAGGCAGCAATCAAAAATGTCTTTGTCATAATTTTAAGTTTTAAGGTCATCGGTAAATCAATTCAGTAAAAGTACGTCGGTGAATGGCCCAGGAGGTAGGACAGATCGCGCATTCTCTAGGACATTTCACGCCAAACGGAAGTAAAAGAAATTCTGGGATATACAGTATAGACGGGGATTAGCACAAATCAAGCATACCATGGAACAAATCATGCATCTTCGGGGAACTTCTCCTTTTCCGAAGGCAAACAGCCAAACTGGGCCTTAAACATTTTGGTAAAGTAAGACGGCGTCTCAAAGCCCGTCTTAAAAGCAATTTCCGATATGGTTCCCGCTTCCTTTTTTAGCATTTTCATGGCTCTTTGCAGCCTCACAGAACGAATAAATTGTGTAGCAGGTTGGTTTATAATGGCTTTGAGTTTTCGATTGAGCTGAGAGGTACTCATATTTACCGCTCTGCTCAGCACTTCCACCGTAAATTGCCGGTCTTCAATATGCGCCTCAACGGCTTGTAATAACTTTTCCAGGAATACCTCGTCAACAGGGGTCACGGCAATTTCGGAAGGCTTTACGACAAGCCTTCCGCTAAATTTTGCCCGCATCCTGTTTCTTAAGGTGATGAGGTTTTTCACCCTGACAAGCAATTCCTTCGAATTAAAGGGTTTAACGAGATACGCATCGGCTCCTGTCTCCAGCCCCGTCATTTTATCGCCGTCTTCGGCGCGGGCTGT
>DASULB010000536.1:0-17780 GCA_036278455.1 Chitinophagaceae bacterium | reverse complement strand
ATTCATATCAGCCAGGTGATTACGCAGGATCCACATCCGTTGCAATACTTCCTTATCAAGCAGCAGGTCTTCCCGCCGCGTGCTGGAAGCTGTAACATCGATGGCAGGGAATACCCTCCTGTTGGAAAGCTTGCGGTCCAGTTGCAATTCCAGGTTACCCGTTCCCTTGAATTCTTCAAAAATCACTTCATCCATTTTCGATCCGGTATCAATCAACGCGGTCGCAAGAATGGTAAGGGAACCACCATTTTCAATTTTTCTGGCGGCTCCAAAAAATTGTTTGGGTTTGTGCAACGCATTGGCTTCCACACCACCGCTCAATACCTTACCGGAAGCCGGCATGACTGTATTATGTGCACGGGCCAGGCGGGTGATAGAGTCCAGCAGGATTACCACATCATGTCCGCACTCCACCAGGCGCTTTGCTTTTTGCAAAGCAATGGCGGATACTTTTACATGTTTGTCGGCGGGCTCATCAAACGTAGAGGCAATCACTTCACCATTGACGCTGCGTGCCATGTCGGTTACTTCCTCGGGGCGCTCATCTATCAGCACCACCATCAGGTAGCATTCGGGATGGTTGGCAGCAATGGCATTGGCCACCTCCTTTAACAGGATGGTTTTACCCGTCTTAGGTTGCGCTACGATCAGTCCGCGCTGACCTTTACCGATAGGGGTAAATAAGTCCATGATCCGCGTGGAATAATTGTTTCCGGTCGTGACAAGGTTTAATTTTTCATGCGGGAAAAGTGGGGTAAGATAATCAAAAGGCACCCGGTCACGTACTTCATCCGGGTTCTTTCCGTTAATACTTTCCACCTTTAATAAGGCAAAATATTTTTCTCCTTCTTTGGGTGGCCGGACAGCTCCGCGAACGGAATCACCCGTCTTCAGGCCAAAAAGTTTTATTTGCGACGGGGACACATAAATATCATCCGGGGAACTCAGGTAGTTATAATCCGAGGAACGGAGAAAACCATACCCGTCGGGCATCATTTCAAGCACACCTTCGCTGACGATGACCCCGTCGAATTCGATATTGAAAGCGTTGTCCTTCCGTTGTTGTTTGTAACGGTGGAGAACCTGTGATTCTTCATTGGGATCATAGTTATTATTCTGCTGGGAAGGATATCTCGGAGCGTCATTTTTTTCCCTTGCCGGCGCCGCTCTGGGTATTTCGGGCGTTTTTTTATCAGGGTCAGGCCCTTCGTTGTCTTCCGCTTTTGCGGTAACTGATTTCTCGACGGCGGACTTTTCTTCCGGGGCTTCGGTCACGGCGTTATCGGCGTCGGCCTTCTCGGCTTTTTTTAAAGGCTTCCGTCCCCTTTTATGCGCCTTGGGGGCCGCTGTTTTTTCCTTCTCTTCAGAATTGGTGGTGTCTTCCGGATCGTTTTGATCCTCATGATCCGTGGCGGTGACAGCCGCTTTTTTAGCAGTACGTTTATGGCGGGTGGTTTTCGTTGCGGTTCCGTTCGACGGCGCTTTACGACCGGACGTCTCTGTAGTGCTGATTGCCTGTTTATCAAGAATCTTGTAGATAAGATCCTGCTTGCCTGCCCTTTTTACATTGGAAATGTCCAACTTCTCGGCGATATCAAGAAGTTCCGGAACGAGCATGTCGTTCAACTGTAAGATGTCATACATGAGTTAAGATGTTACGAAGTACATTTTTCTTCCCGTTGAGGGAGATTATTAAATGAAAACCACCTGAAGTGTTAACCTAATGATAAAATGATTTTGAATGATTATTTTGGTATATTTTGTAGGAAACTGCTGCTGAAAGAGCGGAAAGAGTATCTTATCAGTCAGATGCAGAGTGCAATATTACGAAAAAAATTCACAACAGCCAAAAAATTGAAAATTTAACAAATCCGTGGCTGATCAGGAAGCTTGACGCCCGATTCCCCAAATACAGGCTCCCATGGGCCATTTTCGCCAATCTTCCGCCTTTAATTGCTTCATTCTCTTTAAGGTCATTATCTTTGCCCTCTCAAATACAGCTCTGTTATGCTTAATGATCGAACGAAGATAAAAGCCATCCTGGAATCCGGCAGGGTGGATTATACCGTCATTGTAAAAGGATGGGTGAGGACTTTCCGAAGCAACCGTTTTATCGCGCTCAACGATGGCTCTACAGGCGCTAATCTGCAGGTGGTCATCGACTTTAACAATACAGATCCCTCCGTATTAAGACGCATTACTACCGGAGCCGCCCTGAGCGTCACCGGTGAGGTACGTAATTCTCCCGGTGCAGGGCAAAGTGTAGAGCTGCAGGCCCGGGAGGTGGAGGTGCTTGGCGACAGCGATCCTGAAAAATATCCGTTGCAGCCCAAAAGGCACAGCCTGGAATTTCTAAGGGAGATTGCCCATCTGCGCTTTCGCACCAATACTTTTGCCGCTGTTTTTCGCCTGCGCAATGCGCTGGCTTTTGCCATTCACCGGTTCTTTAACGAGCGCGGGTTTGTCTACCTGCATACCCCGGTCATTACTGCTTCGGACGCGGAAGGAGCAGGCGAGCTGTTCAGGGTAACCACACTGGACATGACGGAGGTGCCAAAAACCGATAACGGGGAAGTGGATTACCGTCAGGACTTTTTCGGCCGGCCCACCAACCTTACCGTATCCGGACAGCTGGAGGGTGAACTGGCGGCCCTTGCATTGGGCGATATCTATACTTTCGGACCTACCTTCCGCGCTGAAAATTCCAATACCACCCGGCATCTGGCGGAGTTTTGGATGATAGAACCCGAGATGGCTTTCTATGATTTGGAAGACAACATCAACCTGGCGGAAGAAATGTTAAAATACCTGATCGGCGATTTATTGGAAAACAACCTGCAAGACCTGGAATTTTTACAAAACAGGCTGCTGGAAGAGGAAAAACAAAAGCCCCAACAGGAACGCAACCCCACACCGCTCATTGAAAAACTAAAGGCTTGCCTGGAGGAACCTTTTGTCAGGATCACTTATACGGAGGCCATCGACATCCTGCTGGCAAGTCCGGCCTGGAAGAAAAAGAAATTTAAATACCCGGTGGAATGGGGGACCGATCTGCAATCCGAGCATGAACGGTATCTGGTGGAAAAGCACTTTAAAAAACCGGTTATTCTCACCGATTATCCCATGGAGATCAAAGCATTCTACATGCGGAGAAACGATGACGGCAAGACGGTCAGCGCCATGGACATCCTGCTGCCCGGCATCGGGGAGATCATTGGCGGATCCCAGCGTGAAGAACGTTATGACTTGTTGGTAGCACGCATGGCAGAGATGAACCTGCCTGCGAAAGAAATGTACTGGTATCTGGATACGCGCCGTTTCGGCAGTTGTCCGCATGCGGGCTTTGGACTTGGCTTTGAAAGGATGATGCTTTTTGTCACCGGTATGACCAATATCCGGGATGTGATCCCTTTCCCGCGCACACCAAACAACGCGGAGTTTTAACGACGGAGAAGATTTTATACCCCTTTACATGCAGTGATCAAAATATCCTGCCTGCTCAGGCGGCGTGCCGGTCATGTACCCGTGAAGACGGGTGGGTGGCGCTTCCGCGGTTACCCCTATCCCTTTCGGAAGCACGGTGATCCATGTCATCTTTTTTTGCGCATGGTTTTTGAAGTATTTCCCTTATTCCAAAAATATTTCTAGGAGTATCTTATCTTTATGCTATGAGTTCAGCAGATGTTTTTCCACGGATAGAGGAGCCGCCCAAAGAACATCCGGAACAAAATCCGGAGCCAAAGTCCGATACGGGAAAAAAGCGCGGTCGCAAGTCCCTTAGTGATCCTTATGACAGTGAGGTGCTCACATCGATCAGTGAAATGCCGCTTCATAAACAATATTACGGCATAGGGGAAGTGGCCGAAATGTTTCACGCCAATGCTTCGCTGATTCGTTATTGGGAAAACGAATTCGATGTTCTGAAGCCGAAAAAAAACCGGAAGGGTGACCGTTTATTCCGCCCGGAAGACATTCGCAACCTGCAACTCATCTACCACCTGTTGCGTGAGCGGAAGTATACCATCGAAGGGGTGCGGAAAAAATTGAAAGATGAAAAGAAAACAACCGAGCAGCATTTTGAAATGGTACAATCTTTGCAAAAAATCAGGAAATTCCTGGTGGAATTAAGAGAACAGCTTTAACTTGCCGCGGCGTTTTAACAAAATATAAAATTAATGACCAAGAAGATTTTTTTGACTTTCGGGCTGATGCTGTCACTGGCTTATTGCGCAAGCGCACAGCAGCAGTATAAGACCGAATATGACGCAGCAGGGAATAAGGTGCTTGTGGGCAGGATTAATGAAAAGTTGCTGGCCAATGACTCTGCCTTCCTGTGGTTTTTTACCGGTGTGAACCGTTATAAGCCCGATACGGCATGGACCAAATACATCAGTTATTACCGCGACAGTTTCGACGTCGTCGCCTTCGCCGGTACCTGGTGCCTGGATACCAAACGGTTGTTACCCCAATTTTACCGCGTAATGATGGCATCCAGTTATCCGATGAACCGCATCAAACTCTACGGTCTTGATCACCAGTTGCATGGCCTCGGAGACGCCGCGCAGCAGTACGATATCGATAAGGTTCCGACCATCGTCCTGATTCACAAAGGAAAGGTCATCGGGAAGATCGAAGACAAAGTGCACCGGAGCATGGAAGCGGACATGGTCTCCATCCTGCAACAGACCTTTGCAAAGGAAGAGCCTTCGGAAACCACGCAACAGTAAGCATTGGGGCCACCGGCATCTCCAGGATGCCGGCAAGCGGTCTTTCAGCACCCCTTGCTTAGGCATGGTTTTTTCATAGCTTAGCAGGAATGGTTAACCGATCACATTATACCGCTACACAGAATTTCCTGCTCAATGTGACCAGTGTGCTGGTAATCATTCCTCTGGCACCTTACCTCAACCGGTTCATTCCCCCTTTGCAGGTAGGTGAATGGAATTTTGATCTCGTGATCGCGCTGATCGTTTCTTTTCTGATCACACGCCTTTTGCGCTGGGCGTTTAAGCCACTGATCATCCCCGTTCTTGTGCTCATGCTGGGGCTGCTGATCTGGAATCATTTTACCGGCAAATATTCCTTTTCCGATATCGCGCAGGATTATGAAAACATGGTACAGCGCAACTGGGTTACCCGTGAGCAAAAACAAGTCGATGTGTTAAGCCTGCATCCACAGCATGTGGATAGCCGGATGGGAAAAACAGTGAAGGATATCCGGTCGAAAATGAATTACCAGGATTCCGTCGTACGCAACTTCGCCATCAAGCACTCACTGGACTATTTTAATGATTATTACGCCAAATACGGTGAAAACGCCAGGCTGCTCTCTTTATTCAAATACATACGGTATAATTTCAAGTATGTACCCGATCCCAGGCGGGACGAGTACTTCGCCACTCCTAGGGAAACCATCCTCAACGGGCTGGGTGGCGATTGCGATGATCACGCCATTCTGATGGCTTCCTGCATGCGGGCCATCGGCGGTATGACCCGGATCGTGCTCATCAAGGGTCATGCATACCCGGAATTGTATTGTGGCGACAAAAAAGGATTTGAGGAAATGAAGTCCGCCATCGTTCAACTCTTTGACGATCCGCCGGTCACGCAGTTGTACTTCCATGAATACAACGGCCAGTACTGGATCAACCTGGATTATTCAGCGCTCCATCCGGGGGGGCCTTATCTGAACAACGACGTCATGGCGGTGGTGGACTGGTGATCCTTAACTTGACCGTATCTCCTTTCTCATGAACGACAGGTAGGAAAAGGCGAAACACAGAACGGTGGCCGCGATCAGACCCGTCAGCTGCGGCCATACGATCAACAGACTCTGGCCTAAAGGCAACGGGCCGGGAATGGTGCCGTAAACCTGTCTCATCGTCAGCGGCCCCAGACTGCGCACCGATGGCACCAGCAAGGTAGTGGTCGCATCTCTGAACAAATGCCCCGGTGCCAACCGGGATAACCCCAACACCAGCTTCTGGTATTTGATGATCAACCCCGGCGGGGCACTATAGGGTGACGGAATAATGGCCTTGGCAATCAGTTTTATGATGATCTGGTAAAAGACGGAAAAAAAGATCCATATCGCGATGGAAGTAAGCGCCGAGGTGGCTGCCTGGCGGAACTTCACAGAGAACAGAATCGATAAATTGAGCCAAAAGGCCACATACAGGATGGTCAGGATAAGAAAGGACAAAATCCTCAGGAACTCTCCGAGGGTGGGTGGTATGCCGATAATGATCATTCCCGCACCCACTACCAGTAAATTAAGCGCAAAAAACATAACGCTGATGACGATCAAAGCGGCGATGAACTTGGCATTGATCAGGTAGTCCCGGTGTACGGGCTGGGCCATGATGCGGCTCAGCGTCCTGTTGTTCTGTTCCGCATTAATCGCATCAAAACCCAAGCTGATGCCGATCAGCGGTCCCAGAAAGGTGACGAAAACATGAAAGGGTGGAAGCGTGCCGTCAGAAAGCGTAAACAACTTCAGAAAAAACAAATGGCTTGCCGGATCATGCGGTTTCACCGCCTTCGCCAGGTTTGTAAGCGCGGTATACAGGGATCCCATACAGGTCAGGACCATCAGTGCCCCCAGAATGATAAAGCGCCAGCTACGGACCTGGTCGGACACTTCCTTAAATACCATTACCCGTAAAGGGGAATACACCTTCTCCCGTTCCCCTGCGGTGTATTTTTCCTTCAGGTCGCCAAAAAACTGGAAAAATTTTGTCATAAATGATCCTTTATGAAGCCTCAGTGCTTGATCGGTTGGGTTCACGATGCCTCCTGCTTTTCAAAATAACGGCGATAAATGTCGTCCAGCCCGTATTCCTTTTTGGAAAGCGTGTTCAATGCGGCACCGGATGCAACGATCGCTCTGGCGATCTCCGCGGATAGGTCCCCGGCACAGGATATTTTCATGTGACCGCCGCGGTAACTGACGGCGCTCACACCTTCCATCCGGAGCAGCGTGTCGCGAAGCCCGCCCACGGCGGCAGGTTGCCCCGGTGACGCGGGATCATCCGCGTCACCGGTAAGATGCACGCCTGCTTCGATGATATAGGGTTCGCCTGAAAATAGTTTAGCCGATAAGGTAGCCACGTCGCCTTTGGCAATCAACTTCCCGCTGACGAAAATTCCGACCCGGTCACATACCTGCTGCACTTGTTGCAAGTGGTGAGAGGACAACAACACGGTAAGGTTCTCCTCCCGGCTGAGTCGAACGATCAAATCCAGAAATTCCCTTATTCCCCGGGGATCTATGCCGAGCGTCGGCTCATCCAGTACGATGATATCAGGATTTTTGATCAAAACGTCGGCCAGCCCCAGCCGCTGGATCATCCCCCTGGAATATTTGCCGGTCTTTTTTCCGGCCGCCTCCGTGAGGCCCACCCTGTCAAGCAGCCCCACCGCCCGCTCGGTAGCCTCCCTGTGGGACAGGCGATTGAGCCGCGCGATATAAACAAGATTTTCCAGGCCCGTCATATCCTGATAGAAACCCACATTATCCGGCAGATAACCGACCCTTCTTTTTACTTCCACCGGAAAAACCGTGGCGTTGATGCCACCGACCAGGGCCCGGCCCGAGGTGGGCTCCGTCAGCCCCAGCATCATCAGGATAGTCGTGGACTTACCCGCGCCATTGGGCCCCAGCAAACCGAAGATCTCTCCCCTGGTGATCGTGAGGTTCAAATGATCGACGGCTGTCAGTGTGCCATATTGTTTTGTCAACTCAACAAACTCAATGATGTTCTCACTAATAATACGTTCCTTCAAGGTCTACCTCCTTCCATATTTACGGAATAAATAATATACGCTTCCAAGTGCCACGAGTATGATCAAAATTCCGATCCATCCCCATAGCATCGGCGTTCTGACCGATACCCTGAATACCGCCTTGGAAGACGTTTCCGCCGTTTTCGCCTCCAGGTTAGTGTCATAATCGCCCGCTATGGCATCCTTGTCGGCCTTGATGGTGGCAAACACTTGCGCCGTTTTCCCCGCCGGAAGCACATCGATCGTTTTGGGATCAAAGGTGACATCCCAATTTTCCGGTGCCGTAAAGCTCATGGAGATCTTCTTTAAG
Organism: Chitinophagaceae bacterium; assembly: GCA_036278455.1. GTDB lineage: Bacteria > Bacteroidota > Bacteroidia > Chitinophagales > Chitinophagaceae > FW021-bin31. The sequence goes on along the minus strand of DASULB010000536.1, from coordinate 9,685 downwards.
GCAGCTGAGCCGGTGTTCTCTACCACCAGCTGGATCCGCTTCTCATCCCCGGCGGTAATATGGGTGCTTAACAGTCCGTTGGGTGTGGTAAGTTCCATGGCATAAGAGCCGGTGATCACGACTTCCAGTTCAAGGGCCGCGGAAGTGCGCCCCGTGGAGGCAAACACCGGGATCTTATAGGTGCCGGCGGCCACCTGATCGGGCGCCTTGACATTAATGGTGATACTTTGGGTGTTATTGGCGTTCACCTTGACGGAAGCCACCTGTTTGTAACTGGCTTTGAACGTCACATTCCAACCGGGAGGCGCTTCTGAATGAAGGGCATACAAAGAGGTATCCGCGGTTTCGTTCCTTAGGGTGGCGTTAAATGTGAAATTTGAGGTGGCTGCCCCTTCCAGGTTGGACTGCTTTGTGGAAAAAGCCGTCTTGTAAGTCCCTTTTTGGGATACCACCACTGTTAAAGGTAAAACATCAAAACCCGCCGCCCTGAGTTTCAGTACGTAGGATCCCTTATTGACCTTGAGGGGCACCATCACCTGCAGGGACAGGGTTTGCTGGCTTTTGGGAAGCACCGATATCCGGCTTATATCCCAACTACCCGATTTCAGCGTATAGGTCCAGCCCCTGGGTAAATCCAGAAGTGATACCGGGACGTTCCGGATGGTTGAGCTGTTGTTGATCACCTTAACCGAATAGCTTATTGTTTTGCCGGGAGGCACCGAGATCCTCGTATAAGGCGAATACAACCGGACGGCGGGCGTGGTGTTCTGGGTGGCGGTGTTCTGGGCAGCGGCGTTCTGGGCAGTGGCGTTCTGGGCAGTGGCGTTCAAACAAAAAATACCCGAACACACCAGTAGGAACGAACAATAAGAAACGATTTTTAATAAACGTTCACGCATAGGAAACCTATTTTAAAATGATCGAATAATAAAAATGCAATTTTGTCAGAAGGGTATGACACGGGTTAAGAACCCCATCGGAAGAAGCACAAATTTATAGCGTGAACATCACTTCATTCGTTAGCGTTTCGTTAAAATTAGGATCCGGAGGCCGGAGATATGCCCTTCCGGGGCCAGCACAAAGGCTTCCGGCGCTGTTTCCCGCCAACGGCTACAGGGCGCCGGATCATTTTCACGGGCCGGATGGCGCGGAATAATGATGCGTGCCATGTGCCCACAAAAAATGTAAAATTTTGAAACCTCAGGCAAAACAGGTATTTTTCACCTCTAATCGTTATCGTATGTCCACCTCACGAAGAAAAGCTTTAAAGAATATGGTCCTTGGATCGGCAATGGTCGGCGCTTCGCCGTCCCTTTTAGCGGCCTCGCGTTTTTCCGGGCGCGGGACCATGCAGTGGCGAAACAATATCCACCACTCCGCCTGCTACTGGTGTTATCAAAGCATTCCGCTCGAAGAATTCTGTATGGGTTTGCACCAGATGGGGTTGACGGCCATCGACCTGCTGAAGCCCGAGGAGTTTTCCGTTGCGAAGAAATACGGATTATATTGTGCCATGTGCTATGGTGGTGACCTGGGCATCCCAAAGGGATGGAACAATCCCCGGTACCACGGGACCATGATCGGGAACTACACAAAAGACATTCCCGTGATTGCGCAGGCGGGCTTTAAAAATGTCATCTGCTTTTCCGGCCACAGAGATGGCATGGATGATGAAACCGGGTTAAAAAATTGTGTTACCGGATTGAAAAAGATCTTACCGGTAGCCGAGTCCCATGGCGTCACCATGGTGATGGAACTGCTCAACAGCAAAGTGAATCACCCCGACTACATGTGCGATCATACCGCATGGGGTGTCGAGCTGTGCAAACGCATCGGTTCCGAACACTTTAAACTGCTTTATGACATCTACCACATGCAGATCATGGAAGGCGATGTGATCCGGACCATCCGGGAAAATCATGAATATATTGCGCATTACCATACAGGCGGCGTACCCGGCAGGCATGAAATCGACAATACCCAGGAATTGTATTATCCGGCCGTCATGCAGGCCATCCTGGATACCGGTTTTAAAGGTCATGTGGCGCAGGAATTTGTTCCGACACCTAAGGAGAATGCCGGTAAGATGGCTGCATTAAAAAAGTGTGTCCAGATCTGCGACGTGTAACGGTCCGGCGTCCAACCTGAATAAAACACTTCCGGAACACCGGGTTGTTCCTTTTGCTTTGAAAACATCCGGAAAGTTATTTTATCATGTAAAAATCGTATTTATGAACAGACGTGATGCAGTCAAAAGTGTAGCCGTTTTAATGGGCGGAGCACTCAGCGCCTCCACGCTCAGTGTAATGCTGGATGGTTGCCAGACCGAAGCCCGAAAAGGCCATGGGGCCAAATTTACCGATGATGAACAAAAGATGGTGCACGCCATGGCCGATGTCATCATTCCCCGGACGGACACCCCTGGCGCCGTGGACGCCGGTGTGCCGGTCTTCATCGTCATGATGATGCAGGAGTGTTATCCTGACGCCGACCAGGCGCAGTTCCACGACGGCCTTGCCGCGTTTGACAAACGCTGCAGGAAACGCTATGGAGATCCTTTTCTGAAACTTTCACCGGAAAAACAGGAAACCGCCGTAGCCGACCTGGATAAGGTAGTGCTGGGAAAGGAAAAAGACAAAGACGCCCGTGAGGATCTTGCTTTTTACCGGAAATTAAAAGAGCTCACCTTGCTGGGTTTCTTTACCTCCGAGCCGGGCGCTACCAAAACCCTGCGCTATGTGCAGATACCCGGGCGCTATGACGGATGCGTACCATACAAGAAAGGAGAAAAAGCCTGGGCCACCTGAGCACGCCGGTGAGCCGCCCCGGCGCACCCACCGCATCATTATAGGCTGATCATCCACTGCTTTACAGGAAAAAACAAATGAACCGGCGATGGCTTGCCTCGCCTCCTAAATCTCATACCATGAATCTGAACACAAAAGCGACCGCGCAGAACACATATGATGCCATCGTCATTGGCTCGGGACTCAGCGGCGGCTGGGCAGCCAAAGAGCTGACGGAGAAAGGACTCACTGTACTGATGATCGAAAGAGGCCATCAGCTGGAACACATCAAAGGCTATAAGACCGCCCTGGAAAAACCATGGGAATTCCAACACCGCGGGCGCATCACCGAAAAACAGCGGAAGAGCCATGAATTCCTCAGCCGTGATTATCCCTACAGCGAGCACAACGCCAGTTACTGGTTCAGGGATGCGGACGCCCCCTACGAAGAGAAGCAGAAATTCGACTGGTACCGGCCGGATATCGTGGGCGGGAAATCCATCATGTGGGGCCGCCAAAGCTACCGCTGGAGCGATCTGGACTTCGGGGCCAATGCTCGTGACGGCCATGGCACCGACTGGCCCGTCCGGTACAAGGAAATAGAACCCTGGTACGCTTACGTGGAGACATTTGCCGGCATCAGCGGACAGAAAGAAGGCTATGGGCCGCTGCCCGACAGCGTCTTTATGCCGCCTATGGAGATGAACTGCGTGGAGCGGCAGGTAAAAACAGGCATCGAATCGAATTTCAAAAACCGCATCATGACGATCGGTCGTACGGCTAATATCACCGTGAAACATCATGGCCGCGGACCCTGTCAGTACCGCAACCTGTGCAGCCGCGGCTGCCCCTTCGGCGCCTATTTTAGTACGCAATCCACGACCTTGCCACCGGCGATGGCCACCGGAAGGCTGACCATGCTGACAGACAGCATTGTCTCAGAAGTGATGTATGACAAGGAAAAGGGACGCGCCACGGGCGTAAGGATCATCGATGCCAACAGCAAACAAACGAGCGAGTATTTCTCTCATTTGTTGTTTGTGAATGCCTCCACCGTGGGAACGGCCTTTATTCTGCTGAATTCCACTTCGGATCGTTTTCCTGACGGTCTGGGCAACGACAGCGGCGTGCTCGGCCGTTACCTGATGGACCATCACTTTCGTTGCGGGGCTTCGGGCGAAGCGCCTGGCTTCGAGGATAAATATTATTATGGCAGGCGGGCCAACGGCATCTATGTCCCGCGATTCCGCAACGTGGATCAAAGCGAAAAGCGGGATTACGTGCGGGGTTTCGGTTACCAGGGCGGTGCCTCCCGTACGGGGTGGCAACGCGGCATCGCAGAAATGGGTGTAGGAAAAGATTTCAAGGAGATGCTCTCCCAGCCGGGAATGTGGCAAATGGGGCTTGGCGGCTTCGGGGAGTGTCTTCCCTACAAAGACAACAGGGTTTACCTGGACCGGGACAAACGGGATAAGTGGGGGTTGCCCACCGTAGTGTTTGACGCGGGGTTCAAGGAAAACGAACACCGCATGCGAAAAGACATGATCAATGATGCCGCCGAAATGCTGGATGCCGCAGGTGTCAAAAATATTAACACCTTTGACAGCGGTTCCACTCCCGGGCAGGCCATCCATGAAATGGGGACCGCCCGGATGGGCAAGGATCCCAAATCCTCGGTGCTCAATAAATGGAACCAGATGCATGCCGTCAAAAACGTATTTGTAACCGATGGCAGCTTCATGTGCAGCACAGCCTGCCAGAACCCATCGCTTACCTTCATGGCCATGACCGCCAGGGCATGCGATTACGCGGTAAAAGAAATGAAAAAGATGAATATTTAAAGCTTTGTCGCCGGAAGGCCCTCAGCCTGCGGCCGGCATATCAGAAGCGCCTTCGGAAATGCCGGGGCGGTCCCGGTCTTTCACCATCCCTTTGGTGGTCGCCGGGAAATTTATTCAAAAAATAGGTGACGCTCAGCATGAAATATTGGGGAATGACATTCGTGCGCTCATCTTCAATATAGCTTGCCGTTACATCACGGGAGATGCTCACCTGTTGGTTGAGCAGATCAAATGCCTCCAATTTGAGTTGTACCTGCTGCTTTTTAAACAGGTATTTGGAGACAGACGCATTCCACATGGCGATATTCTGGTTATAGCCGCTGGCCCGACCCGTGTTGGCTGTGTAATCAAAATTGGTCTGCACGGTGAAATGCGCCGGCAGGTTGATATTGAAGTCCAGGGAGCCCTCGTAATCCAAATAATCGGTGTTCTGTGATTTTTGCAGGGAGTAACTGGCCTTATTGTAGGTTACATTCCCTTCCAGCCTGAAATCAAACAATTCCTTATAAGCGTAATTCAGGCTCAGCCCCTGAGAAAGGTTCAGTGTCCTGGCGGCGTTCCTTTGGCCGTTTACAAAACCCACATCCTTTCCAAAATTGACGGAGGTGTGAGAATTGACCATGTTCTTACTGTCTTTGATCGGTAGCCCCGCGGTGATGAACGCGCTGGCGTTATAACTTCCATTCGCGTTTACATACTGGCTGGTTTGCTGGCCCGCGTTGTTGTAAGTGGTTGAATTGACAATGTCGTTGGATACCGTATTAAAGCTCAGGTTGGCAAAGAACATGTGATAGTTCTCTCTGTTGAAGGCCCGGTAATTCAGGCGAAACGAGTTGGTAAACGATGTTTTCAGATTGGGGTTTCCCACCTTTGTGTTCAACGGATCGGAATTATCGGGAACGGGCTGTAACTGCGATAACGAAGGCTGATCTGTGCGGCCGCGATAATAAAACCGCAGGCGGTTGTTATTGGTAAACGTATAATTGAAATACGCTTCCGGGAAAAAATTTACGGTCTTCTGGCCAAAAGAAGAATCACCTGTAACCGAATAACTGTTCAGAAGGTTTTGCTGCACATTCATGCCAAGGGTATAATTATACCTTAATTTCCTGGTCTGTATATTGATACCCGCCTTGTTGGTGTTGTAGGTATTGCGGAAGGCATTGGAATAGACGGAATCCATCAGGTCAAACTTCCCGCTCATCGGGTTTTTGTTATAGGTATCCTTGTTGGATTCGTTCAGGTTGGCAGAATGCCCCACATGCAGCTCCAGTATGCGGTCCTTTAAAATGGGTTCGGTATAGGTCATGTTGATGCCCCAGCTTTTAGCGGTATTGTCCTGGTCGTATTGCTGGTTGATGGTATCAACACCCGGATCATTTCCCTGGTAATATTTTGTAAAGGACCTGTTCACACCACTGGCGTCATTGGTATTGTAACCACTGTTCAGGTTTAGTGAAAAAGTCCGCCCTTCCTTTTTAAATTTCCGGCGGTAAAGCAGGTTGCCACTCAGATCAGGCGAAGTGGCGGAAGAAGTGTAAAGATTATTTCCGTCATTGACAGGGTTGTGCTTACCGTCCATGGCGGTGTAATCTCCTTCCACATTGTAGTCGTTGGTCGTATAACTCAACGTGGGGGTAAACCATATTGAATTCATGGAATCGATCTGATATTCTATCCGGAGGTTAAAACGCTGGTTGGTCGAATTATTCTCGGACTGGGCGTTCTGGTAATTGAAATAGGAAGTATCCGGCAGGATGTATTGCCGGTTCTGTTGCTGGCTGATATACTTGGATGTGTTATTGTAAAAGTAGTTTCCCGTAACACTGATCTTTTTCCCCCATTGATCCCGGTAATTCACGCCACCCATCCAGGCTTTGGTCACACCATTGCCGCTGGGCATGGTAATGCCGCCCAAAAGCCCTCCGCCGCCGCCCCTTCTTCCGCCGCCACCACGGCCACAGCCCCCACCGGCCGCCCGGATATCATTAAATGTAAACCCTAAATTATTCGTATTGTTCCCGCTCCCCAGGATGGATATCTGCTGATCACCATTGAACCTGAAAAGGCTGAGTGAAGTGGCGAAGCGGTCATCGGTACCCGCTCCGGCCGATCCCCGGCCAAACAATCCCCTTTTCTTATCCTTCTTAATGGTCAGATTAATGGCTTTGGAGGAATTGCCATCGTCAATTCCGGTAAAAGCCGCCTGGTCCGAAAGCTTATCAAATACCTGCACCTTATCAATGACATTTACGGGCAGGTTCTTGGTCGCCAATTTGGGATCGGAGCCAAAGAAAGGCTTGCCATCCACCAGTATCTGGTTGACCGTTTCCCCTTCCGCGGTAATGGTACCATCCTTGGCCACCTGTATCCCGGGGATTTTTTTCAACAGGTCTTCCACCACGGCGTTGGGACGCGTTTGAAAAGAACCTGCGTTAAATTCCATGGTATCGCCTTTCAGGGCCACCGGCGGTGCTATTTCGGTAACCGTTACCCCCTGAAGCGAAAGAGATTTTGAGCGCATGACCAGCGTTCCAAGATCAAAAGCCGGCTTTTGCGGCGTAACGCTAATGCGTTTTTGTATCTGCCCGTAACCCAGGTAGGTAATCAGCAGCAGGTATTGGTCATCCTTTAGATCATTCAATTCAAAGTTCCCCTCATCGGTGGTAAACACATTGATCACCACGGAGGAATCAGCCGCCAGAAGAAGACTTACACTCGCTTTTTCGAGCGGCTGAGAGGTGGTATCCGTTACGCGGCCCTTGATGGTTCCCACGGAAGCCTGGCCATACACTTCGATGGATAACAACAAGCTTACACAACAAATAAATAAAATTCGCATCATACTGTGGTTAACCGTGAAATACCGAACTTGAGACGACTGCCTTATTCGCCTTACTGAGCCTGACGACTTCTGCTTCTCCTGCCTCCGGACATCCTGTGGCGCATGCTCCGCACTTCGGTCTCCGTCAGTTCGTGGGAGGGTGCCGGAACCTGCACCGCGCTGTCGGCCACGGCCTGTAGCTCCACTTTAGTCGCCTTATATTCCATGCGGTCACTTTGCAATGCCAGTACGAAGCCGCCATCAGGAGGCACCAGCCCGTTCACCGGTGAGTAGCTCACGGGAATTTCAGTGGTATACCAAATGGTATAGGTGCTGTTGCGCATTTTCGCTGTTGCCTTATGGCAGGTATATCCGGCAATCTTTTTGGTCTTGTCAGCGGCCTGAAAATCCTGTGCCGGGCGGAAATCCTGGGAAATATAAAAGGTCGTATCGTTGTCATTTCTTTTGAAGGCGCGGATATATTTTTTATCCGCAAAGCTAACGAATTCACTTGCTGAAGACCTTCCCCTGAAGCCCCTTCCCTGCCGCGATCCCTGGCCCTGTGTGCGGCCAGCGCGCCGCCCTTCAAAGGAAGGTGAAGACAATTTACCACCGTCTGCATTAAAGGTAAAGGTGCGGTTCATGGTGAAAACATTGGAGCCGCCGGTGTCATCATTTTCGTTATTGTTATCGCTTTCGGCGACATTTGAACCACCGTTTGGTGAAGGACCCCGCTGCATGGTCATGGTGTAGTCTACCACGCCGGAGGTTTTTTGCTGGGCAAACCCCGTGAAGGGCAGCGCTGCCAGCAAACAGGAGATTGAAATTGCGATTGTCTTTTTCATGTTGATTATCATTTTATAACACAAAGATGAACCGGATTCAGATGATCTAATGTTAACAATTTATATTTAGTGTTAAATATTGTTAAGAAGTTGAAGCTCCCTAAGATATTGCGTATAGATTTGCAGCGGTAGGGAAGACCTGAACCTTATTTATGTATCACCTTTAAAGTCTTAAGTGAAAAAGCGCATCCGTTATATCTTCATTTTGATGATCATCTGCATCCTCGGTATTATCGCCGTGCAGGGGTATTGGTTATACAATGCCTGGCACATCGCTTATGACCAGTTTGGAAGAAGCATTAACGGCGCGCTCGGAGAAGCCGCAGGCCATAAAGGATATGCAGACATGAAAGCCTATATCCGGGAGCATCCCGCCTTCGATCCTGACGGCGACTCGGCTTTATCCAGGGACAAAAACGGCACGGGAAATCCGCGCGATAAAGGCCGTTATTTCAGGGGGGACGGTCATCCCGGCTCGAGGAGGCTGATCATTCGTCAATTGTCCCATAACAAAAGTGGCACATCCACCGATTCTTCTTCTGCGCAGCCACGCAATTCGGGAACCGAAACCTCAGATGCGCCTGAAAATCCTTATTGGTATTTTATCTCCGAACGCATCAGTAGGCAGCCATACAAGCTCAGTAAACTTGACACCCTGTACCGGGATGAATTAGAGGGCAGAGGCATCCGGGCTGCGTTTATTCTGGACACCCAAAGTACAGCTCATACCGCCTTCCGCGATAAAGCCTTTCGCAGGCAATGGCGGAATCACACTGCTTTACAAACCCATTGGGTACACACCAATCCGGTGAGTGAACTTTATGTCCGGGCAACCTTTCAAACGCCATACGGTTACTTGTTTGGCAAATTGCTGTGGATCCTGATCGCCTCTGTTATCCTCTTAGCGGTGACGACCTGGTGCTTTATCTTTATGCTCCGGACCATCTTAAAACAAAAGAGATGGTCGGAGATCAAGAACGATTTTATCAGCAACATGACCCATGAATTGAAAACCCCCATCGCCACCGTCAGCGCGGCTATCGAAGCCTTGCAGCATTTTAGGGGCATGGAAGATAAAAACAAGGCTCAATCGTACCTGGACATCTCCCATCATGAACTTAAGCGACTCTCCGACCTTGTCGAAAAGGTGCTACACATTTCAATAGAGGAGAATGAAGAGATGGTATTGCATAAAGAAAAAGTGAATATCAAAACACTTATCCAGGGCATCATCGCGGCACAGCAATTGAAAGCGGATAAGGAGGTTCATTTTGACTTCAGATGCACGCCCGACAACCTGCTTTTACAGGTGGACAAGTTGCATTTCTCCAATGCCATAAACAACCTGATCGATAACGCCATCAAATATTCACAAAGGGAAGTGAATAT
>DASULB010000535.1:0-15098 GCA_036278455.1 Chitinophagaceae bacterium | reverse complement strand
CCCCTGTGTAGTCCCTACGCCCACCGTACTGATGACCACCCCATCATCATGGGCCTTTTTCGCGGCGGCGACGGCGTCGTTATCCCAGCCCTCTCCGTCCGAGATGATGATCATGGCTTTGTGTTTACGCTCTTTCTTATTAAAAGACTGGGCGCACAAATCGATCGCCTTATCAAGGGAGGTACCCTGGGTAGGGATCATCCCCGGGTTTACGCTTCCAAGGTACATGCGCGCGGCGGTGTAATCCACCGTCAACGGCATTTGCAGGTAGGCGTTCCCCGCGAAGACCGCCAGCCCAACACGGTCATTGCTCATTTTATCCAGCAGGCGGTTCACCAATTGCTTGGCCCGTTCCAGGCGGCTGGGCTGCACATCCTCGGCCAGCATGCTGTTGCTTACATCCAGGGCGACCATCACATCCACTCCCTTGCGCGTGATCTTTTCCATTTTACTGCCCATCTGCAGGTTGGCGACGCCTATCACGATAAAGGCAAAGCCGGCAAAGAGCAACCAGAATTTAAGATTGAACAACCGCGGCGAGTAGCCGGTGAAGAGCTGCTCTACCAGGCTCTTTTCCCCGATTTTGTTGATGGCCCTGCGTTTCCAGGAGCGCACGCCGACAAAGACTAACCCTATCAGGATCAGTAGCACCAGCGCATACAGGTATTCACTATGTTGGAATCGTAGCATTTATTTCTTGGTTGCGAGGCCTCCTTATCATCAGAAGGCCGATACCGCTACAAATGTAACCGCTATCTCTTTGCCATTAAAAAATAACGAAAGCTTTTTAAGAAAAGATTAACATGTGCCTGGAAAGAGACTTATGAACCACCGCCCCCGCACAGGCTCCCGATTATCTTCTCTGGCATTGTCCTTGCAGGGCGGGGGGTAATGTTTTTTCCTTACTTTTACGCCAGTTATGCAAGTACGTTCACTGATCATGACATTGCTGTTGATTACCTCCTGTTACGGCCTGGGCTGGTCACAGTCGGATGCTTCGCAGCTGTATTCGACCGCACAGGGTTTTATGCGCTCCGGGGATTATGCCAATGCCATCCTCGTACTTAACCGCGCCGTACAGCTCGCGCCCGAAAATGCCGAATACCGCAAACAACTGGCCTTCTCCTATTACCTGAACAATAATCTGAAACAGGCGGACAAAATAATAAAGCAGGTGCTCAACAGTGACGCCGCTGACGTACAGACCTACCAGATAGCCGGGAACATCTATAAATCGGAGAACGACCCGAAAGCCGCCGAGCGTAATTATAAACGCGGATTGAAAAAATTTCCCAACAGCGGCGACCTCTATAATGAGTTAGGGCAGATATATTCCGACCAGCGTGAATATACCGACGCCCTGCGTTACTGGACCACCGGCATCAAGGTGGACCCGGGATTCGCCTCAAACTATTACAACGCCGCACGCACCTATTATTACAGTACCGATAAAGTATGGGCCGTCATCTACGGGGAAATATTCATCAACCTGGAACGGTTCACCACCCGCACTGCGGAAATGAAAAACATCCTGCTGGCCTCTTACAAGGAATTATTCAATAACAGCAACGCCCTGCATCCGCAACTTCCGGCTTTGAACGGGGATAAAAATTCCGCCGCCGCGAAGCCTGATTTCAAGCAGTCCTTCCTCAATGCCCTGTCCAAAGGTTCCGGGACCATCATTACCCGTGGCATTACGCCACAGACACTGGTGATGCTCAGGACGCGTTTTGTGCTTGACTGGAGCGACTTCTATAAATTCATTTATCCCTATTCGCTGTTTGCTTATCAACAGACCCTTCTCAAGCAGGGCTTGTTTGAAGCCTATAACGAATGGGTGTTCGGACCGGCGGCCAATCTACCGCTCTATAAGGCCTGGGTCAAACAACATGAAGACGAGATGCACCGCCTGATCAAATACCTGAACACCCATTCCCTGAAACCGAAAGACGGCCAGTTTTATCAAACGGGAAAAATCACCTTTGAACCGTCCACCTTGCCGCAATCATGACGTATACGGGAGGGACCATCCGGAAAACCAGCCCTGTTTTCCCTTATTTTTTGAAATGACGGATGATCTCCCGGTACGCCCTTTGCTATTGAATAGCTACGCGGAATCATGGCAGCGGTCCAGACTGCGGACACGAAGAATACTCAGAAAAAATCAACAGGTTATGTTATTTGAGAAATACCAATCCGTGATAGAGGATGCCCAACACGCCAACCAACTCAGGGGCTTTTACAGCCATTATCCGGAACACCCTAAAGCCTATGGGGAAGATGCCATGGCAAAAGGGGAAGATGCCTTTAAAAAATTGCTGAACCATCCTTTCGAAGCGTTGCTCCAGGAGGAGGCTACCGGTTGGGAAGGGGAAGAAATCTCTCCCTATACACTCGAAAACCTTGGGGTCACCTACCCCATCCTCCCGGTGGGCACCCTTGTCAGCCAGTCGATCCGGGGCGCGGGCCAGTGGTCGGACACACCCGTTCAGGAAAGGGCGGCCCTTCTCGTGGAATCCCTGGAAAAGATTAAGGAACGCTTTTTTGAGATCGCCTACGCCACGATGCATACCACGGGGCAAAGTTTCATGATGAGTTTTCAGGCCTCCGGCCCCCATGCCGCCGACAGGGCCCTGGAAGCAATCGCTATGGGATTTCAGGAATTGACGCGTTTCCCGGCGGAAGTCAATTGGACGAAGCCCATGGGTAAATCGGCCATTACCCTGGAAAAAACCTTCCGGCCGATGCCCAAAGGAACAGGGGTGGTGATCGGCTGCTCCACCTTTCCGGTATGGAACAGCATGCCCGGCATATACGCTGACCTGGTCACCGGGAACCCGGTGATTGTAAAGCCCCACCCAGGAGCGGTGCTGCCCATCGCCATCGTAGTGGCAGAAATCCAAAAGACCCTACGGGAAAACGGCCAGGACCCGCATCTCTGCCAACTCGCTGCCGACACGGCCGGACACCTGATCGCCAAGAAATTATGCAACCATCCGCTCGTAAAGCTCATAGACTATACCGGGGGGACCGCCTTTGGGAACTACGTGGAATCCATCCCCGATAAAACGGTTTTCACCGAAAAAGCCGGCGTCAATTCCGTGATCCTTGATTCGGTGGAGAACATGCGTGACGTCGCTGAAAACCTGGCCTTCTCTGCCTGTCTTTATTCCGGCCAGATGTGCACCGCCCCCCAAAATTTCTTTATCCCCGCCTCAGGTGTGGGTACCCCGCAGAACAACTTATCCTATGAAGAAGTGGTGGCACAAATAAAAGAGGCCGTGGCGGCGCTGGTCTCCAATCCAAAAATGGGCGCCGGAACCCTGGGCGCCATCCAGAATGAAAAAACCCTGGAGCGCGCCAAGGCCGTCACCCAGGAACAGACCGGGATAGCGCTGCAAGGCGATGCAGTGCCCAACGCGGCTTTTACCCATGCACGAACTTTCTCACCCACCCTGCTGGAGACCGATGCGGCCAGCCACGAGCTGTATGAGCAGGAGTTTTTCGGACCCGTCATCGTCCTGATCAGGACCAAAGACACCGCGGAGTCCGTCAGGCTGGCAAAACAGATGGCTGAAAAACACGGCGCGATCACGTGCGCGGCCTATACGACCCGTCCCGATGTCATGGCTGTGATCACCAGGGAAATGAACGCGGTCTTCGCGCCCGTCACCTTTAACCTGACGGGATATATCTGGGTAAACCAACATGCCGCCTTTTCTGATTTTCATGTCACGGGCGGTAATCCCGCCGGGAACGCGGGATTCACAGACCCGATGTTCGTGGTTAACCGCTTTGTATGGGTAGGCAACCGCATCATGAAAACCGGCGTGTAAACTGATGATCCTGTGCTGAAGGGCCTTCCAGCAATTCAGAGTGGAATGAACAGGCAGTCTGGGCGGACAGCTGCGAGCATGTAACGCATATTTTTGGCGCTAATATTATCTTGCAGATGCTTTTAATGGCGTTCGGGCAGTACCTGCCTTTGCAAATAGCCCAGAGAAATGGGGATGGTTGAAGCAACATTTTTTAGTAAATTTTGGAAGATGAGAACGACCTTACAAATAGATATAACCTTTGACCAGATACAGTCCATGGTAAAACGGTTGTCCGGACAAGAGAAGATTAAGCTTTCCAAGGAATTGGAGAAAGAAGTGGTAGACTCAAAGATAACACGTTTATTAAGCTCCTTTAGGACAAAGGAACCTGACTTGAAAACAATAACAGCAGAAGTTGAAAGAGCACGGCAGGAAATCTATGACAAGCAAAAACGTTAAAGTCCTTTTTGACACTAATGTTTTAAATCAGATCGCTCCCAGCCCACACGCTGCTCACCAAAGGGAAAAGACGGGCATTTCCATATAGTAAAAAACATAAATATAATAAACTACGCTGAACAGCTGCGACCTTCCACGATATTTTGAAAAAAATACAAAGTTTATTATCTTTGTTCCTTCAAATCTAAACATCATGAGCGAAAAGGACTTTAAAGAAAAGACATATAAAGCGCCTTCCTGGAAATTACTGGTGGTCCATGCCATTGTTTACGGCATCATCATCGCGATAATGTGGATCGTGTTCGCTCATCAGAACAAGGCGTCCTTTGGACGTACTTATCCCTGGCCGGCATGGTTTACCACGGGATTAGGAATTATTCTGCTGGGGCACATCTGCAACGTATTCTTCGACAGCAACCGCAATCTTGAAGACAAATATTATGAAAAATATTTGTGGGAAAAGGATCATTGATAAATAGTTCACATTCTTATACGAAAGCCGGTCATATACCGGCTTTTTTTAACTATGCCCTTACCCCTAGGTTAGGAGTGATCTTAATGGGGTGCCTGGCCGATCTCCTGGCATAATTCCACCAATACACCCTGGGTGTTTTTGGGATGCAGAAAGCACACCCATTTGTTGTCGGCTCCTTTTTTGGGCGCTTCATTTAGTAACACATACCCCTGCTTCTTTAACCGTTCCATTTCCGCTGTGATGTCTTCCACCAGAAAGGCAATATGATGCATCCCTTCTCCCTTCTTTTCGATAAACCGGTTGATGGCGGATCCGGTCGCCGTGCTTTCCAGTAATTCTATCTTGGTGTCCCCCGTCTTAAAAAAAGCGGTATTCACCTGTTCGGATTTCACCTGCTCGGTCTTATAGCACTTTCTGTTCAGCAAGCGTTCATAAAGCGGAATGGCTTGTTCGAGGGATTTGACGGCGATCCCAATATGTTCTACCTGTTGCATACTTGTTTTTTTGTTGTAAAACGTTCAGTTTAAAGCAAGTTTCTAAAGTCCCTTCATCAGGCAGGGTCTGTTGAAAGCTGATCACCCTCGGCTTATTCCTGGAGATTCAGAATATGAGGTGCTTTACCGTCAACCCTTTATTGATCAGATGTTTCAGTGAATCAATGCCAATCTTAAGGTGAAGCTCCACATAGTTAGCCGTGATGCCTTTATCGCTATTCTCGGTTTTGACGCCCTCGGCGATCATGGGCCGGTCGGATACCAGCAGGAGAGCGCCGGTAGGGATGTGGTTGTAAAATCCCACCGTGAAGATCGTGGCGGTTTCCATGTCCACCGCCATCGCGCGTATTTTATTAAGGTATTTTTTGAACTCACCGTCATGCTCCCAGACACGCCTGTTGGTGCTGTAGCAGGTCCCGGTCCAATAATCACGGTTGTTATCACGAATGGCCGTGGAAGTGGCCTTTTGCAGCGCGAAGGCCGGTAATGCCGGCACCTCGGGCGGGAAATAATCGTCAGAGGCGCCTTCTCCCCGGATGGCTGCAATGGGGAGGATCAGGTCCCCCAGCTTATTCTTCCGCTTGATGCCCCCGCATTTTCCCAAAAACAAGACGGCCTTGGGTTTGATGGCGCTGAGCAGGTCCATGATGGTGGCCGCGCTGGCACTGCCCATGCCGAAATTAATAATGGTGATCCCTTCCGCCGTAGCACATTGCATGGGACGGTCCTCTCCGACCACCTTCACCTTGTGCCATCCTGCAAACAGCTCCACATAATTGTTGAAATTACAGAGGAGAATATACTTTCCAAAACCCTGCAGCTTTTCCCCGGTATACCTGGGCAACCAGTTGGCGACGATCTCTTCTTTTGTTTTCATGTTCTTCTTTTGTCTTGCGCTTACGCTGTTAAATATAAAATAATTATTTTACATCCCGATGCCAACCGATGAGATGCCAACCCTGATTACGATCAAATATCCTGAACCGGACTTTAACATCCGTATGCTGGAAAACAAGCGGGTGATCTGGGACAGGATACGTAAAAGATTTGTATCGCTCACCGGGGAGGAATGGGTCAGGCAAAATTTTCTGCACTACCTGATTACTGAAAAGCGGTATCCGGGTCCTTTGATGGCGGTAGAAAAGGAGATACGCCTCGGCCCATTGAAAAAGCGTTGTGACATCGTGGTGTATAACAACAGCGTCCCCTGGATGATCATTGAATGCAAGGAACCCGGAACACCTTTGAACGGGAAGACCCTGCTTCAGATACTTGGTTACAACATGACATTAAAAGTCCCCTTCCTGATCCTGACCAACGGGGATAAGACCTTCGGGGTAGCATGCGGAGAAAGCGGGGGCCGGTACATTTCAGGGTTACCGGAATACCCATGAGCCTTTTAGGGGAAAATACCCAGCTGGGCGTAGGCCTCGGCAACTTTGTTAATGGCGCATACATAAGCTCCTCTGCGCATGTACCTGATCTTTTTATTGCGGGCCATGATCTCGCGGATCTCACCTACCGCCTGGATCATGGTTTCCTCCAGACCTGAGTAGACCAGGTCCACCTCATCGGCGCCATGCAAAATGAACCGGCGCTCGTTTTCCGTTACGCGTTTTCCGGTCAGGGCCTCTATTTGCGCCAGGATATGGTGATGCATGTTCTCACTAAAGCGTTTTTCCATGCGCCCGTAACGAACATGGCTCAGGTTTTTCAACCATTCAAAATAAGATACTGTCACGCCACCGGCGTTTAAAAACATATCAGGCACCACGATCACGTTTTTCTGATGAAGGATCTCATCAGCCTCCGGGGTGACGGGGCCGTTGGCGGCCTCCCCGATCACTTTGGCCTTGATACGCGGGGCATTGTACTGATCAATGACCTTTTCCAGCGCCGCCGGGATCAGGATATCGCATTCCAGCTCCAGACCGTCGGTGTTTTTATTGAGCGTTTTGGAGCCGGGGAATCCGATGATCGAACCCGTTTCCTTTCTGAACTTCGATACCTCTTCGGGATCCATTCCCTTGGGGTTGTAGATCGCGCCGTCCCATTCGATGAGACAAATGATCCTGGCGCCCGCCTCATGGAAGTATTTTGCCGCGTGAAAACCTACATTTCCCTGACCCTGTATAATGATATTCTTACCCTCCACACCTGTGGTAAGACCTACCTTTTTCATTTCATCTTTTTTAGAGCAGACCTCACGGAGGCCATAAAAAACACCCAGACCTGTCGCTTCGGTCCTGCCCCTGACACCGCCCTGGGATACAGGCTTTCCTGTCACGCATCCCATGCCGTCGATATCGCCCGGGCGCAGGCTCAGGTAAGTATCCAGGATCCAGCTCATCTCACGCGCGCCGGTGCCATAGTCGGGGGCCGGAACATCAACGCCCGGTCCGATAAAGTTCTTCTTGACCAACTCGGAGGTATAGCGGCGGGTGATCTTCTCCAGATCATAAGCGCTGTATTTCTTGGGATGGATCCTGATGCCGCCCTTCGCACCCCCGAAAGGGACGTTAACGATGGCGCATTTGTAGGTCATAAGCGCCGCCAGCGCCATCACCTCATCCTGGTTCACTTCCTCGCTGAAGCGGATGCCGCCCTTACAGGGAAGCTTATGATGAGAATGTTGTGCGCGGTAGGCTTCAATTACTTCGATGTCCTTGCCGATCCTGACCGGGAATTTCATCCGGTATACGGAATTACAGGCTTTGATTTGCTCGAGGATCCCTTTTTCCCATTTAGTGAAACGGGCGGCTTCATCAAAGCTGGTCTCCACGCTTTGAAAGAAACTATAGGGCACTTGCTGCGCTTGGCTTGCCATAGCTGTGGGATTTAAATAATAGGGTATCGTTTTGGTGTATAGAAACTCAGGATTTTTGCTCCGCATGCTCCAGCCGCTTCAGGCGTCTTTCCATGCTCCATAAGAAAAGCAGGATGCCGATAAAGATCACCACCAGCACGGCCACCACCACATATATCTTTCCGTCTTTCACCATCACGGAATCCATCGCGGGCGCCTGGGCGAAGCCCAGCTGCGGGATCAGAAAAAACAGTGCAGCCATCAAACCGGAGTACAGGGATCGTTTACGCATTCATCAATTTTTTAAATTCGATTCGTTTCATTCTTACGCGCAGGTTCAGCAACCAGACCGCCAACAGACACCAGCCCACCACGGCAGGATAAAAGACCATGCGCAGATTGCTGTCAAGGTCATAGGTATTAAAGCCGGGATTGCCCCCGTTGCCCGGATGCAGGCTGTCCGTCATCCGGGGGATGACAAACAGGATGGGAATGACGATCACAAAAGCGAACACATTATATACCGCGGACACCCTCGCGCGTTTGTCCATGTCGGTAAAAGAGTTTCTGAGTACAAAATAAGCCATGTAAATGAGCCAGGCGATGGCAGCGCACAATTCCTTGGGATCATTGCTCCAGTAGGAACCCCAGGTAAATTTTGCCCAGATTGAACCGGTGATCAGGCCAAGGGTGCCAAAAAGCAGCCCTACGTTCGCTGCCTCACAGGCAACGATGTCGTGTTCATGCTTGAGACTATTTAAGTATTTGATGGAATAAATGAAGGAAACGGCAAAGATCACCAGCATGCCGAACCACATCGTGACATGGAAATACAAATTACGGATGGTCTCATGAAGAATACTCAGCGCCGGAACCGGCATCAGTAATCCCCCTATAATGGTATAAAACAACAAGACGACACATAGAATTTTCCACCAGTTTTTTTTCATGTCCGAAAAGGCTTATAGTGCCCTGAAAGTTTTTGCAAACCTACATGAT
This sequence comes from Chitinophagaceae bacterium, assembly GCA_036278455.1. Taxonomy (GTDB): domain Bacteria; phylum Bacteroidota; class Bacteroidia; order Chitinophagales; family Chitinophagaceae; genus FW021-bin31. Next base: position 6,047 of record DASULB010000535.1, on the reverse strand, counting down.
ATTTGACACATTCCAAAGGGTGGTGTAGCGTTGGGCCGAGTTTTAACGGCTATTTACAGAACTTTGCTTTGGGATGAGCCCCGTCTAACCAATCGGGTGTTCCTTTGGTAAAAAATCAATCTTTCCACAGAAAAGGGAACAAAACCAACGAGAGCGCGATGACCAGCACGTCCATGCCCGACAAAAGCAATATCATGCGGGCAAGTCCTGGCTGGTAAACATCCAGAAATGCCGTCTTGGAGGCGTTGACCAGGATCAGCAGCATGGGGATGACCAGGGGAAAACCCATGATCGCCATTAACGCAGCATTCTGCCCGGCGCGGGCCGCTATGGCGGACAACATGGTAAAGACGAGCGACAGACTGATGCCGCCGAGGCAAACCATGCCGACGAAAAACAGTCCATTGATCAGCGGGTTGCCCAAAAGAACGGTATAGAGCACCAGGCTGATCAGGCTCATCACACACATCAACAGAAGGTTATAAACCAGTTTGGCGATAATGAACTCCCGGGGGCCGGCCAGCGAATAGAAGTAGAGCATCCGGCCCCCGCTTTCCTGAAGAAAACTGCGGGCGACGGTGTTGACCGTGATAAAAAGCTGTACGATCCAGAAAAGGGCGTTCCAGACCGTCGCGGCGGGGTTTCCCATGGCGATGTACATCACGAAAATGGTAGACGAGAGATAGAGCAGGATGCCATACAAGGCATACTTCTGACGCCATTCCAGCTTCAGCTCTTTTCCCACCAGGGCAATAATTTGCTTGGATGCAGAGGCCATATTGGAGGCAAAAGTAAGCAAACGCGGCTTCAAACACGCATCCTGCTGCCCGTCGCTGTGCTTCCAGCCCCACTGAGGCGATGGTCCACTTTTTACGGTTACTGCAAAAGACCTTACTTTTACTTCATGCAAAAGATATTGGTTGCCAACCGGGGGGAGATCGCCCTTAGAATTATGCGCTCTGCCCGCGAGATGGGCATCGCCACCCTGGCGGTGTATTCCGAAGCGGACAGGACGATGCCTTTTGTCCAATTCGCTGACGAAGCGATGTGCATCGGGCCGGCCCCATCGGCACAGTCCTACCTGCTGGGCGATAAGATCATTGAAACGGCGCTTCGCTTTCAGGCGGATGCCATTCATCCGGGCTATGGTTTTTTAAGTGAGAACGCCGCGTTTGCCCAAAAAGTCACTGATGCCGGGTTGACCTTTATAGGGCCGCCGGCCGGTTCCATAGAGATCATGGGAAGCAAGCTGGCCGCCAAGCAGGCCGCCCAAAAATTCAAGGTCCCCCTGGTGCCCGGCACCGAAAAGCCCCTAAAGGACCTGGCCGAGGCAAGGTCCGTAGCCGAAGAGATCGGTTTCCCGATCCTGATCAAGGCCTCGGCCGGCGGTGGGGGCAAGGGCATGCGGATCGTGCATCATGAAGCAGAGCTGGAACAGCAGATCCGGCTGGCAAAAAGCGAGGCCATGAGCGCCTTTGGCGATGATGCCGTTTTTATTGAAAAATATGTGAGCTCACCACGGCACATTGAGATACAGATTCTGGGCGACCAGCAGGGTCACTATGTGTATCTTTTTGAGCGGGAATGTTCGATCCAGCGACGGCATCAGAAAGTGATCGAAGAGGCACCTTCCTCCATCCTCACACCCGGGATGCGGGAAAAGATGGGACAGTGCGCCATTGATGTGGCCAGAGCCTGTGGTTATTATGGTGCCGGAACCGTGGAGTTCCTGGTGGACGACTCCCGGCCGGAACAAGAAGTAAGTTTTTTCTTCCTGGAAATGAACACCCGCCTCCAGGTAGAGCACCCGGTCACCGAACTGATCACGGGGCTGGACCTGGTCAAAGAGCAGATCCGGATCGCCCGGGGGGAAGAGCTCTCCTATAAGCAAACCGATTTGAGCATTTACGGCCATGCCATTGAGTTAAGGGTTTGCGCAGAGGATCCCGGGAACCAATTCCTTCCCGACACCGGCTTATTAAAGACCTACCTGCGGCCTTCGGGTCCCGGTGTCCGGGTCGATGACGGTTATGAGCAGGGCATGGAGGTACCTGTCTTCTATGATTCCTTGCTGTCCAAACTCGTCGTCTGGGGAAGCGACCGCCGGGAAGCCATCGAAAGGATGGTCCGCGCCGCCGGTGAATACCGGGTGAGCGGCGTACGCACCACCCTTGATTTTGGCAGATGGGCGGTACAGCAACCTGCTTTCAGGGAAGGGAAGTTCAATACCCATTTTATTGAAAAGTATTTTCATCCCGAAGAGCTGGAAACTCCTGGAGCTGCCCCCGGTGAAACGGGCGGAGAGATCACCGGAGAGATCATCGAAGAAGTTGCGGCGCTGTTCGCCGCCACCCGCTGGGAGGACGAAGCAGTCACTGCTGTGCTGGCACCCGCCCCCGGCGGGCGGCAATCTTCCAGATGGAAACAGCGGATGAAAAGGGATTAACCATCAGAACAAAGGACCGGTTGACCGGAACTTTTATTCAGGATCCACTAGAGTGAATAGGCTACTCCTTAGTATCTGGGCTTATTTAGGAACATTCCCAACGCGTGCGGTATCCAAATTCAATGCTTTGCTTGACCGGATAATGGCTGTATTTATTTGGTACACCTTGTCAAAATCCATTTTGTCGACGGCTCTGTCGTAGGTAACAAGACCGTTAATCTCATGCTCCACGTCAGTGGTCTGGGTATAGATGGCTACGCTTAATCCCTTATACTTCATCAACTGCTCCACTTCCGTCAGGAGCAGCACATACCTGTCTGTCAGGGCCTCCTTTGATACCATCATATCATAAGCATTGTTGGCCACCGGATACATGTGACCCCGGACAAACAAACCAAGCCCGCCAAATTCCCCGAGCGCGGCAGCGCGATGACTGTCAGGCACCGAGGCTCCATAAGGCCCTACATAGATGTGTGTATCCACATAGTCCCCGTTCCCCGGATCGCCGTAGGGTTTTTGATAAGAAGGATTGTTATTAAAACCGCTGTTCCCATCGACCAGCCTCGAGGGATCATACCGTTTTGTCCAGCTTGTAATCTCTTTTACATCAAAAGCTCCCCAATTTTCATTGAACGGGACCCAGGTGATGATCGAAGGTGCATTATAATGCTGATCGATGATTTCTTTCCATTCCCGCCGGAATTGAGGCCGGACGGTGGCGGTATCCTCATCCTGGTACCAGATAGCCGGCATATCCTGCCAGACCAGCAACCCCAGTTTGTCACACCAGTAATACCAGCGCTGGGGTTCGACCTTCATGTGTTTCCGGATCAGGTTAAAACCCGTCTTTTTTGCCAGCACGATGTCATGTTTTAAGGCGCCGTCCGTTGGAGCGGTTAATATTCCATCCGGCCAATAACCCTGATCCAAAAGACCCAGCTGCAATACAAATTTTCCATTGAGCAGCGGCCTCAACACGCCATTCACCCGTCCCAGCGCGATAGATCGCATACCAAAATAGCTTTTGACCTCATCTTCCACCTTGCCTTTTTTATTCTCCAGTTGAATTTTGAGGTCATAAAGAAAAGGATGGTCCGGCGACCATAACACGGGATTTTTTATAGCTATAAATAATTCATCCTTGCTATTTCCTGTGACTTTCCCGACTACTTCATCGCCAATAGAAGCAATAGCCGTTACCGATGCCGCTTCGCTGGTGTGCACTTTAATAGAAAGCCCCTCTCTCTTAAGATCGGGAGTCAACCTGATATCACGGATGTAAACCTTCGCCGTCGGCTCCAGCCAGACTGATTGCCAGATGCCTGACATAAAAGTATAATCTCCCCGTGGGCCGTTCTTGCCCGAAACAGACCTGCCGTCATTTTTGTCCAATGCGCCTACCACGAGGGTGTTTTCTCCCCTTTTCAAATGATCCGTGATGTCCACTGTAAATGATTCGTATCCGCCGGTATGGGTAGCGACCTTTGCATGATTGATAAATATAACGGCCTGGTAATCTACAGCTCCAAAATGAAGCAATATGCGCTTTCCCTTAAACGAGGCAGGAAGGCTAAACGTTCTTTTATACCACATGTTGATTTCCTGCTTTCGCTCAATTCCGGAAAGGAAAGACTCGGGAGGATAAGGGACCGTGATTTTTTCCGCATGATCGAACGACGGAATAGTTTTCGCCGTTAGTGGGTCCGGTTCATCCTTTCCTCCGAGATAATCCCATTTGCCATTCAGGTTCATCCATTGCTGTCGCTCCAACTGAGGTCTCGGATAGTCGGGGAAGGGAACTGTCATCTTTGCGGCTGAATCGGTATAGATCGACTTCATGATGGGCATCGGCTGGGAAAAAACGTCTGACGATATGAAAACGGAAAAACCGATAAGCAGTAGTAATGCAGAAGATCTCATACCCCTTGTTATTTATTATACGTGAAGATTATCAAAAAGGCCGGCCTGGTTTCAGCCGCACTATAGTGTATACCACTGTCCTGCATGGCAAAAATATCATTAATAACCGATCTTAAATGGTATTATCTTCCGGCCCTTAAAACTCCATTGCATTTGACAAAGGATGAAAAGGGATTGACCATCACACCAGACAACCGGTTGACCGGAGCTTTTACCAGGGATATGCGTTACTGAATAACATACCCTGAATACCGATGCCTTCTGAACGCTATAATGCTACGGATCCAGCAGCTCTTTTGCGTTGATCTGCAGAGAGGAGAAAAACGGGATGTAGACGATCTGGTCGTCGGCAATCCGCTTCAGGTCTTTATAGTGCACCAGGCCCATATCCCGCATGCAAACTTTCTTAAAACGCTCCGAGATGATATATGTGATATGACTCGCCGTACTTACGCCCAATACAGGCTTTTTTTCTGACATCCTGTTTCTGAAAACAATGCAGTTGGCGTTTCTGATGCTGGTCATTGTATGCCGCGCATGCGACTCCATAATGATCGCATCCGCGGGTACTTTCAGTTGACTGACCATTTAGAATTTCATTTCCTGAGCTTCGCAACGTTTGGTCCGGAAAGGATGCACGTACCCGCAGCTCGCGATGAAAAATAGCGTCTTACACATTTTAAATAATTGCACAGCGGCCATACACCGCTGCTGCTGTGTTCGCTGATGGCTACGTCCGGCTCCCCGGGACCTTCTCCAAAAACCAGAATGGCATACTGTGTTATGATGGGTTTATTACAGAAAGTTTTAATATATTTTAATAAAAATAATCGTTTTCTTATAATCGTTGAGCTTTCCATTAATCGGGAAAATAGAGTAACTTAGCGGTATGAAGTCGCAAAAGAAGAAGATAGGAGAAACGAAGAGAAAAAATACAACAAGCCGGACACTCCCTCGTAGAATTAAGGCAAGTGACAGACTTACATCTTACAGCGGCGGAGAAGCCGGTCCCGTTAAGGGTAGGGACTTTAACGCAGTCGAAAACAGTAGACAAGCTGTTACTTTAATTAGTTCTATAGCTGCCTACGCAGGTAAAAGTGCAGCTTCCGAAGCAAAGGCACTCCATATGCCTAAAGTTTATGCAAATACAGCAAAGGTGATTATCGAAACTGTCGATGGGAAAAAAGCAGTTGTCGCCACGGCCAATAATATACCTGGGAAAAAATATTACAGAAAATATACTTCCGGAACTATAATGCATGCCACCGATAAATAAGCGCATACGTGTAATGGCCGGGCCTAACGGTAGCGGTAAAAGCACACTCATAAACAGAATTAAGAATAATTTCTTTTGCGGACCCTTCGTAAATGCAGATTTGATTGAACGTTCTTTTTCCGAGAAGGGATTATTGAACCTCGCCGATTTCAATCTCAATCTTACCAAAAAGTCCTTTGATTACTTCATAAAAAAAGAAGGCACCAGCTGGATGCAAAAGGCCGACGATGCTCATACAACTGTATCAATTACTTTCTCTAATAATAATTTAGTTGTTGTTGATAAGCCAAACGCATATGATGCAGCTATTGCTGCTGATTATGTCCGCTATTAGCTTTTAGAGACTAATAACACATTCACTTTTGAAACAGTACTTAGCCACTCTTCTAAAATCAACTTTTTAGA
>DASULB010000534.1:0-5022 GCA_036278455.1 Chitinophagaceae bacterium | reverse complement strand
ATTTTCTCTTTTCCCAACTTCACAGCGTCATTTTCATATCGAATTACTTTCGCATGGTAGCGGTGATCTTTTCTCACAATGCAATGTATATTTTCACCTTTAATGCAATCGAGTTGATTTTCAGTGCGTTGTTGATGCGGTTAAGAATGGGAATAAAATATAAGTATTATATTATTTTACTTATATTTGCACATAACCTTCATAAATTAGTAAAATAATGGTTCATTATCTTAAAATAGAAAATTTCGGCCCAGTAAAAGATACGGTCGAAATAAACTTCGAGGTAGTAGAACAGGTAGAAGACGCTTATGAGGTAACAATGCCTGACGGTCGACACCTGTTAAAGTTGGCGTATATATATGGGGCGAATGCATCCGGAAAAACTACTATTCTTAAGGCCTTTGAATTTTTGAGGAAATTATTGTTAAAGCCTGTAACAGATAAAGGCATTGAACTTAACTTTGAACCCTTTCTTTTCAGAAATACTCCTTACAAAAAACCTTCTCGTTTTGAGATGTCCTTTTATGTCGAAGGCATCAGGTATGTATATCAGCTGTCGTTTAACAAGCAGGCCATTCTGGATGAGAAGGTCGTTTTTTACCAGACTGCCAAGCCTACCGAGATTTTCTCCCGGTCAACGGATATAAAGAAGCGGCTTGCCAAAGTTCAGTTTGGCAGCAAAATCAAAGTGCCTGCACGCGAGAAAGATTTGTTGGAAAGCAATACCCTTCACAATAATACAGTTATTGGGGCATACACCAAAACAAATGTAGATATACCGGAGCTCGAAAAATTAAATAAATGGTTCAATGCCTTCCTACTGGGAATGATTACCTCTGCCCAGAATTTGACAGAAATAACGGTGTCTCTCATCGACCGGGACCCATTGGTCAATCAATGGATGAATACCTTTTTAAATAAGGCTGATAAACAGATTTCAGCAGTGGAGATTAGTGACTCCGATAATTTAATTCACATACCGGTAGACGAAAGCCAACTTAGTGATTTTACTAGCAGATCCGTGTCACGAGAAAGCCATCCCCAAAAAGGTCGCATAAATATGATGAAGCATGTATCTATATCACCTGCTAAATACTACGGCGGTGGAGCAGTACAGCGAAGGATCGATTTTGTTCATACAGTGTCCAACAATAAAAACTATCCGCTATCCATTTTATCGGAGAGCAGTGGTACCAAACGGTATTTTGGATTGGGTGGCCCCTTATATGCACTTATACATGCATCCAGCCTCCTTTGTATTGATGAGCTGGAAACATCACTTCATCCCGACTTGATGAAACATTTCTTACAGATATTTTTGCTAAACGCAAAAAGCTCCCAATTACTGGTAACCACCCATAATACTTCATTGATGGAAAACCAGGACTTTATACGGAGGGACGCTCTGTGGTTTAGTGAAAAAAATGAAGATGGATCCATTGGTCTTTATTCAGCAGCTGACTTTGACAGCGCTACTTTAAGAAAGGATGCAAGCATTATTAATGCTTATAAAGCAGGACGATTAGGAGCAAAGCCTAATTTGGGTTCACCTTATTTATCCGTAGAATAAGACTATGGCAAGGACATCCAAAGATCAGTTACAACGGGATACAGTAGCCATAGTGGGAGATGGACAAACGGAACGTATCTATTTTTCGGATGTGCGGGATACGGACCGGCCCGTCAATCTGTCCATTTTCCCGGATTATCCGCGCCGGATCGGCAACTATAAAGGTGTTTTAGACCGTGCCGGATCACTTGTTGGAAACTATAATCGTATCTATGCACTCGTTGATGTAGATAAAATCATCCAAGACCAAAAACAGACGGCCTATGCTCGGGATAAAATGACAGCCGAGGCCGCTGGAATAATCGTATTGGAAAATAATCCATGCTTTGAAATGTGGCTGTTGCTTCATTTTATGCATACGGGCAGATTATTCACTGGCTGCAATGAAGTAGCCGCACAGTTAAGAGGAAATGGCAAGATCCCCGATTATGAAAAGAGTGAAAAGTTTCTGCGAAATGCCCGACTGTATAAGAGCTATAAATCCCAGCTGATCGAAAAAGCAATACCTAATGCCAAGCGCTCGGAAACCAACCGAACAGATCGTGATCCCTTGTACCCAAGAGCAGAAATCTTTCGATTTTTTGAATGGTATCTTGGGAATGGGAAATAATATTATTTGTTCTCACCGGCGCCTGCCTATAGAAATGGACTGTATCTCGATCGATACTTATATGAAAGCTTGCAAGATCCGTTGGAAAGAAGTATATGGCGATTAGATTATTGTAATGCCACCTTTATTTTTATGCTGTCGGCTCATTTATGTACAAAACATATCGATTATTTCTCCGGCATGACATTGGAAAGTGGAAGTTGCCTTTTCTGCCAGTTTTTCCAATTTTCCGTGGTCGGTCTCGTCCATTTCAATATGGCAAGTTTCATCCAGTTCTGTATCGACCCGCTTGTATAGGAAATTCTCTTTCTCACGGCCGTCGATACCTTTATGCAACAGGCTGATCAAGTTCTGAACTTGTTGGGATTGCCCCTGCATAAATAGCTCAATGATTCGTTTTCGCTTGTTGACGATCCAGTATTTGAGACCCCAATCTGACCTATCGCAGGAATCAGTGAATTTTTGATGCCCGGTTCCAAGCGATAGGACTTGGAGATCGCCTAACTCAACGTTAAAAGCCTTTTGCGCTTCAATAATGGCCAAAAGACATGGGTTATTCGCGAATACTCCTCCGTCTACCTTATTGGTGAAAGGTTGCTCGATCCCTTTGAGATCCGTGTACCTGCTGCTAAATGGGTCATAATACGTTGGCGCTGCCGAAGTAGCCAATGCCGCCTGGTAGGCGGGGATATGGTAATCCCGGACAAAGGCTGGATGGTAATCGCTTTTCAGTACGGAAGGTTTGCCCGCTACCAAGTCATAGATTGGCACGCAGATTGCCGTCTTACAATCTTTCAGAATGGGGTCTTTGTCATTCCCAAACCTTTTAAACTCTAACCTGAGCAGGTCTTCCAAGAATGTTCGTTCATGTGCCGAATGCCAATAGGTAAATAGCTTGCCTCTTTTTTTGCCAAAGATATTTAGGGCATTGTCTAAATAGAGATGATAGATTTCCAGCGCAGGCATTCCCAAGGCAAGTGCTATGGCGATGATTCCCCCGGTAGAGGCGCCGGTGATCAGCTGGAAATGTTCATAAATATGAGTTTTGATAAGCCCTTTATTCTTTAACTCCGATTCTAGGTTTGCCAGAAACATAGCTGGGAACACCCCGCGTATGCCCCCACCGTCAATGCTCAAGATGTTGAATTTCTTCTTTTCCACAGTCTCAGCCTTTTGATTTAGTAGGATCAGCAGACCGCGGATAGGTACGCTCTTCCTGGATCGTGCCGTCCAATTTGTGAATCTTTAAAGAACCGCTCCTGTTACCCAGAAAGGCAGCGCTCTGCCGGATCGCGGCCTCCTTGTTCAAATCTCCGAAACTGATCGAAGCACGTTCTGCGTGTTCTTTTTGCAGTTTCCAATCCCCTTTTTTGTGCACTAAATGATAATTTTTCATCGATTATATTTTGATTATAAATAATACGTCTTAAATCAACTGCAACTAAGGCTTTTCCTTCAAATTGTCATGTTCAATACCGCCACCATGCCATCCATTACCTGCCGCCCAAATTTCGTAATGTAATAACCATTCACAGGCCCAGGGTATAAGGGTATGAACATAATACATTCCTGTATTCCACTCGTGATTTTTTGGGTACCACAAACATAGCTTCTGCTCCTCCAGGGAATAGACATGGGGTAGTGTCACTGCACCTGGCGCAAGTTTTAATTGAGGCGTTAGGACATAGACTGCTGCCCCCTCCTTATGGTTATAGTGCAGTTTGAGCTGGTAAGTGTCACTAAGTGGGCCTGGGATCACAGAATGAATCCACGTAATCTCTCTTTCTCCCCGCCGGGTGATCGTACTTTCCGGGAAATAGGAGCGGAGCGCCCCCGCCTGATTAAACAATGATATCATCTTCATTTCCACCAAAATTACTATGAGGGCGAACAATGGTTCTGCCAAGACTGCCTAGCATGCCCGTACCTGCCGCCATACGCATTCCGCCACTCTGGCGGTTTTGCAGGTACCGTTCGCCAATGATACTAAAAGCGCTGGCGGCAGCAGCCTTACCAAAAGAATGTCCGAGACTTTCTTGGATTTCAGTTATCCGTTGGAATTGAAGTCTGGCTACATCCGTCTTCACTTGACCCAGCCACTGGAAAAATTTCTGCTCCCGCGCCGGGCAATCAGGCCACTTGTCAGCGAAGTTTTCCTCCTCATTGACGGGATTAGAAATCCATTTAACCATTTTACCCCACAGGTTATCGTAACGGTCTTCTACGTATAGGTGCATGGTATCAATTACCGCCTGGAGGGCCTCCATGACGTTGGTCTGCTTACGATATGCGCGGCCAGCCAGCGTGGTAATGATAATGGAGATCGGTTTATCCTCGTCACCGTTGAACATGATGTCCCTGTGGCGCTTTAGGATCTGTACAATTCTTTGCAATGGAAGTTTTGTTGGCTGGTATGAGGGGACAGGTTTTACGGATTCCGTTAGGATCCTGCCTTTAACCAGAGCCAGTGAAGCTCGCTGCTCAAACCAAATGGCATAACCAAACGGATTGCTCATCAACCAATATGCCGGCTCTGTCGCGCTACGATACATAGGATGTTCTTTATCTGTGATACGGATACCCAAGCCTTTCGCCTCCTCCAAATTGCCTATTGACATTGACTTTTCAAGCAATACTTTATAATCTTTTCCCACCAGCGCCGCTAAAATATCTAGATGGAAGTGAGCTGCTTCCGCGTACTGGAGTGTCCAACAACGCCGGCCTTCTTCCTTGAGCAATCGTAGCAACATACCGTGCTCTTTTATACGGTTACCGACAGCTTGTTTGAGATCATATTGCGTCCAGTTGTTCCTCTTACCAATTAGCCGACAAACCAAATCAA
>DASULB010000533.1:0-3986 GCA_036278455.1 Chitinophagaceae bacterium | reverse complement strand
TGGCAGTGCCTATCGCATCACCAAAGACCCGCGCTATAAGCAGATCCTTTTAACATCCGCCCATTCGCTCTCCACCCGGTTCAATGATACGGTGGGCTGTATCAAATCATGGGATCATGGTTCATGGACCTACCCGGTGATCATTGATAACATGATGAACCTCGAATTGCTTTGCTGGGCCTCCGGGGTGAGCGGTAATGACCGTTACCTGAAAATGGCGGAATCCCATGCGAATGTTACCATGAAAAATCATTTCCGGCCCGATTACAGTTCCTATCATGTAGTGGATTATGATCCGCATACCGGCAAAGTGCTGCAAAAGAAGACAGCGCAGGGATATTCCGATGCCTCTGCCTGGGCACGGGGGCAAAGCTGGGGATTGTATGGTTATACCATGATGTACAGGGAAACAAAGGATAAGCGCTATCTTTCCCAAGCCCAGCACATCGCGGGCTTTATATTAAATAACCCGCACCTGCCTTCCGATATGATCCCGTATTGGGATTATGACGCGCCTAAAATTCCCCATGCCTACCGGGATGTCTCCGCGGCGTCCATTATGGCGTCTGCTTTATTGGAACTTAGTACCTTTACAACAAATGCTAAACAGGCGACACATTACAAAGAGGCTGCCGAAAAAATACTGGTTAGCCTGAGCAGTCCCAAATACCGGTGCAAACCGGGCGCATGCGGAGGGTTTTTATTGATGCACAGTGTGGGCAGCCTCCCGGGGCACAGTGAAGTAGACGTGCCCTTGACTTATGCCGATTATTATTTTGTAGAAGCGTTAATGCGGTATAAAAAATGGTTTTTGCATTAACAGCAATGTTAACAGCAATTAATGGCAATAAAAGGAAAGCGGGAGCTCATGGCGCTTATATTGAACGCTGAACAATCATTCAATTATTAATAATAAAACTATGGAAACACAATTTGATGCCCGGTACGCGAGCAGTCCTGAAGAAGTGCGGTCTATGAATACCCAGCAGTTGCGTGCGCATTTTTTGATGGAGAGTATTTTTGAGGAAGACAATATCCGGCTTACTTACAGTCATTATGATCGCCTGATTGTCGGTGGCGTGATGCCGGTGGAGCAGTCACTTCCCTTGCTTGCGATCGATCCCCTCAAAGCGGATTATTTTCTGGAACGGCGTGAATTGGGGATTATCAATGTAGGCGGTGAAGGCCATGTTGTCGTGGATGGTGCGATGTTTAACCTTCATTTTAAAGATGCGTTGTATGTAGGCAGAGGTGCAAAGGAGGTCCATTTCAGCAGCAAAGATCCAAACATCCCGGCCAAATATTATCTTAATTCCGCGCCGGCCCACAAGGAATACCCCAGTAAAAAAATAACACGCAGGGAAGCCGAAAAAGTGGAACTGGGTTCCCTGGAGACCTCGAACCACAGGGTGATCAATAAGCTGTTGGTCAACAGCGTTGTTCAGACCTGCCAATTGCAAATGGGGATGACGGAATTAAAACACGGCAGTGTCTGGAATACCATGCCGGCTCATGTGCATGACCGCAGAATGGAGGCCTATTTTTATTTTGAGATTCCCGAGGGGCAGTCTGTCAGCCATTTCATGGGAGAGCCCCAGGAGACACGGCACATTTGGATGCAAAATGAACAGGCGGTTATTTCCCCGCCCTGGTCGGTCCATGCAGGCGCGGGAACCTCCAACTATACCTTTATCTGGGGCATGGCGGGGGAGAACCTGGACTACGATGATATGGACAAATGGAAAATCCCTGAACTGAGGTGAACCGTTCTCAGGGTTAATGATGAAGGCTTCAAGGCATTCAAACCGTCAGGGGCTTATTCAACCTTTTCCCTGAGGGCCCACCTGTTAAAGCAATAAATGTTATTCAAATAAAAGCATTCCTATCAGTTATGATTTTAGATCAATTCAGTCTTAAAGGAAAGACAGCCTTCATTTCAGGGGCGACCCACGGGCTGGGGATGGCCATGGCCAAGGCGCTCGGTGAGGCCGGCGCCATCATTGTCATCAACGGGCATTCTTCACAACAAAAGATTGATGATGCCTTGAAAGTATACCGTGACCACGGCATTACGGCCCACGGCTACAAATTCGATGTGACGGATGAAAAGGATGTGGAGGCCTATATTCAAAAAATTGAAACCGAGGTGGGGGCGATAGACATCCTGGTAAACAATGCGGGCATCATCAAACGCATCCCGGTGACCGACATGAAATTAGAGGAGTGGGAAGAAGTTATCCGTACGGACCTTACTTCTCCTTTTATCGTTTCCAAAGCCGTAGTAGGCGGAATGATCCAAAGGAAAAGGGGAAAGATCATCCATGTATGTTCCATGATGAGCGAATTGGGCCGTGATACCGTATCGGCCTATGCAGCGGCCAAGGGCGGACTGAAAATGCTGACACGCAGCATGGCGACCGAATGGGCGAAACACAATATACAGGTCAATGGCATCGGTCCCGGTTATTTTGCTACCAGCCAAACAGCGCCGTTGCGGGTAGCTGGCAACCCTTTCCATGAATTCATCCTCAACCGTACCCCTGCGGGTCGCTGGGGAGAACCTGACGAGCTTGGCGGCGCGATTGTATTTTTGTCATCGGAGGCGGCCAATTTTGTGAATGGACAAATCCTTTATGTAGACGGAGGTATTTTAGCCACCATAGGAAAGCCTCACGGAGAATAGAGAACAAATGTGACCGTATTTATTCAAGAAACTGCTCTATCCCGGATACGCACTGGGTAGGTTGGAATTCGATGATATCATACATCGCCAGGCTATTTTGTTCAAAGGGGTCGTCACTTAATATTTTTTCCACCGCCCGGCGGTTTTCAGCATGGCACAGGATGACCCCGCCGCTCCGGGGGATCTTTCTGCCCGAAAATATAAAATTACCGCTTTTGTAATATTTGTCAAGAAAGGCATTGTGGGCGTCCAGGTAATGGTCAATAGCGGTCAGCGGACGAACATATTGTAAAAGAATCAGGAACATTTTTAGTTTCCGTCAGAAAAGCAAAAATCATTCCTGAAATGATGGCGGGCGCTTGCCGTTCAGGTCTGGGAGGAGATAGACAGTATTCCCGTGTGGCATTATTAATGTATTAATAAATAAAAAGGCCTAAACTGTATTTAGGACTTTGTACTTAAGGGACCCTTTTTTTGGAGAAATTAACTTTGGAACCGAAGTTCCAGAAAATAACTAAAACGGAACGATGCGGACATTAACGCTTTACATTGCAACAAGTTTGGACGGTTACATTGCAAAACCGAATGAAGACCTTAGCTTTTTAAAATTCGCAGAAAAAGAAGGCGAGGATTATGGTTACGCAGAATTTACTGAAACTATTGACACGATCATTCTTGGCAGAAAAACTTACGACTGGGTACTGAGGGAAATTGGCACTTCCCATTACGATAAGGGTGACAGAAACGTTTATGTGATCACAAGAAGCCAAAGGCCAAGTGTTGGCAAAACAACTTTTTACGCAGGGAATTTAGTGGAATTAGTGCAACGACTCAAGAATGATAATGGAAAGAATATTTTTTGTGACGGAGGGGCAGAAATTGCAAACGAACTTTTGAAAAGTGACTTGATCGACGCGTTTATTATTTCCATTATTCCAGTATTGGTCGGTAACGGAACAAGGCTTTTCAAAGACGGCAGACCCGAACAACAACTTGAGCTTGTGAGTGCGAAGGCATTTGACACAGGACTAACCCAACTGCATTATCGACGAAAAAGATAGTATCAGACAGTAGAATCAAAGAAAAAACGAACCGCTCTGATACGGGTCCGGATGGATGTCGTTGCCTGAATGTTTTTTGTCAATTTCATGTTCCAGCTTCGGGTGAAATCCGGAAACAGAAAGCCGCCCGTCACGCACAGGAAGATATTATCTGTCATGCGGATCAGCACCGTAAAAACTAAAAATCATGATTAATCATGGAAAAACAGATCCGGGACTTAATTAAAAAAGCGTATGCTGCC
>DASULB010000532.1:0-9451 GCA_036278455.1 Chitinophagaceae bacterium | reverse complement strand
GAGATCAGGGAAACTGCTACCATCAAAGACATGGTGAATCTGAGCATGCCAACGCCGGGCCCCGAACTATTGCCGGCAGCAAACCTGCATACAGCATTGTTGCAGACGATCCGCCAGGAGAAGCCCGAATATCTCCGTTATACGATGAATCAGGGAGAGCAGCGCCTTCGGCGCCAGATCGCCCGCCTGGCGCTTCATTGGGGCGGCACCGTGGAGGAGGAAGATGTGGTGATCACCAACGGCTGCATGGAAGCGCTGAGCCTTTGTCTACGGGCGGTCGCTTCGCCGGGGGATACCATCGTGACGCAGTCTCCTACCTTTTATGGTATATTGCAGACCATACAGTACATGGACATGAAAGTACTGGAACTGCCTACCAACCCCATGACGGGCCTTTGCATCGATAAACTTGAAAACGCCTTAAAAAGGCGGAAAATAGCGGCTTGCCTGTTGGTGAACAGTTTTAATAATCCTTTAGGGAGTTGCATGCCGGATGATAAAAAGAAATCATTGGTGGGACTGCTGGCGCGTCATGAGGTTCCGCTGATTGAAGATGATATCTATGGAGAATTATATTTTGGCGATCACCGGCCACGGCCGGCTAAATACTACGATAAAAAAGGACTGGTGTTGCACTGTTCTTCATTTTCCAAAACGCTGGCGCCCGGCTTCCGTGTTGGTTGGACCTTTCCCGGAAGGTACCGTGATAAGATCATGCGCATTAAATACATGAACTCCATAGCGGCCAATGCTTTGCTCCAGCAGACCCTTGCGCAGTACCTCGAGACCAATCGTTATGAGCGGCATCTGAAAAAGCTGCGGGTGACGATAGCTGCGCAGATGATGCAGACCCTTAAAGCCATTAGCCAATATTTCCCCCCGGACGTTTACGTCACGCATCCGGAGGGCGGAATGAGCTTATGGTTACAGCTTCCCGCCCACATAGACTCCTATGTGCTTTACCGCCAGGCATTGGAAAATAAGATCCATATCACACCAGGCATTATATTTTCCACGCAAAAGGAAAAGTATACAAATTATATCCGCATCAGCTGCGCGGAATCTGTTAATGAAAGACAACAACAGGCGCTGGCATGGCTGGGCGATCAAATCAAAAAACAGGGTTGAAAACCGGCTTCTTTCATGGTATCTAAAACAACTCATAAAGAAACTAAAACTTTAAATCGGCTAATTTTGTGGCTCCATGGATGCAGGTGTACATACTCTGCTGGGGTCTATTTTTGCCGGATGCTGGATTTAACGGCGGTGCAGGGATTACCATATGTCGGAACCCCCATACGGGGATACTTTTTCCATCAGCTTTGCCCGAAAAGGCAATTTCCTGTTCAATGTTTTCCAGCAACCGGAAAACGGGTTTTTCGGCGTGATGCGATGCGGCTGTGATCCGCGGATCGTGCGCTTTCCAGCTTTCGGTCAGGCGTACCACTTGTTTGCTTCCGCATAAGATGTATCGTTTGTAAAGATCGGACTCCAGTCGTCACCACTTCCCAAGGCCGCGGCGATTTTCTTTAAGAGGCTCATCGTGGCTAGTATGGGTTTAGATCCGGTAGAGACGCGGTTGACTTTTAATTTTCTCAATCCCGCAATATCCAATGATTCCTCCATCAGGATATTTAATGGAAGATGAATGTGCTCCTTTAAGAAGGCAACGGTTTCCATATTCCTGATGAAAGGCACAAAGATTCCATCCGCGCCCGCCTGCTCAAATGCATCGGCCCGCTCCAAGGCGATCTTTCGACGGGTATCGAGATCACCCGGAACAGCCATGAAGGCGTCCGTCCGTGCATTGACGAACAGGTTTACGCCCCTTTGTTTGCAGATTTCCTTCACCCGCCGGATCAATCCTACCTGATGGGTAATTTTATTTAATTTCCCGGTTTGGGCATTGCGGTCTTCCAGGTTGACGCCCACGGCGCCTGCCTCGATGATCCCATTGATAAATTGCGAAAAAGCGGCCTTGTCACCCTTTGCATATCCACCTTCAATATCCGCAGTTACCGGGATCTTGACCGTGCGGGTAATGCGTCTGACTACCTCGAGCATCAACGCCGGTGAAATATGTTCTCCGTCCTGATAGCCGCAGGAAAATGAGATGCCAGAACTGGTGGTTGCCAGGGCGGAAAAACCGGCTTCTTCAAAAATTTTGGCGGATGCGCAATCCCATACATTGGGTAGTACCAGCGTGTTTTCTCCGTGATGCAGCGCATGAAATCTTTCGGCCAGTTCGATTTGTGTGAGCGTGTTAGATTCGTTGGTCATGATTTAATTCTTGGTTGTCAAGTAAATCAAAAATTTCTTTTTTACTTCAATGCCATTGAAGAGAAGTAACAGAATTGGAACCAAAATGTTTAGGCTTTTGTAGGTGAGTTCCTCATTGAGTCCACTCAGATTGTTAGGCTTTGCATATTTCCGTATATGAGCTTCTCTGTTTGCTGACTGGCCATAGGCCGGCCGGATGGCCAACATCAACATGGTGAAATTGATGTATTAGATAAATGATTTCAAGGGTCATTGTACCGCTGATTTAATAGCATCTATTGCTTTGCCGGACGGTTTTCGACCTTGCAGGGCACCTTGGATAATGTCCTGAATTTTATTTTCAAGGCTGTCTTTTATCATATTCGGGTAAGGTTTTCCTACACCCAGATGTGCCGGCCATTCACGTGCTTCTGAAACCTTCCGTAAGGCAGCCTGGTATTTTCCACTTTGCAATAGCTGCAGGGCAAGCATCAATTTGACTTGCTTATATAACCTATGGCCGTCCGTAGCGCCTTCATATGGAAGAATATGGAGATTGTTTAGCACCTTTTCAGCAGCAGTATATTGATTATTCAATATCAAACAGCGGGTATACAACATTCCAGCGATGTAATTATCCCGGTCTTCTTTATAATACGGCCCGATGGTTTTGAGGGCTTTCGCAACTTGTTTCCGGACTAATAAAAATTCTGTCAAATACTTCCCATACCGCCAGTCTTTTTTATCCAGTGATGCAGCCCGGGAAAAATCGCTTAAAATATTACCGGCGTCTGAAGAATCACGTAATCTCGCGCGCGTTACATAGAGCGGCGCAAAATTTACCGCAGGATTCATGGCTTCCAATAATTGAAGGGCTTTTGTCTTATGATTGGTAGAGATATCAATCAATGCCATATAATATTCAGGCTTCCAGTTATCCGTCTGTTTCATCGCCCATTGCATCACGCGAAAGCTCTCAGGCCTGAAAGGGAAAATAAACAACGGACTTCCTGCATCCGCGCTGTCCAGCCATTTTTTTGCATGCCTGTCATTTCTGTGAAGATAAGCCAGCCAATAGCTTATTTCATCATCTTTTCGGGGAGCTGTTTCCAATACAAATGCTGCTTCTCTTACCAACCCAAGCTGCATATACCAGTCCGCCAGATGCAGGTAGGTCTGCTGGGGCAATTCATCTCTTATAAGCTTCGTGAATTTTTCTCTGTTTGGAGCCGTTTTATCTTCCCAATATGCTTCAAAGCGGATGAAATTATTCAAAGGATCTAATTGTAAAATGCGTTCTTTGATTACTTCCTCTTTCTGGTGATCATTCATTGAGCGGACCGCTATATACTGCAATTGCAAGGCAGTAATATTTTCTGTATTAAACGCCAACGCATCCTGGGCATATCCGAAGGCTTTCTTATATTTTCTTTTCTGCAACTGCATCTTACTCAGTTCAGTATAGGCTGCCACCCTGAATTGTGGAGTAAGAGTAGCCATCTGGAAGCCATCTTCCGCATCATACCACTTACCCAGTTGCAAAGCGGCCAGCCCGTAATAATAATTCGCCGCCGGGTCGTATGTATCTACACTCAAGGCCTTACGGGCATAATAGAAGGCTGAGTCGTAATTCATGTTTTTATATTGCAGGAATGCCATCGCAGTCAATGCAGGCATAAAGTAAGCAATCTTTTCCAATGAGGACCGCACATATTGTTCCGCTTTTGCATAATGCCTGGTGCCTGCCTCATAGGCTCCTCTCAGGTACAGCCCGTAGGCCGATTCCCAGTCAAAATCAGGATAAGGCTCCACCGGACGATCCAATACCCTGGCTGCGCTGTCCAGCAGGTTAACCACACTTCCCGCAAGGGTAACCCTGGCGATCTTTACACTTTTTTTTAAGCGGACATTTTGTTTGAATGATTGCAGGGGTTTCAGTTTTACTGGCTTACTGAATAGGAGGCTACCATCTGTCCCCAGCACCTTAAGGGTGTCATTGATATCACTCACCGGGGAAATAAATATAGTGGCTTCACCCGGTTTTTGCTTCAGGTTAATGACGCCGTTCAGATCGGCTATGGAAACACCATCGGTATTTTGAAAAGGGTACCAATACTCCTTCCAGGTGTCTGTATTATAGGGCATAAAATAGAATTGCTTGAAAGGGCTGAATATACTCCGTTGATTATTTTGATTGTATAGCCTGCCACTTTGCATTTCTGTGTATTGTCCCGCGTGGTCCGTTAGAATCTTCTCCCATATCATGCCGTGTTTCGACAGTCCCCAGATAAAGATCTTCTTCCCTATCTTATCCTGTCGCGCTGCATAGTGGATCATACCAAAATTCTCCTTCTGCCAGTAAGCTCCGAAGTATTTACTGTAGGTGCCTACCACATGATAGGACTTACTACCTCCAAAATCATTTTGCCCGTAAACGGAGATACGCTTGTGCGTTTCCTGATTATAGGGCCAGGGATATGCTTTACCATCATGAAAAATGTGGTGTGTACCGGGGAAAATATATTCCAGGCTATCACTCACTTTTTGAGCCATATTCATCCAGGTATAGTAGGGTTGGTAAAGAGCCGTGCCATTATGCCAGACTGATTTAGTAATAAAATAGGCCTTGTCGCGGGGCAATCTTATCTCCAGGCTCCACCTGGTTTGGGTCAGCAGGTCAAGCAATGAAATAACACAACTTGCGCTGCCATCGGCGTTTTTCCGCGTGAGATAGTTCACGGGTGTGGCTACCCCTGGCGTATGCCCGATAATACCATAGTTAATCTCTATACCACCGCTCGTCCACGCGCCGCGCATGGCGATGTCCCTGAATTTGATTACATCATTATCATAAATAAACGGCTTCCCATTCTTTTTATCTATAGCGGTCCATATTTTACCGCCTATTTGCGGCATGATTAACACCTTGATAAAATCATTCTCCAGCGCTACCACTTTCCATTGCTTTTGCACCGGCTTATCTGTAAAACCGTCGAATCGGAAGTAAGGATAGATACCGGCTTGATTCGCTACGGGATCAGGTTGTGAAAAGGGATAGGTTGTGAAGGTCTTGTCATATTCTCTTACAGTGGTGGGATCCTGTGCTGCTCCATAAAATGGGAGCATTAAGATGATCACTCCCGTAAGGCTGATGAGAAAATACTTTGCTATCATGGAGTTCATATTTTGTCTAACTGGTAAAAATAATCATTCATTGTTGTAAAAGCTGTAACAATTCACCCCGAACCTTATCATAATCATCTCCGCTTTGCGACCACGGTACGGAATCTCTCATAGAAACTTCACTGAGGGCTTTGGGGATCACCTTATTAATAAGGCTTATCACTACCTTCCTGCCCGCTTTCTGCTCGGCCATCCACATAATATCAGCGTCCTGCTGCCCTCTGCGGATATTATTCAGCCGGATAGAAGGAAGTATCCTGTTCAATCCCCGGTCCTGCTCCGGATAGAAAGGTGTATGGCCCGGATAATACAATATGCCGTCTCCATTGCCAAATTCCATGTTATCATTAATAAAAGTAAGCGGTTCTGTAAATATCCTTTGATGTAAATGGGCTTTGGGTCCTTGCCCGTTATGATCCCAGGCTGTGCTCTGCCAGAGAAACCAGGTATGGATGCCATATTTGTACATAATCCAGCTGTCAATGCGCAAATCGACAGCCGCCGCTTCTAATATCACAGATCCGTAACGCGGCCTGTTTCCATTATAAAACCAGTGATCACCCCCGCTCTTCCTGATCGCGGGTAAAACATTCAAATCAACGCCATCATACCCGGCGAAAATATCTATGGCCCCTGACAAGGCTTTTTTATAGGAAGTTGTGGTAAAGACAGGTAATGTGCCGCCTTCGCCCGGATTGCTTTTAATCCATTCTGCCCTTTCTTTAATCCATGCATACTTGCTTTTAGAGGGCTCATCTGTAATATACCAGAAATAGGTAACGCCGGGTGCGTTTTTCTTAAACCATTCCACCCATAGATTCGACTGTTGCTGAACAATCTCTTTGGTGTCTCCCATCACGTTACCGCCATACATGCCAATAGGAAAAATCTTTTCGCCTACTCCTTCTCCATTACCGGAATAACCGTTTGACGGTGTATACGCGGTGCCATCAAGATACGGCTTGTAGCCGTCCATGGTTTTTGCGTTAAAAGAAGTTTCATTCACCCGGAACCCGCCAGCCATGTCCACCCTGTGCCTGTGTCCTACGAACTTTATCATCTTCACAATTTGTTCTTTGGGCAACCCGGGGAAATATGATTGAAGTGTTACAGGATCAGATGAATATACCCACACATTTGTCCGGTTTTCATCGGGCATATATGGAGGCAGCAGGGTCACCTTAAGCGGGATCATGGCAACGCGTTTCCCTGCCTGGTAAACCTGCACAGTGCCACGGTATATTCCGGAAGGATATTCCTCTTGATCGCGGGGCAGGTAAACATCTATCCAGAAGCCCTGGTTACGCGATGGACCGACATCTACCGGGAGTCCGCCCGCGCCGGCTGTCGCATTTGCCGGGATCAGCGCATCCGGTATCCACCCCGTCATTTTTTTCGGTGCAGCAGCAGGTGATCCATAATACCAGTTAGGACGGGTGGAATCAGTCACCAGCAGATAATGTTCGCTAAAAACCTCGATCGTTCCCGACGGGCCGTACTGCAAAGTATTACCACCGATAACTTTCCCTGATTCTTTATTAACCGGGTCAGCAACAGCCAGATCAATCCCTTTAACACTGTCAACGCCTGTTTCGACGATAACCTGGAAAGCAAGTACTTCATTGTATAAGCCCTCTATCCGGATAGTATCTCCATGCCATGTATAGTTACCGTTTTTATCAGTATGTTGCAGATCATTCCGGTAAACTTTTTCCCCATCCCCGAGAGCCCAAACTTCTTTTATTTGCGACACACCGGTCAACGCGGGCAGTAATGCAACAGTCAATAATATCAATTCCAGGAATAGTTTCTTGTTCATGTTTCATCATTTGCGCTGTGTCAGCTTCTCCAGCCGTTGTGCCATAGCTTCTCTTGTTAAATAGAGTTCTTCCAGGTTGCGGGAGAATGTTCTTACATCTATTACAAGCTTCCGTGTTTGCGCTTCCGCGAAATCCGTGGCTCCCAAATGCTTCAGCATCCAAAGGTATTCATAATCTTCAATGCCCTCGCGGAGAAGCTCAAACCGGATAGAGGAAACAGGGCCGTTTACATTTGGTTGTCCGGTATATTGTCGGGTATAATCACCCGGGTATAGCAGCGATCCTTCCCCATTCAGTACATAACCATCGCTGCACAAAAAACCAGAATGAAAAGTGACCGCATCCAGCCAGGGGTTGGCCGTTTCAGACCAGAAATTCAACGCCCAGTACAAAATACCATTCATCTGATAGCGGGCTGTAATCCATGGAACCATGACGGGATCGAGGGCGGGCGCATCAATAAAATAATTAGGCTGCGGATAGGCTTGATCGCAGGATATATACCATGTCATCTCACCTCCCTTCGCCTGTTCCTCTATGATGGCACGTTTCACCGCGGGGTCGTTCAGGGCATTCCCATGGATGGAGAAATTATTCACATATCCCCGGAGCGTACCCCAATCGGGATGCTCTTTGCTCGTTACGGGTGACTTCGTGGCCAAAAAAGGAACACCTGGCGCTGCCTGGTGCACCAGCGCTGCCCACGAACGGGTGTTATCATAATCTTCTTTCGTATTAGGCTCGTCTATCGGGCTGTTAAACACCAGTCTGTCCTTCCATCCATGGTCTTTAAAGTAAGAAGCCACCTGCGATAAATAAGAACCAACCACTTGTCTAAATTCCGGTGAAAACTGCTTTGACGTGATTTGCTTTTTTAAGGCTGAAGGATAGGAGTTCAGGAGCACGCGATTGGTATTTAGTGAATCCATATAGTATTTATAACGCTCATCATTGAACTGCACGGTTACCTTTCCATTGTGGACTGCTATCCTCGGTTGCAGCTGATCGTTAAACCAGGGCTCCATCCGATGACCATACAGGAATTTATAATAGGTTTGGGTAAGCCGGTCTATTTCTTTTGAAGAATCAGACTGATGATAGAAACGTGCTAAACCTCCCCTGGAAATATTCATGTAGGTGATCAGATGTGTTTTATCAGGAAGAGAAAAACCATATACTTTGATCGTCACATTCAGATGTTCCAACGACGTTCCGTGTTGTGTAACATTGATAGTACCCTTATACATGCCTGCCGGCGTTCCCGAAGGGATAGCTACATCCACCCATACAGGTCGGTTTCCGACAACTTCATATTGCGCCTGCATGCTAAAAGGAACTTTAAGCGGAGCAAGTGCATCAGGCCAGTAACCGGTGGCGCCTACAGGGCTCGATTTTCCATAAAGTAATATATAATGCTCGAGATAGCATTTAATTTGTTCGTTGGGAATTATTTTACCCTGTGAGGAAGTCAGGTCGGATACGCTTATAAAAAAGCCTCCCGCAGCTTTGGGTTTATAACCTTCGGGAACGGGGGTTGTTATCACTACCTGGAAAGCTACATGCTGGTTACCCGCCCCTGCAATATTTATCTTTTTACCGGCCTGTGTCCAGACCAGATTGTTTTTCTCAACCGGGTCTTTCGGTCGTATTTTCTGTTCACAAGGCGCCGCCCATACGCTTACTTCATGGGTTTGCGGAAAGGCTGTTAAGGGAAAAAGTAACAAACCGGATAACAGGACCTGAAAGCAGATGTTATCAAGCTGTTTTAATACATACTGGTTCATTTTCATAATGCTGTATTTTTTATTTGAAAATCATTGATGATTATTTTATCCAATCCCGGAAAACACTATTTGGCCCTTCAGTTGGTTTTTTATTGATGATACGCACTTCCTTATCCGCCCCCATATAATGATAAGCGGCTTTAATGAAAGAAATATCACCCGGGTCGTACCCCGCCTCCTCACAACTGTCGTTGTCATCTGTCATGCGGACTATCAGCAACTTTCTTGGCGAAAGGCTGGCGGCGAGACCTGGAAGATCGTACGCTTTAAGCGCTCCAGCCACAGCATTGTACAGGAGCGCTGGGTTATAAAAACGGT
This sequence comes from Chitinophagaceae bacterium, assembly GCA_036278455.1. Taxonomy (GTDB): domain Bacteria; phylum Bacteroidota; class Bacteroidia; order Chitinophagales; family Chitinophagaceae; genus FW021-bin31. Next base: position 87 of record DASULB010000532.1, on the reverse strand, counting down.
TCATCACTATGGATTTATAGGAAAGACAGGGATCAATGAGCGCTATTCTGCTGATAGCGGTATCGAAAGCCGCCGCATACAACAGTA
>DASULB010000531.1:0-6944 GCA_036278455.1 Chitinophagaceae bacterium | reverse complement strand
AAAGGGTGATCCTCAGTTTCCGCGCGGTAGGAGAAGGGCATATTTCCTCGATCGTCTTTCGCAGGGCCGTCATGGATGCGCACAATGACATTCATTTGCTGGACGCGGGAAAATACATCGATGAGCCGGAGATATACCGGGATTCCATGTATGACAAAAATACGTTCTTCAAGAAGGCAGTATCCATTAATTTACCTGACAGCATTAAGAAGGAGATCGTCAAAGAACTCAAGGATGATTTTGACTATGCGGAACTCAAAAAAGTAATCCGCGACCTGCAACAGCAGTATGCCGGGAAAACGGGTATCACCCATGACCTGGAAAGAGTCCTGTGGCTGGCCAATTCTTATTATGAGATCAATTTTTCACTGGACACCGATATCTCCGACAGGGTCATCTTCCCCTACTCCGACGCGGAAAAACGGGGAATGGAAGATGCCCGCTTCGTGCGGTTTACCGATGACAACGGAGACATTATTTACTATGCCACCTATACAGCCTTCGACGGGGCCACCATTCAACCTAAACTGCTTGAAACGCGCGATTTCTATCATTTCCATATCATGCCTCTATACGGGGACGGCGCCCTCAACAAAAACCTGGCCCTTTTTCCCAGGAAGATCAACGGGCGCTACGCCATGGTATCGCGCATAGACGGCATTAATAATTACGTTGTTTTCTCCGATAACCTCAACGTATGGGAAAACCCCGTCAAGCTGCAGGAACCCAGGTACCCATGGTCGTTCATTCAGGTCGGCAATTGTGGTTCTCCCATTGAGACCGAAGCCGGCTGGCTGATGATCATGCATGGAGTAGGCCCCATGCGGAAATACTGCATCAGCGCCTGTTTGCTGGACCTGGATCATCCCGAAAGGGAGATCAACCAGTTGAAAGAACCCCTGCTGGTGCCGCTGGAGGAAGAACGGGAGGGCTATGTGCCGAACGTCGTATATTCATGCGGATCGCTGATACACAATAACGAACTGGTCATTCCCTACGGGATGTCGGATTATGCCGCCTCCTTTGCCACCGTTCCTATCGATAAACTGGTGGAGGCCATTCTGCGGGAAGATTGACAGGCTCGTTTAAGGGGGTGAGACAGGATATATCGACCGAACCGTACAACATCGCCTCCCTTGCCATAAGCAACTGAGCGCTGTATCTGCTTCTGCCACTTGTCAACAGTGCAGCGTACCGGAATGCCTCTAAAATTATACTTCTTATTTATGTTAAGAAAAGGATTGAATACTGCCCCCGACTGCACCGGATCGGTTTCCCGCTTCACCGATTAACCAAACGGTAATACTAAAATTTACCACCTTCGGTGGTACCCGAACGGTTGGCAACAAGACTGATCGGAAAATCTAAAAAACATTCAGGTGAAGTTTGAGAATAAAGGAATAATATTAAAATATCTCAAAGAACGAATTTTAAGTTATAGCCATTTAAGCTCTGTTTCAAGACTACCTGACAATATTGAAAATTACACTGTTATCGAATTTGTTTTAACTCCCTTAAATAAACAGACGACCTTGACAATTAACATTACAAATTTTCCAGCAGAAGCCATTCAAAAACATTTAGCCTTCTATTGGCGCGGAACAATTTATAATATTAAACAATATATAGAAAACCATACTGATTAAAGGCAACCCTGTAAAAATAGCTTCAAAGATTTATTAGAACCCTCATTAAAAATGATCCGGCCAAATGAAATTCGATTGCAAAGAAATATCAATAGATGATGAAGGATTTGGATGCACTTTGGCCTTCTCTGAAAAAGAAGACAAAGATGCTTTCCAGGCAGGGATGGCCTATGATGAAATGATGTCTTCGATGGGATAATATGTTCTAATTCAAAGGACTTATGCAGAAGATGAATCCGATCGTGATTACCTTCACATGGAAATGAGTGATCCTGATAAATGCGGTGAATTAAAAGACTTAGCGGAATACATTCCCTAATTCCAGCGTCATCGGCAATATTTTCCCCGTCAACGGTAGCGCGTTAACAAAACAATTTAAGTAAAGCAAACTCTTTCACTCTCACTAATCTGAATGGTTATGAATGATGGTTCAGGGCAAAAAAATAAAATTCGATTTGACGGTGTCTATCAAAGTTCATCAGAAAATAAAATTCGGAAGTTTTTTCGTTTTTATTCAGATGGGACGGTCATTGAGGCAACCACAGAAGCCGAAGTGAATGAGCTCAGACGTTGGTTCAGAAAGGAGAAGTTTATTCATGATTACCATAATATTGGCACCTATGAGGTTAAAGGCGAGAAAATATATTTTTCTACAAAAGCAAGTGGGTATGGGGTAGTCGTGTATGAGGTCACCCTGAGCTCGGAATCTGAGATTAACCTGAAGAGTAAAAGCCTGATAAATGGGAATGAATCCGAATACACTGCCAATTTTATAATGATTGCAGATTGGGAATAATGCAGCGCCTTTATACCTGGCCAAAGGGTATATTCCCCGGGTTCCGGTTTATTTGCTTAACTTTATAGCAATATGAAGACAAAATATTCCGACCCAAAAGTACTATTCTTTGACGTGGGTGGCGTGCTGCTCAGCAATGGCTGGGGACACGAGTCCCGTCAGGCCGCCGCAAAAAAATTCAGCCTCGACTACAGCGAAATGGATGTGTTGCACCATTTCATCTTCAATGTGTATGAGATCGGCAAAATAACCTTGGATGAATATCTTGACACGGTGGTATTTTGTCATGCAAGGGATTTCACCAAGACGGAATTCAAGGCCTTTATGTTTGAACAGTCCGTTGAATTACCCGGTATGCTTCAGTGGCTGAAGCAGTGGAAAAAGGATTGCGGATACAGAATCATTTCCATCAACAATGAAGGCAAGGACCTCAACGACTTCCGCATCGAGAAATTCGGGTTGCATGACTGTTACGACGCCTTTGTTTCTTCCTGTGAAGTGGGTATGCGCAAACCGGATCCGGGAATATTCCGGCTGGCAATGGGCATCGCGCACGCACGGCCTGAGGAGTGCCTCTATTTTGATGATCGCGTGATGCTGGTAAATGCCGCGAAACGGCTGGGCATCCGGGGTTATCATCACAAAGGATTTGACTCCACCAGGGATCTCCTGGAGAACCTTAAGGCAGGAAAATCCGTTATAAAGGACAGACCAGCCTTGAAAACATGATGCAGACGTTACTTTGAAAAGGGTTAATGGCAGCAAGTGATTCATCATTATTAATTTTCAAAAATGAAAAACGTTCAGGAAATAGCAGAAGGTCTCATGCCCATTCCGGCTGATGTACCGGCCGATAAGATAGCGGATTTCAGAAGCAATTTCGAACACGCGACAGCGAAGACCGGCAGGCTGATGTTGTTTGCCGGCGATCAAAAACTCGAACACCTGAACAGGGATTTCTCAGGTGAGGGCATTTCGGCGGATGACGCCAACCCCGTTCATTTATTTCAGATCGCCTCCCAGGCGACGATCGGGGTGTTCGCCACCCAAATGGGACTGATCAGCAGGTATGCCGGTCAATTCCCCGACATTCCGTTTCTGGTCAAACTCAATTCAAAAACCAATCTGGTCCCTTTTGAGCAGAATGACCCTGTGAGCCGCGCATGGTTCAGCGTTGAACAGGTAGTGGAATTTTCAAAAAGCGCCAAACTCAATATTTTGGGGGTGGGTTATACCGTTTACCTGGGAAGTGATTATGAAGCTAAAATGCTAAAAGAAGCCGCCGAGATCGTTCATAAGGCGCACTTAAACGGACTGATCACCGTGTTATGGATGTATCCCAAGGGTAAGGCGGTGAAGGATGAACATGATGTGCAGGTAGTGGCGGGCGCCGCCGGAGCGGGTGCCTGCCTGGGCGCTGATTTTGTCAAGCTAAAAGTACCAATGCAGGATAAAAAAGCCGATCCGGAATTGATGAAACCGGTCGTGGCCGCAGCCGGTAATACCGGCGTTCTCTGCGAAGGCGGATCCAGGGAAGACCCCAGGGTTTTCTTAAGTGAATTGCACGACCTGATCCATAAAGGAGGAACCCGGGGCAGTGGAACGGGCAGGAATATCCACCAGCGGGACTTATCCAGTGCCATTAAAATGGCCAATGCCATTCACGCCATCACCGTGGAAGAAAAGACGGCGGAAGAAGCCACCCGGCTATTGCAATAAAGCTTTAGTACTAAACACCCTTATTTCAACCGCTGAAGGTCGTCGTCTTTGAACGCTTTTAAAATGGCTAAAATGGCGGCGTGCTTTGCAGCCATCGTATCAGACTGCCGAAAGGTGTTAATCCAGAACAGAACGGATACCTTTAATTGTTGCTGGTTGAAATCCGTATAATAACATTCGATCTTTCTTCCCGTGTGAAGGTCTTTGATGTCTTTGATCGCATCCACTACCATCTTTTCAATGTCTTCCATGGAATCCTGGATGGAAACCAGGAAATCAACCGTAACCTGCCTTTGCTGTGTCCTGGAAAAATTAGTGATCGTATTCTGGAAAATCGTCTTGTTCGGAACAAGCAACATCAGGCCATCGGAAGTACGGATGCTCGTGGAGCGAAGCCCGATCTCTTCCACCTCGCCCATAATATTACCGGATTGGATGATATCCCCTATGTCAAAAGGCTTATTGAAATCAATATAAACACCGGATATGAAATTGGATGTGAGGTCCTGGAAAGCAAAGGCCAGGGTAAGCCCCACGATGCCCGCTCCCGCCAGCATGGAAATGGCTATCTTATCCAGCTTTAAAATGTTAAGTCCGATGTACAGGCCGATGCCAATAATGATGACATTCACGACCTCAGAAAAGAGCCCGCCAATGGCTTTGCTTTTCGAAAAGTGATTGGCAATCCTGAAAACTAATTTGCGAAGCAGCTTTGCAAACAGAAAAAAAAGGATCCAAAATACAATGGCGAGCAATAAGTTGGGCAACATCTTCATACCGCCCACCCACCAGCCATGAATCTTTTGCTGAAACAGATCCATCCAGGAAATAACCTGGTTCCCGGAAGCCAAAGCTAAGTTGAACATCATGGGCATTAAAGATAAAGTAAAAAAAGAGAATTATACAACAGGCAACCTTCACCAACTCATCCGTCACCCAGTATTCGCTTGTATAAATCCACGTAATCATCGACCATCTTTTGCTGACTGAACTTTGATTTTGCCCAGCGGTGACAGCCGGCGCGATTGAGTCCCGCCACCATAGGCAGCCTGGTCACCGCCTCATCCACCGAATTTACCAGGAAGCCCGTCTCCCCGTCACGGATCAGTTCAGCCATCGCGCCCCTGGCAAAAGCGACGACCGGGGTACCGCATAACATGGCTTCCACCACACTCAATCCAAAGGGTTCCTCGAAGCTGATGGGATGTAACAGGGCATAAGCACCACCGAGCAGCGCATCCCGTTGTTCGGCCCCCGCGGCACCCACAAACCGAACGCGTCCGTCATCAAGATGGGGCGCAATCTTTTCATCAAAATAAGCCTTATCCTGTATGATGCCCGCCATCATCAGCTGCCGCCCGCTTTTATGTGCAATCTGAATGGCCTCCCAGGCGCCTTTATCAGGATGTATGCGACCAAAGAAAAGCAGGTAATCGTTACCGGGATCTTCCTTCAGGGTAAAGGTATCGGTATTGATTCCATTGTAAACGGTGGCAAGATAACGGAGCTCAGGGCTGCGGTCGGATTCACTAATGGATACATAGTGGTTAATGTCGTTATACCGTTTATAAACGGGTATGATCTTAGGAGAGGAGAAACCATGAATGGTGGTGATCATGGGTGTGGATATCAGGCGCGAGTAGGTGAGGGGTAAAAAATCAAAGTGATTGTGGATGATGTCGAAACTGCCGGAGCGCTCCATCAGGTAGCTGATGTGCATGCACTCCACCACTTTGGCGTCCACCTTTTTATCCTCCTCATACCCCACGGGTACAACGGCTGCCAAATGAGCTTTGGTGATGGAATCCGCCGTAGCAAACAACGTCACCTCGATGCCTTTATCCACCAGTCCCTCTGCGATGTTGGAGGCCATTTGTTCCCACGGACCATAATGAACAGGGGGGGTCCGCCAGGCCACAGGGCTTAAGACCGCTACCTTCATATAACGACCTCCGGGCGCAAAGGCGGATACTGACGTGTATGCCTTGCTTCGTTTTCGATCGCCTTGATCACGGTGAGATGTGATATCCAGTAAGCCAGTGTACTTTCCGCTCCCTGGTTACGGTTGACGCCCCGCTCCTGCAGCCCGTCACAACAGCCGAATGTTTCACCGTCAAATAAGGGGATATGCAGTTCATTCTCGCCCAGGAACCATGTGTAGCATTGATACATTTTTTGCAACCAGGTGTGTTTCCCGGTAAGCAGATAGGCCTGATGGTACAACAGGACCATGGCCATGGTCTCCAGCGCCTGTTGATCAAACAACGGGACGCTTCCTGTTTTATCGTCATACCAGCCCCGGTTTCCAACGGGGGTGAACCAGTCCTTGCGGAAGCAAACCTTTTCCAGAAATTGCAGGCTCTCCAGTGCGATCTTCCTGGCGGCGGCGTTCCCCGTAATTTCACAGGAATGCAGCAGCGCCAATGGCAGGATGCCATTATCATACACCATTTTCTTTTCGTACCACTGCCAGTTTCGGGAAGCATTTTGCCGGTAGGCTTCCATGAGTTTCCCGCTTAAATCAGCCAGCGTTTCCAGCATGCCTTCATCGGTGGGAAAACAGGCAAGATAATGCGTGATCCCGATGATGGTATCGGCAATCCCCCGGAGATAACGCAACGAGGCAAAATGAGGAATGGCACGGCGGTACATCTCTAACCCAAATTCCCGGTAAGCGCTGTTGGGCGCATAGCGGATCAGGTAACCCAGGGCCCAGATCGTCCTGCCAAAAGCATCCTCGGAACCTACTACCTCCATATATTCCCGTCGGAAATTCAGAAAAT
>DASULB010000530.1:0-17445 GCA_036278455.1 Chitinophagaceae bacterium | reverse complement strand
TCCGCCACCAAGCAAAAGCAGGTCCATGGCATGGTGGAGGCCATGCACGCCCACAGGCCGGCCGAGGTCGACCGTTGGCAACAGGCGCTTGAGAAATCCCAAAAGCGCAGCCATGAATTGCGCAGCGAAGCAAAAGAGGTGATCACCAAGGCGGATCCCCTGGCCGATACCAATGATACCAACTACATATTTTTGTATTATGTGTTGAATAAACTGCCCACCGGGTTGATCGGTCTTTTGATCGCCATCATTTTTCTGGCCGCCTGGGGGTCCATCGCCGCGGCACTGAATGCCCTGTCCTCCACCACCATTGTGGATATATATAAGCGCCTGGTCAAAAAGGACGGTAGCGAGAAACACTACCTGAAGGTTTCCAGGTGGTGCACCCTGGGGTGGGGAATCTTCTGTATCCTGGTGGCCCAATTCGCCCATAAGATGGGCAGTCTTATTGAAGCGGTCAATATACTGGGTTCGCTCTTTTACGGGACCATCCTGGGGGTCTTTATCGTGGCCTTTTACCTGAAAAAACTCAACGGCACGCCGGTTTTCCTGGCGGCGCTGATTACCGAAGGGATCGTCATCCTCATTTATATCTTAGATGTGATTTCCTTTTTGTGGCTCAACGTGGTGGGGTGCCTGGGGGTGATCCTGCTGGCCTTGCTGCTGCAGGCGGCGTTTCCGGCAAAAAGGGAGGTTGTGGTAGGATGAAACGTCCCGCGGAGGAGTCTTCCTGTGCGCAGGCGTGCAGCCTCTGTTGAACGGGTCTGCGTTGAAGGGATTGTTACCACCAAAGGGGAGCGGTCTTGTTAAGCAGGAGTGGGATGCGGATAATACCCTTTTCAAAGGGTCATCGCCGCTCTGGAATGCATAGCCTGACCTTGGTAAATGCCGGCTGCCGGTCGCAGAGCGATCCGGTCCCGGCGAAAGTGGTCTAACCTCCCAGGTATTTGCGTAACAGTTTGCTTCTCGAAGTGGACCTGAGCTTGGTGATGGCTTTATCCTTGATCTGCCGGACCCTTTCCCGGGTGAGGCCAAAATGATCGCCGATATCCTCCAGGGATAACTGGTTGGGCACACCGATACCGAAATAGAGCTTGATCACATCTTTTTGCCTTTCGGTGAGGGTATTGAGGGAACGTTCGATCTCCATGCGGAGCGATTCAAAATAAGTCACCTTGTTATCAGTGCTGGCGGAATTGGAGCTGGTGAGTACATCCAGCAGGGTGTTTTCCTCACCCGTCTGGAAGGGGGCATCCATGGATACGTGGCGCATCGCCACACCCATAGTGGCCTCTATTTCATCTGAATTGATCTCCAGGAGCGTCGCGAGTTCATCAGAGGAAGGTTCTCTTTCAAATTCCTGTTCCAGGATGGAATAGGCTTTGCTGATCTTGTTGGACAGGCCCACCTTGTTCAGCGGGAGCCTTACGATACGGGATTGTTCGGCCAGTGCCTGCAGGATGGACTGACGGATCCACCACACGGCATAGGAAATAAATTTGAAGCCGCGGGTCTCGTCAAAACGCTGGGCGGCCTTGATGAGCCCGAGGTTGCCTTCGTTGATAAGATCGCTCAGGGAAAGCCCCTGGTTTTGATATTGCTTGGCTACGGAAACGACGAACCGGAGATTGGCTTTGGTGAGTTTTTCCAGCGCAATGGCGTCGCCTTGTTTGATACGGATCGCCAGTTTAACCTCTTCTTCGGGAGTGATGAGATCAACTTTTCCGATTTCCTGTAAATACTTCTCTAATGACTGCGATTCCCGGTTGGTAATTGATTTGGTAATCTTCAGTTGCCGCATTGACATAGTAGGATAAATTACGGACTGCCCGACATATTACAGGTTGGTTAAGGCCTGCAAATGATCGTCAGCACAGACAGGTTAAAAGAACGTTAAACTTCTCGCACGGACACAAAAATAAATTTTTTTTTATATTCTCCAAAAAAAATATAATACTTTTCAACGAATTTCAGTTTCTGTGAAAGAAAGATTAAAGAAGTTCAGTTTTTATCGAAATTCGGAAAAATATTCAAAAATCGACAAAAAAGTTTTGACAGTATAAATATTTTTCTATTATTGCAGACCAAAGAAAAAGGAAACGAGTCATTACAATTTTTAGTTAAATCGATAGAATGTCAAAAAAAATACCATATACCATTGAATATACGGTACGTTCCTCCCCGACCATCCTGTATGAATTCCTGGCCACGGCTTCCGGCCTGCAAGAATGGTTCGCGGACCTGGTGATACTCAAGGACAGCATTTATTCTTTTACCTGGAATGGCTCCGTGGAAAAAGCGGATCTGATTGATAAGATCCCCGATGAGTTCATCCGGTTTCATTGGCATGATTCTCCCGAAAAAGAATATTTTGAATTTCGTATCCGCAAATCGGAAGTGACCAGCGAAACCGTGTTGCTGGTGACGGACTTTGCGGAAAAAACCGATGTGGCGGATCAGACGCAACTCTGGGACGCTCAGCTGAAGGACCTCTTTCACCGCATCGGCAGTTAAGAAAGTTTGACGTCTGCGATTTCCATTTCCCTGATAAGAAGGTATTTATCCTTTTTGATGAAACGCATGTACACATGATACAAGGCCGGCGGAGCCGCGATCAACATATAGAGCAATTGCTCGGTACGAAGCACAAGGATGGCGGAGATGATCACCAGAATGGTACCGGTGATAAACAGGGTGTTGGTCATGGAGCTTTCCACCAGAAAACTTTTTTCTGACGCTTCGGCGGCACTGATATGGACCACGGGCGTTTTATTCATGGCCAGGTAGGCCTGCAGCTGCGCTTGCTCACCATATATGGGATAAGTCGCCGTTTCCCCGTTTTTTAAGAGGCCCGCCTGATAACCATTGATGATGATCTGCATGGGTTCATGACTTTCCATCAGCTGGGATTTCCGGGTGACGGTAATGTGAAACGCATCGCCAGCCGTGAAAAAATGGTTCAGTTCCGGGTATTGCATGATGCAAAGTTAGCGGTTTCGTGCTGTAAGAAATCTAAAATATTTTCGGGCTCATCCGGAGAGAACCAATGGATTTGCGTGTCCTTTTTAAACCAGGTCATTTGCCGCTTGGCGTATTGACGGGTATGGATATTAATATTTTTCACCGCCTCCTCCAGCGAGCAGCGACCGTCAAAATAATCGAACATCTCCGTATAGCCAACGGTTTGCAGCGCATTCAGCGAACGGTAGGGCATTAACCGTTTCACTTCGTGTTCCAGGCCAAGGGTGATCATCTGATCGGTCCGCTGTAAAATGTTTTGCCAGAGCCGCTCCCTGGGAATTTCCAATCCTATTTTGATGATACCAAAATCACGCGGCGATTTTTGATTTTTTCTGAATGTAAGGATACTTTTGCCCGTGGCTTCCGATACTTCCAGTGCGCGCATCAGCCGGTGCGGGTTTTGCCATTCCGCCCCCTGGGAGCACAACCTGCAGAATACCGGGTCTTCTAACCGGAGCGCCTTTTGCAAACCTGCTATGCCCTGGCGGGCGTAAAAGGCCCTGACACGTTTGCGGACCTCCTGAGGTACCGCGGGCATTTCATCCAGCCCTTCACAAAAGGCTTTGATGTACAGGCCGGTACCGCCACACAAAACAGCGATGTTTTTTTTGGCAAAAATGCTTTGGGCATACCCGAGGCCAAGCGTTTCAAACATACCTGCGTTTAGGTCCGCGGTGATGCTGTGGGAATTGACAAAGTAATGTTTTACCTCTCTTAGTTGTTCAGCGGTTGGTTTGGCGGTGCCGATGCTCATTTCGCGGTAGCATTGCCTTGAATCAGCCGAGATGATGCCGGTTTGAAAATGACGGGCCACGCGAAGTGCCAGGCTGGTCTTTCCTGAAGCCGTCGGCCCGGTGATCACGATCACGATCTTTGATTTCTCAGCCACGCAGCATTTATTTTTGTTCAGGGAAAGAAAGATCAAAAGAGATCTTCCGTACCGCCGAGCCCGGTATTGTCACCCTCATCGGTGCCGGCCTCGCCTTCTTCGCCATAACCCGCCTCGTCTTCATTGTTCAGGTCGTACTGCTCTTCGGTTTCGATCATCTGATCCTTGACGGGTTTTTTATTCCCATACTGGCTGGGCGGCGTACCTTCTTTGCGCACGCATACGGGATAATCCTGTTTTTTGTCCCTTTCCTTTGCAACGGAGATCAGCTCTACCAGAAAGGTCCAGTGCTTTACAAAATCATAGAGGTAAATGAATTTATCGTTCGGGTTGCGCACCACATCGCTCATGAGGGTTTCACTCATCAACAGTGGCGCCGCTTTCCGGGGTTGCTTGTCGGGTTGCAAAACGATTTCCCTGCCGCGTTGCCAGTGATCATTGCTTTTAAAGAAGGTTCCGGCATGTTTCTGATCAAACCCGAAGGCCTGCAGGATAGCCTCGTGCAATTGCAAAAAGGTTTGTCCTGACAGGATGGCAACATCCCGGTAAATGCTTTCCTCTTCTTCCCAATAAACCCTAAATCTTAATACAGGCATAAAGCAGTTTTCTAAGCAGTTTTCTGATTTAATAGTCCAGTACAAAGCTACGATTATTTCACGGGGGTTAACCCGAGGGACCGGCCTTTTTCAACCATGTACGCGAACGCCTCCTCGTAAGTATTTCCGATCTCCCCTTCGAGGATGGCCTCACGGATGGCGCTTTTGATATCGCCGATGGCCCTTGAGGGTGGCAAGCCGAAGGTCTGCATGATCAGCTCTCCCGTGATGGGTGGCTGCCAGTTCCGAACGCGGTCCTTTTCCTCCACTTCCTTCAACCGTTTGCTTACCAGCTCGAAATTCTCCCGGAACCGTTTTACCTTCTGCTTGTTCTTGGAGGTGATATCCGCGTTGCATAAGATCATCAGGGATTCGATGTCGTCCCCCGCGTCGAACAGCAGGCGGCGGATGGCCGAATCGGTGATGTTTTCCCTGGTCAGGCTGATGGGGCGCAGGTGCAGCTCCACCATTTTTCTGACGAAACGCATTTTTTCATTTTGCGGCAGTTTCAGCTGGCCAAAAATCCGGGGCACCATCCGCCCGCCCACCACTTCGTGACCGTGGAAGGTCCAGCCATGATCTTTTTCAAAGCGCTTGGTGGCGGGTTTGGCGATATCATGCAATACCGCCGCCCAGCGCAGCCACAGGTCGTCACTGACGAGACATACGTTGTCCACTACCTTGAGCGTATGATAAAAGTTATCCTTGTGCCCCTTCCCATCGACCGTTTCCACCCCCGCAAGCGCTACCATTTGCGGGAAGATGATCTCCAGCAAGCCCGTTGTATATAAGCGTTCAAAACCCACGGACGGAACGGGGCTCATGAGTATCTTATTAAGCTCCTCGGTGATGCGTTCCTGCGAAACGATGCGTATACGCTCTGCGTCATGGCGGATGGCGGTAAAAGTCTGCTCCTCAATACGGAAGTTTAATTGCGCGGCAAAACGGATGGCGCGCATCATCCTGAGCGGATCGTCGCTGAAGGTCGCTACCGGATCCAGCGGAGTGCGGATGATCTTTTCTTCCAGGTCCTTCAGACCGTCAAAAGGATCCAGCAAGGTACCAAAGCCTTCTTTATTCAGGCGGATGGATAAGGCGTTGATGGTGAAATCGCGGCGGTTCCTGTCCTGTTCAAGGGTCCCGGATTGCACGGCAGGCTTGCGGGAATCAGAACGGTAGCTTTCCTTGCGCGCACCGACGAATTCGATATCCAGTCCATCGGTATGGATCTGGGCGGTGCCGAAGTTTTTAAAGATGTTTACCCGGGCATTTGGCTGAAGATCCTCAGCCACCCGGTTTGCCAGCGCGATGCCATCGCCCAGGCAAACGATGTCCGCGTCCCCGGTAGGGCGCCCCAGGATCTTGTCCCTGACAAAACCGCCGATCACATAGCAGGGCATTCCCAGCTGATCGGCGGCCTCGCCGATGAGGTGAAATAACCGGAGCTCCTGGTCTGTGTATGAAATATCCATTGCTGTGATCGTTTGGTTCTGCATTGCGGGGGCAAAAATAAAGGGTTTATTATTGTTTTCCGTAACTTTGGGAAACAAAAGACCGCTGTTATTATGTCCACTGCTGCCAAAATATTGCCATACTATACTTATGAGGATTATCTTCACTGGGAAGGGCGCTGGGAACTCATTGACGGCATCCCTTATGCCATGAGCCCCCTGCCGGTGCCCAAACATCAAAGAATTGTTGCTGATCTGATTCGTTCCTTCGGCAATGAATTAACGCAATATGAAAACTGCAGAGTCTATGCCCCACTGGATTACCGTGTATTGGATGACACGGTCCTGCAGCCGGATGTGTTGATTGTTTGCGGGGAGATTGAGAAGAAATACCTTGATTTTCCACCGGCTCTGGTGGTAGAGATCTTATCCCCCTGCACCGCGCTCAAGGACCGGCATACAAAGTTTTCCATCTATGAAGGCCAGGGGATCCGGTATTACCTGATCATTTCACAGAATACCGAGGAAGTGGAGGTTTATGAGATCGAGCGGGGCGCTTATGTCCTGCGGCAAAAAGCGCATGCCTTTCGTCATGAATTTACCTTTGACACCTGCCCGGTAACGGTGGATTTTAACCAGATCTGGGAGTAGTACGGGGTTTCTTTGAGCTTCATCGAACGCTTGTAAAAGCGCCCAAACATTTTCCGTCTAAATACTTGCCTTCTAAACACTAGCCTTCTAAACACTTGCCTTGTATCCGGCTTTGCCGGCCTGGCCCCTTAGTCCCGGATGACCGTGATCACTCCATCCTGCCTGACACGAACGATCCGGGAGGGCATCGCAGGTGTTTCATCGTCCTGCCGGTAATCCACCACATAATCCACGCCTTCCCGCACTGCACCGGTAATCTCAGAAAATTTTTTTGGAGTGACGTCACCGCTGATGTTGGCCGACGTGGATACGATGGGGCTGCCGAGGCGTTCGATCAGCATTTTACAGAACGGGTCTTTCGTGATCCGGATGGCGATGGTCCCGTCGGCGGCCACCAGGTTCCCCGGTAAACCACGTGCATTTTCATAAATGACGGTGGTGGGCCGGTCTGTGGCGCCCAGGTAAGCAGGCAGGGCAGAAGGTGGTACTGCGACATAGTCGACTAAGGCCCGCTCATCTGCTAACAGGATGATCAGGCTTTTGGTGTCCGCGCGTTGTTTGAGTGTATAAATGCGATCCACGGCTTTTGCGCTTGTCGCGTCACAACCGATGCCCCAGACGGTATCGGTGGGATAAAGGATGAGGCCACCCTCCCGCAAGGTCTGAAGGGCCTGGGTGACGGAATAATGCAATAGATCCATGAGATAACGGAATAAAGGTCAATGGTTTGTTTGTTGAATGGCGGTTTTTGGCACCACCGCCGCCTTGTTTACATAAGGCGCTTTTGTGGTCCGGCGCGCATCAGCGATGCGACGTGTGTTTTTTACCACCCATTTTATTTCAGAAAAGGTCAGCCGGCAGATATCCGGTGATTTTTGCTTGATGCCTTTCCACAGATAACCCACGAGTTTCCAAAAGACCAGCAGGTAGGCGAGCACAATCTTTTTCCGCAAATCCAGTAAGATATAAAGCGGCACGATGGCGATCTGCCGCTCCAGCTGTTTTTTGTCCGCACCGGTTTGCGTGCGGTCATGGCGAATGGCCGCCAGTGGCGTGATGCCGGTCTTAAATCCATGATACTGCACGCGGGAACAGTAATTGTTGTCTTCACCATAGTGGTAGAAAAGCGGATGGAACAGCCCCGTCCTTTCCAGGCAGGACCGGGGAATGAACCAGGCCGCCGCATTGACAAAACGTACGGGAAACAGCTCAGGAAGGTCGCCTTCCCGGGCTTCCACTTTTTTGACGAAGGCTTCGGGATAATTGTTAGCGATAAAGATCCTGAATTGTACGTCCAGCTGGCCACCGGAGCCGTTTTGCTGTAACGGGCTGATGATCCCGTATTCAGGATGTTTCTCTGCAACCGACAAAAGCGTGCCGATGGTACCCGGATAAACATAGGCGTCCTGGTTTAATAACAGTACATAGTCGGTCTGTTGCTGCAGCGCATAGGCAAGGGCGATGTTATTCGCCTGCCCAAAGCCATGGTTTTGATCCTCTTCCAGCAGCATAACGTCCGGAAATCCTTCAGAGATGATCCGTTTGGTATGATCGGTGGAACCGTTGTCCACCACCACCGTCTTCACCGGCTGCGTGCTTCCCGCGAGATGATCCAGACAGCGCCGTATCCATTTTTCTCCGTTATAAGTGACGATGATGACAAGGATTTCCGGCATGTGTCTTCGCTATAAAGCCTATTTTTGTAAGTGTAAAACTAAATTTTTTTCATGACTTTATCCGTGATCCTCACCACCTATAACTCGCCGGCGTGGCTGGAAAAAGTGCTTTGGGGCTATCATTGCCAATCCCTGAAAGATTTTGAGGTGATCGTCGCCGATGATGGTTCCACCGAAGACACAGCCACCCTTCTTGCAACGATGCAAAGGCACCTCAGTTTCCCGGTCCGCCACGTCTGGCATGAGGACAGGGGATTTCGTAAATGTGAGATCCTGAATAAGGCCATCGGTGTTTCGGATACCGGCTATCTCGTTTTCTCCGATGGCGATTGCATTCCCCGGGCCGATTTCCTGGAGGTCCATGCACGCAAAAGAAAAAAGGGCGCTTTTCTGTCGGGGGGTTATTTCAAACTGCCCATGAACCTGTCCCGCGCGATTACGCGGGAGAATATTCTTTCGCAGGACTGTTTTGATATCGGGTGGTTAAAGAAAAAAGGGCTGCCCGGGTCGTTTAAAAACAGCAAACTTACCGCGGGAAACATGGCCCGTGTGCTGAACCGGCTGACGCCCACCAACGCTTCCTGGAACGGGCATAATTCCTCCGGCTGGAAAACCGACCTTCTCAGCGTGAATGGTTTTGATGAGCGGATGCGCTACGGTGCGCTGGACAGGGAGCTGGGAGAACGCCTGGTCAACAGCGGCATTCGCGGCATGCAGATCCGTTACAGTGCCATTTGCCTTCATCTGGACCACACAAGGGGCTATGTCAACACCAAAGACCTGGAGGCCAATGCAGCGATCCGCAAAAACACCCGGCAAACCAAAAGCCAGTGGACACCTTTCGGGATCGCCAAAGAAAAAGCTGCAGCCGGACAGGATGCTTAGGCAGGAAAGCGGGGTTTCATCCGTTTTGTGATCCGTTTTATGGCCGGCTGCTCCCGGCTCTTATTAGAAATATTCCCTTACAGGTGCTATGTTTGCAAAAAAAACGGACTGATGGAATTACAGACACTGATAGGGCAAGCCTGGAATGAACGCGCCCTTTTGCAGGAGGAGAAATATGCCGGCGCGGTACACGCCGTGATGGAACAACTGGACAAGGGAAAGCTGCGTGTGGCCATGCCGCCGGAGCATCTTGGCGGGGGCGAAGCAGGCCGCTGGCAGGTCAATGAATGGATCAAACAGGCCATCTTGCTTTATTTTGGTGTGCAAAAGATGGAGACCTATAAGTTGCCGCCTTTTGAATTTTATGATAAAATGAAATTGAAACGGGGCTATCAGGAACTCGGCGTTCGCGCGGTGCCGCATGCGGTGGCGCGTTATGGCGCCTTTTTGGCGAAAAATGTGGTGCTGATGCCTTCCTATGTCAATATCGGCGCTTATGTGGATGAAGGCACCATGGTGGATACCTGGGCCACGGTGGGGTCCTGCGCCCAGATCGGCAAGGGGGTGCATCTCAGTGGCGGCGTCGGCATCGGCGGCGTGCTGGAGCCTTTGCAGGCTTCGCCGGTGATCATTGAAGATGGCTGCTTCATCGGCTCCCGTTGCATCGTCGTGGAAGGGGTGAAGGTGGAGACAGAGGCGGTGCTGGGTGCCAATGTCGTTTTGACCCAATCCACGAAAGTCTTTGATGTGAGCGGCCCCGAGCCGGTGGAATACAGAGGGATCGTGCCGGCAAGAAGCGTCGTGATCCCCGGTACCTATCCCAAGGATTTCCCCGCAGGCACCTACCAGGTACCCTGCGCGTTGATCATTGGCAGGCGCAAGGCGTCCACCGACCAGAAGACCAGCCTGAACGATGCGCTGCGGGATTTCAACGTATCGGTGTAAAAGGGACGACCACGGATTTTTTTTAGCGGTTGCGCCTTGCCATACCACCCAAGCGATGGGTCACTTTAACAAAAACAGCGCATGAAAGTTTCAGGATTTTCCTATGTGAGAAACGGCCTGACCTATGATTATCCCTTTGTGGAAGCCATCCGGTCGGTTTTGCCCATATGTGATGAATTCATCATGGTGGTGGGTGATTCCACCGACGGGACCAGAGCCGCGGTAGAGGGGATTGGCTCCGACAAAATAACGATCATTGATACGGTATGGGACATGAATCTGCGGAAAGGAGGAAAGGTGTTTGCACAGCAGACCAATATCGGGCTGGACCATCTTACGGGTGACTGGGCTTTCCATATCCAGGCCGACGAGGTCATGAGTGAAAAGGACCTCCCGCTGATTACCGCGGCCATGGTCAGCCACGACCGGGATAGCCGTGTGGAGGGATTGCTGTTCCCTTTTTTGCATTTTTGGGGCAGTTATGATTATATCAGGACTTCCAGGCGGCCGCATAAACAGGAGATCCGTGTCGTCAGGAATAATCCGCTGATCAGGTCCTACAGGGATTCCCAGGGATTCAGAAAATATTCTTCCCGTGCCGCTTACGAGGCCGGGGAAAAAGGGGAGAAGCTCACCGTGGTGAAGGTGGATGCCCCCGTTTACCATTACAGTTTTGTCAAAAAGCGGGAGACGCAAAGCAAAAAGAATCATTCTTTTCAATCCATGTATCATGCCGATATACCGCTCGCTCCGGAGCGGGTAACGGCCTTCGATTACAATGCCGTCGACCGGCTGGCCCCGTTCAGGGGCACGCACCCCGCTGTGATGGCCGAGCGGATAAAGGCCTTTGACCAACCGTTTAACTATGATCCCCGGCAGGCAAAGTGGAAGACGAAGGATAAACTGATCCAGCCCATCGAGGACTTTCTTGGGATCAGATTCGGAGAGTACCGGAATTACAAGTTATTGAAGTGATCGCCTGACCTGCTTTTTCATCAATACAGGCGGCAAAGGTGGCCTCCGGTTAAAACCCGCGGCGCGGTGCTTTGCCGGCGGAACAGGCATATCACCTGCCGGGACAATTTTTTCGGTCCCCCTCTTTTACGCTTGCTTCCTTCCAGGGCTTTTCCGCTGATCTGTCATCCGCCCGGCTGACCGGCGACCAGCAGTGCTCGGGTCCTGGTCCTGATACACCGTCAATAGACAGCCCCACCCAGGGTAAGATCACTTGTGCATCCTTTACAGCTAAATAATTAAATATAAATTTAAAAAGTTAGTTTTATAATTAAAAAATTAGCTGTACATTTGTTTTAAAAGCATCACAAATGGCTAAGCACATCAGGGAACTTACCCGCGTCGAGGAACAGATCATGCAGTTGTTGTGGGACATGAACAAAGGTTTTGTAAAGGATATTGTCGCACGCTTCCCCGATCCGAAGCCGGCTTACAGCACAGTTTCCACCATCGTAAGAATACTCGTCGAGAAAGGCTTTGTCGGATACAACGCCTATGGCAAGACACATCAATATTATCCGGTGATCTCCAGGGAAAAATACAGGGGCTTTGTTTCGGCCAAACTCATGAGTGATTATTATGACGATTCGCTGCAGAGCCTTGTTTCGGCTTTTGTCAGGAAAAAAGATATCGACATTGAGGAGGCCGATGAAATCATCCGTTTACTTCAGAAATTTAAAAAGAACCAAAAATGAACGCCACCTACCTGATCTTGTTCAACCTGTGCCTGGCTTTATGGCTGGGCTTATATAAGCTTGCATTTGGCCGCAGCACCTTTTTTAAAATGAACCGGTTTGTTTTGCTGGGCGGCGTCCTGATCGCAGCGGTGGCCGCGGCCGTTCCGCCGGGGTGGAGCAGCGTCCTGGCGCCGGCCGCCGGTGTATCCGGCGCGGCCGCTCCTGCGCTGATCTCCGGCGGCGGGATTACCATCAGCGGAGTTACCATCACCGCCCCTTTTGGTACAGCCACCGCCTTTCCCTACCGTGAACTGATCCTGCTGTTATACTGGTCCGGCGTAGTGGTGATGTCCCTGCTGTTGGCCTGGAAACTGCTCCGGTTGTACCTTGTTTTCAGAAGACATTCACACCTTGTGTATCCCGATCATGTACACGTTGTCACGGGGGAGGGAGAGCCGGTATATTCGTTTGGCCGCTACCTTTTTGGACCCGGGGACCTGCCAAAAACCATCTATGGCCATGAGATGATCCACATTGGTCTGAAGCATACGGCGGACAACATGTTATTGGAAGCCGTCAAAATATTTTGCTGGTTTAATCCCTTTGTATACTTATATCAACGCACCCTAAGAACGGTACACGAATATATGGCCGATGCCATCTCGACGCGCACCGTCGACAAGGAGGCCTACGCCTTTTTGTTGGTCAGCCATTTGTTCCAGGTTCCTGAAAGCACCCTGGCGCATCATTTTTTTAACCGTTCACTCATTCAAAAACGATTGATCATGTTACAAAGAAACGTTTCTTCCCGTCGCGGGAGGTGGAAGTACTTCCTTGCCGTTCCACTGATGATGGCCCTTGCCCTTGTTTCAACCACGTCCTTCACCCTGCGGGACACCGTGGCGCGTGCCGTAAACCGGTTGGAGATACCGGCCGGGGAACAGCCTTCAACCATTCAGGGTGTGGTAACCAACCAGTCCGGTAATCCGCTGGCGAGAGTCAGTGTGATGCAGGTAGGCACCACCAGGGGAACCATTACAGATGAAAAAGGCCACTTTACGTTGGATCAGTTTCCGGCAAATGGGTTATTGCGGATCAGCATGATCGGTTATACTTCCGTTACCGTTTCAATACCCGGAAACAAGCCGCTTCATGTGATGCTGTACAGAGCGCCAAACCGCATGAAGGGAGTCGTAGTGGTTGGTTATGCAAAGGATGTGCCGCCAGCGGCATCCGTCCGCCCGGCATCCTCCGGGAAGGTCTTTACATTCGTAGAGCAAATGCCGCATTTCCCCGGTGGAAAGGCGGCCCTGATGAAATACCTTCATGACAACATCCGGTACCCGCAAACCGCGCGTGCAGATCATCTTCAGGGAAATGTGGTGGTAAGCTTTCTGGTGGGAAAACAGGGACGCATCAGCCAGGTACAGACTCTCAATGACAAGGTAGGCGGGGGCCTGGAAACCGAAGCGATGCGTGTGGTTGGTTCGATGCCTGAATGGATCCCCGGAAGACAAAATGGAGAGGCAGTGGATGTGTTGTATACGCTGCCCATCCACTTTGTTTTACAGTAGTGCGCGTGGCAGGTCACCGGAGGGCACTGTCATGGCTGCTTTCAGGTGAAAGCATTTTGCACATTAGAGGCTTTAGCCTATGTTTGCATTTTGCAAAAAAAGGCAGGCAGTCATGCGAACAGGCAATCTTTGGATCATTAAGCTTTTGATATTTTTTTCCCTTACCGTGTTTGGTATTCCGGCATATTCCCAGGCATTGCTTCCCCATATATCCGTATATTATCAGAACGGGAAAAACGTCGTCAGTTGGACATCCGGTTATAAGGGGATCAAACAGATCGGCGTACAGCGCTCTCAGGACAGCCTTGTGAATTACTCCACCATCGGGCATGCCGCAGATCCCGATAAAAAGGTCAATCAATTCATTGATTCACATCCCCAGCCAGGTAAAAACTTTTACAGGCTTTTTGTTTTATTTACGAATAATTCCTACTTCTTCACGGATGCCGCCAGCCTGTCCCTTCAGCCTGCCACCCTGAAAGGACCTTCTGTTAATACGCCACAGGTGTTTACCCCATCCATTTTTGTCTATACCAACCCAGACGGCAATGTGAACATCAGCCTGGCCCAGGCGACCATTCATCGTTATGACATCCGTTTTTTCGATGAAGAGGATCATTTCCTGTTTGCCATCAAAGACATCCACAAACCTTTTCTGATCCTTGACAAGTCTAATTTCATGCGGGCGGGATGGTATCATTATGAACTGTATGAGGATGGAAAGATCAAGGAGAAATGGAAATTCTACATCGCCGATTCGGTGGATAAGTGAGTGGCGGGCAACAGTTGGGCGGAAAATACCTGTTGAAAATACTTTTTTAGTTTCTCTTTCACTTCTTCCATAGGCACCTCCCGGCCCAGTTCTTTTTCAATGGAAGTGACCTGCTTGTCAGTGATGCCACAGGGAATGATGTAATTAAAATAATTCAGGTCAGTGGTCACATTCAGTGCGAAGCCGTGCATGGTAATCCAGCGGCTGCAGCGTACCCCCATGGCGCAGATCTTTCTGGCCCTCGGTTTGATCTCCGGGTCGATCCAGACCCCTGTCTCCCCGGGTGAGCGCCCCGCCCGGATGCCATAATCGTCCAGCGTCAAGATGATGATCTCTTCCAGGCTGCGCAGGTAACGGCCGATATCGGTAAAGAATTTCTCCAGGTCAAGGATCGGATAGCCGACGATCTGCCCCGGCCCGTGATAGGTGATGTCGCCGCCGCGGTTGGTATTGAAAAAAGCGATGCCCTTTTCCCGGAGCACTTTCTCATCGATCAGCAGGTTTTCCGGGTGGCCGCTTTTACCGAGTGTAAATACAGGAGGGTGTTCGCAGAATAACAGGTGGTGGACGGTTTTTTGGGGATTGTTTTCGGCCTTGGCCTTTACATTTTTCCTAAGCAGGCTTTCCTGGTAATCCCAGGCCTCCTGGTAGCCCATGGGACCCAGGTCCCTGAAAAATACGGTTTTATCTGATGACATGGCTGACAAAAGTACGTGAAAAACATTTTACCGGCCACCGCAGAGGCGTGTACCGGTCAGCACCTCATTCAACACACGGACCGCGTGAATGTTTAATGCAATTTCAGGGTGAATTGAACCCACATGTCCCGGCAGCTGGTCCCCACTGCTACTTTCGCAGCATGATCCTAAAGGTGGTTCCTTTGTTCACCTCGGAGGACTTGACAAATATTCTGCCTTTGTGGTAGCCTTCAATGATGCGCTTGCTCAGCGACAGACCAAGGCCCCAACCGCGTTTTTTGGTGCTGAAACCGGGTTTGAAGACTTTGTCCATATTGAGGTTGGTGATCCCCTTGCCGGTATCGGTGATGTCGATCCAGGTATGGGTTGTATGGGTGACGATATCAATGGAGATGGAGCCTTTCCCCCCCATGGCATCGAGGGCGTTTTTCAGCAGGTTTTCGATCACCCAGTCGAAAAGCAACGGCGAGATCATGGCAGGAATGTCTTCCTCGCCGTGTGTTTTAACGATAAACCGTATCTTTTGCGGCGCCCTGCGTTTCATGTATGCCACCACATTATGGATCTGGGAGATTAATTCATGCTCTTCCAGTTCGGGTGTGCTTCCGATCTTGGAGAACCGCTCGGAAATCAGTTTTAACCGGTCCAGGTCCCGGCCCATTTCCCCCACGATCGCTTCATTTTCCTTTCTTTCCTTTAACAATTCCAGCCACGCCTCCATGGAAGACAGGGGGGTCCCCAGCTGGTGGGCCGTCTCTTTGGCAAGGCCTACCCAAAGCTGGTTTTGCGTGGACCGGTTTGTGGTTCCCAGGGCGATGAGCGTCACAATGATGAACAGGGCCACGACGCCCAACTGGATATAGGGATAGTAGCGGATCTGCTGCAATATCTTGGAGTCCCCGTAATAAATGAAGTTGCGGTCGGTGGAATCTTTGGGATTATACTGTTGGGTGATGGGCGGATGTTGGGTCTTGAAGAGGTTCAGCATCTTTTCAGGATACCCCGGGTTGTGGGCGACTTTTTCGGAATCCAGGTTGTTGGTGCTGATAATATGCCCGTCCTTATCCACCTGGATGATCGGGATGGTGGTATTATTGGCGATGATTTCGGTGGCTAAATTAAGGTTGGCATCCTGCGGGGCGGTCAGGATTTCCCTGCCCGCTTCCACCCAGGTTTGCATTTTCATCCTTTCCTCATGCTGCATTTTATGAGAAAGGTCACTCACATACAGCAAGGTGGCGGCTATGATGAGGATGGCCAATATCGCCAGTACACCTTTCCAGCCTGTGAATTGTTTGATCATAAGCTCCCAATGGGCAATAAAAGTAAAGAATTGTCAAGAAAATAAGTTGAAATCAGTTTCAAAACTAACGGAAACCCTATTTTTGATGAAATTAGCAGCTGACACATGAACGATTATCCCTCGGTGGCCGTCGTGATTCTTAATTGGAATGGTAAAAACTTTCTGGAACAATTCCTCCCTTCGGTATCCGCCTCGGATTACCCCAACCTGAGGATTTACGTTGCTGATAACGCTTCAACGGATAACAGCATTGCATTTGTCCGTGAAAATTTTCCCAGGCTGGAGATCGTTCAGAATTCCGGGAATGTGGGTTTTGCTGAAGGATACAACCAGGCGCTTGCCGGTATCCGTGCTGATTATTATGTGTTGCTGAACCAGGATGTGGCGGTGGAAGAAAACTGGTTAAGGCCCATCGTCCGGCTCATGGAGTCCGACAGGATGATCGGTGCCTGCCAGCCTAAAATGCTTTCATGGAAACAGGAGGATCATTTTGAATATGCGGGGGCGGCGGGTGGATGGCTGGACCGCTGGGGCTATCCGTTTTGCCGGGGTAGGATATTTGGGACCGTGGAGCAGGACAACGGGCAATATGATGCCCCCGAGAGGGTTTTCTGGGCCAGTGGTGCCGCTTTGTTCATTCGTGCCGAATTATACCACGAGGCAGGGGGCCTGGATCCCTATTTCTTTGCCCACATGGAAGAGATAGATCTCTGCTGGCGGCTCCAGCGTCTGGGCTATCAGATCTGGTGTTGTCCCGAGTCGGTGGTGCACCACGTGGGTGGAGGCAGTCTGCCACAGGGCAATCCCCGCAAAACATTCCTGAATTTCAGGAACAACCTGATCATGTTGCATAAGAACCTGCATGGATTAGAACGGTATTCCACGCTGCTTATCCGTCTGATGCTCGATGGGATCGCGGGGGCCAAAAGCCTTTTTCAGGGCAATACCGCTGAGATATTCATTATTCTGAAAGCGCACTGGGCCTATTACAGTTGGTTAAAAGGGCGGCCCGATGGCGTCGCCGGTCACGGGAAAATACCCCGGGTCCGTTTCCGTGTTCTGCGGGGCGTTTACCCGCGGAGTGTGGTTTGGCAATATTTTATTCGCAGAAGAAAAACGTTTTCCTCGCTGGAGATTATGGATAAATAATTGGGATTTTTGGATGCATTGTTCTAAATTTGTGGCGCAAATTAATACTATGGACGAGCAAGCTAATCATAAACATGAACTAAAGGATGTGAAGACCGACTGGGTTTCTACATCCCGTTTCCTTTTTTATCTTTCTGTAGTGGC
>DASULB010000529.1:0-2225 GCA_036278455.1 Chitinophagaceae bacterium | reverse complement strand
ATAATAATTTAACCTGCCTGAAGGGAATTCAGGGTCAAGGCCCCATTTGGTGGCCTGGGAGAAGGTTAAAAGATTGGATCCGCTAACATATACCCTGAGTGTATTGATGTCGAATCGCTTTGTAATGCCTGTCGGTAGGGTATAACCTATCTGGAGGTTCTTTAATTTCAGATAAGCAGTATTGATCATCCAGAAGTCAGACATTTGCGAGTTACGGATGGTTTCACTTTCAGGGCGGGGGAATTTCGCGTCTGTATGATCGGGGGTCCAGTAGTCTTTCTCTAGTGCTAACGTAAAGCCACCCCAATTACCCTGTTCCCGAAATGCTCCCGAAGGGATACCATTGGCTTTGCCAACGCCCTGAAGAAACAGGTTCAGATCGAAGTTTTTAAATTCAAGGTTCAGGGTCACACCAAAGGTATATCGTGGTATGCTGGAGCCTATAACGATATAGTCTTCTGAATTGATGGCCCCGTCTCCATTCACGTCTGCGTATTTGACGTCTCCCACCTGGGTGGCGGGATCAAAAACGGGATAATTTTTGACGTCGTCTGCGGTCTTAAAAAAACCCAGTGTTTTATAACCGATATAGGCATCAATCGGCAGCCCTTCTTTTCTGATGGTCAGGACCTCATTGGGATTTCCACCGATATACGGCCCGGTATTGGCCAGGCTGAGGATCTTATTATTTACATTAGACAGGTTTGCCGCAATGCTGTAATGAAAATCATTGATATTGCTTTTGTAGTTAACGGAGAGTTCCCACCCTTTATTCTGAACAACTCCAGCGTTTTGCGGAGGAGCATTCAGGCCAACTGTCGCAGGAATAGGTAAGTTTAACAGTATCCCATCCGTCTTCTTTATATAATAATCAAAAGTGAATCCTAACTTTCCTTTAAATAACTGGGCATCCACACCAATATCACTCTGCGCTGTTGTCTCCCATGTCAGTGCTTCATTGGCAAGCGTTGATTGGATGATCCCCTGCACACCGGCACCTCCAAAATTATAGTTCGAGGCCGCAAGGGTCTGAAAGTAGGAATATAAATCCACTGCCTGGTTACCTGACTTCCCCCATGATCCCCTAAGCTTGAATTCATTGACCACATTACTAAGGGATGACCAGAAGGCCTCCTGGGATATTCGCCAGGCACCGGAGAATGAGGGGAAAAAGCTGTATTTTTTATCGCCTGTAAATCTGGATGAGCCGTCGTACCGGGCATTGGCCTCGAAATAATACTTTTCATTAAAGTTGTAGGTTAACCTGCCAAAATAGGAGCGAAGCCCCCATGCCAGGTCTCCGCCACCATTATCCCTTGAATCAGCAGAGCCCTGAGAAATGGATCTGACATCATTGTTGTAAAAATTTGTTCTCGACGCAGATAAGTCTTCCTCCACATAAGAGATCTGGGAATAACCTGCCAGCGCATTCAGGGTATGTTTATCCCAATGGGCATCGTAGGTCAGCAAATTATTCAGTGTATATTCTTTACTGTCGTTTCGTTTCTCTGTAAGGGAATTGGGGCCGACAGATTTTAGAATGTTGGCTGGATTATAATAGTCGTGTATCTCGTAGGCATTGGCAAAGTCTTTCTCATAATATTCAATGAGTTTTGCCCCGTATTGCGTTTGAAAGTTTAATCCTTTCAACAGATTGATTTTTGCTTTTAAATTGATCACTCCGTAATTATTTCTGTAATGTGATATTCCATCTAATTCGTTGGTGACCAGCGGGCTATAATTTTCCGATCCCAGGCCATAGGTGCCATCAGGATATCGCGGGACAGCAAAATTGGAACCGCTCAACATGTACCTGAACGAATTCTCTTCATGTAATGGCCTGGTATATTCTTTTAACCG
Organism: Chitinophagaceae bacterium; assembly: GCA_036278455.1. GTDB lineage: Bacteria > Bacteroidota > Bacteroidia > Chitinophagales > Chitinophagaceae > FW021-bin31. Next base: position 365 of record DASULB010000529.1, on the reverse strand, counting down.
GTAATTGAAATCACCGGATAAGGTGATCCGTTTTGAAACTTTAAAATCTGTATTGAGCCGGATGTCCTTTTTGTTTCCGTATGAATTGGGAATAATGCCTTTTTGATGGAAATAATTTAAGGTAAGCAGCGTTTTTAATCGATCGGAACCTCCCCCTACTGACAGCGTATGGTTTTGCTGGGGTGCCGGATTGAGGTAGTAATCGAACCAAACATTCGGTAAAGGATACTTATAACGGTCTGTAGCATTCACCCATTTTTGTATCTCCTCTTCCGAATGCTTCGGAGGTTTGCCAACATTGACGGCTGCGACGTTTTCCAAATTCAGGAAGTCTTCAAGGCCCATATGTTCGGGATGATAAATAC
>DASULB010000528.1:0-6498 GCA_036278455.1 Chitinophagaceae bacterium | reverse complement strand
CCGGGTGACCCCACTTCGGCTTATGCCTATAATCCCCAGTTGTTTTATAAGAACAGGGGTCCCCGTTTCTATGAGACCATCGCCTATAATGGTTGTACCTGGCCGATCAATGGAAATAAAAACTACAGGCTGTGGACCTATTACGTGGGTAATACCCCGGTGGAAACCAAGGCGACCAGCACGGGGTTTTATTGCAGGAAAGCCATTGATCCGAACCTCGCGGTAGGCGATGTGCAGTATGCCGGTACGGACTGGATGGAGATTCGCTTTGCCGAAGTGGTACTGAACCTCGCGGAAAGTGCCTGCGGAATCAATAAACTGGGGGAAGCCTACCAGGGCCTGGAGGCCATCCGCAAGCGGGCCGGCATACCGGCGGGTGCCGACGGGCTCTACGGGCTGCAGGCAGGTATGAGCCGGAGCGAAATGTTTAAGGCGATCCTTTATGAAAGACGAATTGAATTTGCCTTTGAAGGAAAGCGGTACTGGGATATGCGCCGCTGGAAACTCTTTGAGGGCACGCTCAATGATTCGGTGAGGACGGGCATTACGATCGACTTGGATACGGCTGCTATTTCCGCGAGTGATTTTGCCGCGGCAAGAGATACGATGAACCTGGATGAAGCCTACAGTAAATATTTCACTATCCAGTCCAAGGTACTGGACACAAAATACAAGATCGACTGGCAACCCAATTATTACTTCTTTGCCATCCCGCAACAGTCCATTGATAATAATACCAAGCTTTTGCAAACCAAAGGATGGCCTGGAGGCACTTTTGACCCCCTGCAGTAGGATTAACGGCATCCGGCCCGGGTGGCCTCAGGCCGGTCCGGAAGGATTGGATGTTTTAAAATGAAATCAATCATGATATTAACAACAGCTGTTTTACGGATACCGGAATATTACCTGACCGGAAGATGTTTTCAGAAAAGCGCCGGGGCCGTCATAAGCGTTGACGGTCCTTTGTTTCCCGGGCCCATACGCCCTACATCCACCGCTGCGAAATTGCTGATACACGCGATCACCCTTTGGAAAAAAGCATCAGACAAAAGTTTTTAATTAAAAAATCAATCAAAAAAAACAAGTTCAATGATGAAAAAATTTGCAGTGTTTATGTGTGTGCTCCTAGGAGTGATTTGTTTAGAAAAACAAGCTTTTGCGCAATATCCGGAGGTTCCCAAGGCTGCGTCCCACCGTGCCGATTCCATGCTGAAGGCCGATGAAGCGCATGTGAACAGCATCTGGCACAAGGAGCTATCCGTGATCAAAACAGACCAACGGGAAGGAAAACCTTACGTTCCCTGGGCTTCCAGACCTACGGACCTGCCACAGGCTAAGATCCCGGCATTCCCCGGTGCGCAGGGCGGCGGCAGGTTCACCTTTGGTGGCCGTGGTGGCAAAGTATATGAAGTGACCAGCCTGGCGGACGGCGGACCGGGTACCCTCAGGTGGGCCTGTGAACAGGCTGGTCCCCGCATCATTGTATTCAATGTGGCAGGGATCATTCACCTGAAATCTCCGATCATCGTAAAAGCACCTTATATCTCTATTGAAGGACAGTCGGCGCCGGGAGATGGTATCTGTGTGGCGGGTGAATCTTTTTGGGTTAACACCCATGATGTGGTCATCCGCTACATGCGTTTCCGAAGGGGGGCTACCGATGTGGGGCGCAGGGATGATGCCCTGGGTGGAAACCCCGTGGGCAATATCATGGTGGACCATACTTCGACCAGCTGGGGGCTGGATGAGAACATGTCCATGTACCGCCATATGTATGACCCGGGAGACGGCTCAACCCCTAAAAAGGATGGCACCGTGAACATCACCATACAGAACTCTATTTCCGCGGAGGGACTGGATACCTATAACCATGCCTTTGGCAGTACGATGGGTGGCGAAAACTGTACTTTGGTACGCAATCTTTGGGCAGACAATACAGGTCGCAACCCTTCCATCGGCTGGAACGGAATTTTCAATTTTGTCAATAACGTGATTTTCAACTGGCAGCACCGTTCCCTGGACGGGGGAGACTATACGGCCCTTTATAACATCATCAACAACTATTATAAGCCGGGGCCTGCCACGGACCCCGGGCAGATCCAATACCGGATACTGAAACCTGAATCGGGACGCAGCAAGCTGCCCTACAAAGTCTTTGGCCGGGCTTATGTGCATGGTAATATCGTTGACGGCTATCCCAAAGTTACCAAAGATAACTGGGATGGTGGTGTGCAGATGGAAGGGGTAAAGGGTGATTTGCTGCCATATGATTCGGCCAGGAAATATTTCCCCTATATGAAGGTGGAAAGACCCTTCCCCATGGCGCCCGTACAGGTCATGTCCGCACAGCAGGCTTACGCGTATGTCTTAGCAAATGTAGGTGCCACGCTCCCGCACCGCGATGCAGTGGATAAACGTGTCATCGAACAGGTAAGGACAGGGAAGATCGATTATTTAAAGAATTTTGACGCAGATACGGTCTATCAGTTCAAGTACCGCCGTATGGGAAGGGATTCCTATAAAAAAGGTATTATTACTACGGTGGCCGAGGTAGGTGGTTATCCGGCCTATAAAGGAACACCTTATAAAGACAGCGACAAAGACGGTATGCCGGATGCCTGGGAGACCAGCTATGGACTCAATCCTCATGACGCTGCCGATGCTCTCAAGGATCCGGATGGAGACGGTTACACGAACGTAGAGGAATACCTGAACGGAACCGACCCGCACCAGTACATTGATTATACAAATCCTGCCAATAACTATGATACCCTTACAGGCAATGATGGCTGGTTCAATCATTAAGCCGAAAAGGCACCTCCGATTTTTATCACCGGTAAATTGCATCGCCTGCCTGCTCGTCATCCTTCTGGCGGCAGGATATGTGAACGCACAAACGCCCGAAACACCTGTTTCTCCTGTGCAGGAGAACCATGACGGGCGCCTGGTGTATCATCCTGACAAAAGAGGGGACCGGATCCCGGACTTTTCCTATTGCGGATATATGGCGGGAGATACGGATATTCCTGATGTAACGGTCAGGGTGAGTGTGCCATTTCAAAACGGAGAAGGGGATGCTACCGCGCGCATACAGGCGGCGCTGGATTACGTCTCCGCTCTCCCCAAAGATACACGGGGCTTTCGCGGTGCCGTTCTGCTCGGAAGCGGCGTCTTTCATGTTACACGGAGGTTGCAGATAGATTCCTCCGGGGTGATACTCCGGGGAAGCGGGATGGGCCGGAACGGGACGGTACTGGTGGCAGAAGGGGATCGCCGGGCCACCTTTATCCGCGTCCAAGGAACCCACGATATCGACCTAGGGAAGGCCATTCGGGTGACCGCCGCTTATGTTCCGTCAGGGACCGATAAGTTACAGGTGGCTGACGGAACCGCTTTTCATCCGGGCGATGCGGTCATCGTGACCCGGCCCTGCACCCAGCAGTGGATAGACAGTTTGAGGATGGTGGATTTTGGGGGTCAGTCCGGCTGGATCGGCTGGAAGCCGGGTGATGAAGACATCCACTGGGACAGGCGCATCAAAGCCGTCCATGGAAATGAACTCACCCTTGATGTTCCCATCACCACCGCCCTCGACAGCGCTTTTGGCGGAGGAACCGTTGCGAGCTATAATTGGCCCGGCAGGATATCAAAAGTGGGTATTGAGAACCTCCGGCTGGTATCGGCTTATGACAGTTCCAATTCCAAGGATGAAAATCATTGCTGGATGGCCATCACCCTGGAGAATGTTGAGAATGCCTGGGTAAGGCAGGTGATCTTTGAACACTTTGCCGGGTCCGCCGTCTATGCGCTGAGGACCTCCAGGTGCATTACGGTGCAGGATTGCAAATCACTGGCACCTGTTTCGGAGATCGGTGGTCAGCGCCGGTCTACTTTCAAGACGGACGGCCAGCAGACTCTTTTCCAGCGGCTGTATTCCGAGTATGGCTACCATGATTTTACGGCGGGGTTCTGTGCGGCAGGCCCCAATGCCTTTGTGCAGTGCAAGGCACATCTGCCTTATAGCTTTAGTGGTTCCGTCAACAGCTGGGCGTCGGGGTTGCTTTTCGACTGTGTCAGGAGTGATGGAGGAGCGCTTTGTTTTAAGAACATGGGCCAGGATAACCATGGTGCCGGATGGAATGCGGCCAACAGTGTTTTCTGGCAATGTGATGCGGCGCTGATCCTGTGTGATAAACCCCCCACAGCCGAGAATTGGGCCATTGGTTGTTGGTCAGAACCGGGTGGTCATGGCTATTGGGGACAGCCCAATGAACACGTCACCCCTTTTAGCCTGTACTATGCTCAGCTAGGCGACAGGCTGTACCGTGATGTCACTGGCCGGAGCCAGCTTATGGAGGTGGGAAGTGATCCTACCAGCAGCCCGACCGTGGCGCAGGCAGCAGCCCTGATCGCCGCTTCGGTGCATCCGGGACTATTGCTCGCTGACTGGATCGACAGTGCCGCGCAAAGAGACCCGATACCGGTCGTCACCAAGGGCGTGAAAACGATCGGTGAGACCGGTTATAAAAAGAAAGCAGCTGCCGTGAAAAGGGCTCCGCCGATGGAGATCCGAAACGGCTGGCTGGTACGGGGGGACAGGATCTTAACGGGCAATCGTTTTGAAGCGCCCTGGTGGCGCGGAGACGTGCAACCACCCGATATTGCAAAGGCCGTTCCCGCTATTACCCGCTATGTTCCCGGCAGGATGGGCCAGGGTGTAACCGATAACCTGAACCGGATGACCAGCCTCATGCAAAAGTCCCACGTCATTGCCTTTGAGCAGAATTACGGGTTGTGGTATGACCGTCGGAGGGATGATCATGAGCGGGTCCGCAGGATGAACGGCGAGGTATGGCCACCGTTTTATGAACTCCCTTTTGCACGAACAGGAAAAGGACTTGCATGGGACGGGCTGAGCAAGTATGACCTGACAAAATACAATCCCTGGTATTGGAACCGGCTCAAACGGTTTGCCGATCTGGCCGACCGGAAAGGACTGGTATTGATCCATAAAGATTATTTTCAGCATAACATCATAGAAGCGGGGGCGCACTGGGTCGACTTTCCCTGGCGCAGTGCGAACAATATCAACCATACGGGGTTCCCCGAACCGCCCCCTTTCGCGGGCGACAAGCGGATCTTCATGGCGAAACAATTTTATGATACTTCTGATGCAATCCGCCGCAAGCTGCACATCGCTTACATCCGCAAATGCCTGGAGAATTTTAAAGATAACACGGGTGTTATACAACTCACGGCTGCGGAGTTTACCGGCCCACTTCATTTTATGCAGTTTTGGCTGGATGTGATCGGCAGATGGGAAAAACAGACAGGCAGAAAGGAGTTTATCGGGCTGAGTGCGACCAAAGATGTGCAGGATGCGATCCTTGCTGATCCCGCCAGGTCTTCCACTGTCAATGTGATCGATATTCGTCACTGGCACTATCAGAAGAGCGGTGTTCTGTATGCCCCCGGCGGAGGGCTGAACCTGGCGCCCCGCCAACTGGCGCGTTTATACCATCCCAGGGAAAGCTCCTTTCAACAGGTTTACCGGGCGGTCAGGCAGTACCGTGACAAGTATCCGGGCAAGGCGATCCTTTATTCCGCGGGCGACTACGACCATTTTGGATGGGCGGTATTCATGGCGGGCGGATCGCTTGCCACCATACCGGTGATCTCCGATCATTGCTTTCTTAGCGATGCCATTTCCATGAAACCAGTAGACATGCCCGGTCATCCGGAAGATCAATGGATGCTCGCGCAACCCGGCAAAGGATACATCATCTATAATGGTTCAAAGGCAGCGGTGAAACTTGATCTTCAAAAAGCCTCCGGTAAATTTATCCTCCGTCGCCTTGATCCCAGGGATGGTCATTTGCTGGATGGAACAGAAAGGATACGGGGCGGGAAAATGATCACCATCCCCAAAAAAATGCAGGGGGCGGTTATATTATGGGTCAGCCATGTCTAGTTAGATAGGCCCTATATGGTGAAAGACAGGCGGTCGTATCTACTTCTGCGGATGACGGCCGTCCCATTTCACCATGCAAGAGGAGGCAGGCCTGGGCACGGCAACGGAGCCTGGAACATATAATTTTGAATGAGAAATTTTGAAAGGAAGAAAGAAATTAAAAAAACAATGAAACCAGGAAGTAATATCATGAATAATCATAAGGGTCGAAGAGCGTTTATCAAAAAAGCTGCTCTGGGAAGTGCCCTTGCGGTTTGCATCCCCGGTATTGTCTCTGCCGCACTCGCGGCGGAAAAAATGAAAAAGGTTTCCTTGGGGAAAAATGATGTTGTATTGTTCCAGGGAGATTCCATTACGGACTTCCATCGCAAGAGAAGCGATAACAGTGCCAACTCACCCGAGGCGATGGGAATCGGTTACGCCACCCATGCGGCCACCGACATGCTTTTTCAATACCCTGAACAGCAATTAAAAATATATAACAGGGGGGTCAGTGGCAACAAGGTCTTCCAGCTGGCGGACCGTTG
>DASULB010000527.1:0-6116 GCA_036278455.1 Chitinophagaceae bacterium | reverse complement strand
AATGATCATGAAACCGCCGCCACCAATGTTGCCGGCGACGGGGTACACCACCGCCAGGGCTAACTGAGCGGCGATGACGGCGTCCACGGCGTTGCCCCCCTTACGGAGGATCATGGCGCCGATCTCACTTGCCAGCGGATGGGCGGTGGCGATGGCGCCGTGCCTGACGATGACGCGCTTGACGGACTGATAGTCATAGGGGTTGATCTGCCTGGCCCCTGTGGAATGTCTGCACGATAAAGCCGTGGTCAGCAGTAACAGGCAGATGGAAATTGTTTTCATGGGTCTTGCTTGGAGGGTTGCCGGTGGAGCGCGCGCCGTGCCGGAATCAAATGCTAAGATAGGCAAATGCCGGTATTTTCAATCGTTAATCACTTTAGGCCGATCGTGTTATCTTTGGTGAAAAATATTTTGATGACACCCCTTAGTCGTTTGCTGTCCGGGAGACCCCGTCGTGGATGGGGACTTTTGCTTCTTGTACCTTCCCTGGTCTTCGCACAGCGCCGCAATACCCCTGCGGACAGCATGGAGAACGTGGTGGTAAGGTTATTTAACCAGGAGAAGGCAGGTGCCATTTACCAGATGCTGGACCGTTCTTTTCAAAGCCATTATCCCCGGGAAGGATTTGTAAACTGGTTAAACCGCGAAAAGCAGTCCCGGGGAAAGATCGCCGGGACAAAGTGGTCGGGTCAGTTGGAGGGATGGTCAGTTTATCAGTTGGATTTTCAAAAGGATCCGGCGGATACGATGAGCCTTTTATTGGCCGTTCAGGGGAACAAGATCTCGGGGTTGGCCATCCGGCCGCTCAATTCTTTTGGTCCCAGGGAACAGCCGGTCAGAGACAATAACCCGCTTAAAAATTCCATCGACTCCCTGGTGGAAAAAAACATCCGTCCCTACATCCAACAGGCAGGTACCGTTGGTGTCAGCATAGGCATCATCTGTGGGGGTAAAACTTATACTTACGGATACGGGGAAACCAAAAAAGACAACGGACAACTGCCGGATGACCGCACCATTTTTGAGATCGGCTCTATTACAAAGACCTTCACCGCCTCGCTGCTGGCAGCGCTGGTACTGGAAAAGCGTTGCCGGCTGAACGATCCCGTCAGCAAATACCTGCCGGACAGTCTGCCCCCGCTTCAAACCGGCAGCATTCCCGTTACCCTGAAAATGCTGGCCAACCATACTTCCGGACTGCCGCGGGTCCCTTCCGATCTGGAGGCGGTCACCGGCGCTTCCCCGTCAGATCCCTATGCCCGTTATGACGATAACGACCTTTTCCGTTACCTGGATACGGTACGGCTGCGGTCCGTTCCCGGCTTGCGGATGCAGTATTCCAATCTCGGTTTTGGCTTACTGGGTACCGTACTGGAAAAAATAAGCGGGCTACCGTATCAAAAATTATTGCAAGAGCAGATCTGTGATCAGCTGAAGATGGGCGATACCAGGACCGTTTTGAACAGCGAACAGCAAAAGCGTTTTGCTCAGGGCAATAACGGGCTGGGGGAGACGGGGCACTGGCATTTTGAAAGCCTGGCGGGCTGTGGTGCGATTCGCTCCACGGTGCATGATCTGCTCCTCTACCTGCAGGCACATTTTAAGCCAGGGGATGCTACTCTGTTAACCGGGGCCTTCAGATTGTGCGAGCGACCTACTTTCAACCTTCCGGGCAGAAAAATAGGCCTTGCCTGGATGAACCCGGGCGGTTTGCCACATATTTACTGGCACAACGGCGGAACCGGAGGTTTCCGCACTTTTTGCGCCTATAACCCTGACCAACGTGTAGCCGTCGTAGTACTTGCCAATTCAACGGTCTCAACAGACAAAGCGGGGTTCGCGCTGATCAGGGCCTTCACACGGGATCCTCTTGTGGTAAACAAGTAACCGGAGTCATTATCAGAGGCGTGTTGCTCACAGCGTATGGGGACGTTGTTACCTTTCTGGTATTGCATTAAGGTAAATATGACGGGCGGTCCGCAATGCAACGGAAGAAAATGTATTTTTGATCCATACAATGTTTTATACCATGGGAAAGTTTGCCTTACTTGTTTTTGCTTGCCTTTTTTTACAATCCTCCCTCAGGGCACAGGAGGCACAGGAGGTCCCCGAATGGAACGCGGCCAAGATCAAACTGCAACTGGAGAAGTTGGGAACCCTGGGCAGTGTCTTATACGTCGCGGCGCATCCCGATGATGAAAACACCCGACTCCTGGCATATTTATCCAATGGGAAGAAATACCGCACCGGCTATTTGTCCCTGACGCGTGGCGACGGTGGCCAGAACCTGGTGGGGGATGAACAGGGGGCTTATCTCGGTCTCATGCGCACCGAAGAGTTGTTGGCCGCCCGGCACATCGATGGCGCCGAGCAGTTCTTCAGCCATGCGAATGACTTTGGCTTCTCCAAGACCGCTGTGGAGACCTTCGAATTCTGGGGCCATCAGCGCATCCTGGCCGATGTGGTCTGGATCGTGCGCAAGTTCCGGCCCGATGTGATCATCTGCCGCTTTCCCGAAGACAAACGCGCCGGGCACGGAAACCACTGGGCCTCCGCTATCCTGGCACATGAAGCTTTTAAGGCGGCGGCGGACCCTGCTAAATTCCCCGAACAACTCAAATATGTAAAACCCTGGCAGGCCAAACGCATCTTATGGAACACCTATCATTTTGGGGGCATGAACACCACTGCATCAGACCAGTTGAATATCGGGGTGGGTGGCTATAATCCGCTGCTGGGAAAGGGATACGGGGAGATAGCGGCTGAGAGCCGCTCCATGCATAAGACCCAGGGCTTTGGCGTTTCACCCTCCTATGGCCAGAGCACCGAATATTTTAAAACGATTGCGGGCACTCCGCCCCATCAGACACTCATGGACGGAATCAATACCACCTGGACAAGGGTCCGCGGCGGTGTCAGGGTGGACTCCCTTGTCAGGCAGGTTCTCCGTGGCTATGATATGGACCACCCTGAAAAGAGCGTTCCACTGCTTTTAAAGATACGGTCCGCAATTGCCGGGATTGGTGATTCTTATTGGCGGAAGCAAAAGGAAAAGGCTGTGGACCGGCTGATCACCGCGTGCAGCGGGATATGGATGGATGCTTACACGTCCACGGCCTATGGGGTTGCCGGACAGCCGTTGGAGGTAAATACCGAAGTGATCAACCGCAGCAATCTGCCGGTCTCCTTTGACCAGGTGGATATTGCGGGGAAGAAACATACGCCGGGTAAAAAACTTTCAGAGAATGAATTGGAAAAGGATACCTACGAGATTATGGTCCCCGCGGGTACCCCCCTTTCCCAGCCTTATTGGCTGATCGAAAAGCATCCGGTGGGCTATTACAACATCGGTGACCAGAGGCTCGTGGGACGACCGGAGAATTCCCCGTCACTGACTGCCCGTTTTCATCTGGTCATCGCCGGGCAGCCCCTGACAGTGAATGTCCCCGTGGTCAATAAATATACCGATCCCGTGCGCGGTGAGGTGCAGGATCCCCTGGCGATCGCCCCGCCCGTGACGGCGAATGTCGCCAGTGAAGTATATGTTTTCACGGCAGAGACCTCCCAGCAGGTGGACGTAAAGCTGGCGGGCTATGAGGCCGGCGTGAAAGGCGTGGCGCACCTGGTGGCGCCGGATGGTTTTTCTGTCCGGAACAATGACCAGTCCTTTTCCCTGCCTCATGCAGGCGATGAGCAGCTGCTTCATTTTACCGTTGCGCGCTCCTCCGCGATCGAAGCTTCTTCCAGTGGCCCTCTCCTGGTGCAGCTGCACGTGGGTGGGAAAACCTATGACCGCGGTATTAAGGTGATCGCGCCCGGTTATATCCCCACCATCACGGTATTTCCCTTATCAGAGACCAAACTGGTCTCCGTACCCCTGAAGATATCCGGCAGCAGCATTGGCTACATCATGGGCGCAGGAGACAAGGTGCCACAAGCGCTCACCCAGATCGGTTATCATGTAAAACTACTCAGTGATCAGGAATTGACAGGCGCCCGCCTGGAGCAGTTTGATGCCATCGTCGTGGGTATCCGCGCTTTCAATACACGGAAGATCCTGGGACATGTGCGTGGCAGGCTGATGGATTATGTAAAAGAAGGGGGCACCCTGGTGGTCCAGTACAATAAGAATTTCGGGCTGGTCGCTGATGATCCGGGTCCTTATCCGTTCAGCATCACCAAAAACAGGGTGACCGATGAAACGGCGAAGGTCGGCTTTTTGCTGCCGGATGATCCTTCGCTCAATATCCCCAATAAGATCACCGAAAAGGATTTTGAAGGGTGGATACAGGAGCGGGGCGTCTATTTTGTGGACGGGGTGGATCCCCATTACCGGCAGCCCCTGGCCATGCATGACCCGGGTGAGGCGCCCCTGGACGGGTCACTGATCATTTGCGACTACGGAAAAGGCAAATACGTTTATACGGGGCTTGATTTTTTCCGTGAATTGCCCGCGGGTGTACCAGGAGCTTTTCGTTTATTTGCAAACCTGATTGCGAAGAAATAAGGCCGGGCCTCTGTTCGGGATTCCATGACAGCGGACCGGAAAGTGTTTTACAGTACCAAGAAAGTTTTATGGTTCAAAAAAGACAGCGTGAATCACCCAGGTTGATACTGAGCGCGGGCACCTGCATCGTTATCGGCGTATTGCTGAGCCTGGTGTTTGCCAATATCCGCATCGGCCTGGTCGTAGGCCTGGTCCTGGGTGTGCTGGGCGGAAGTCTTTTCAAAAGGAGCCGCAAAAAAGGATAGTCCGCCGGTGATTTTCGTGCTCAGTGGCAGAACATTTCCATCATTAAGTTGCCCGGGCAGCTTGATGCGTACATACACAGGCGTACCTGCATCCCGGTACCATCAATGCGTACATGCTAAACCGTTCATATCAAGTCCTACATGCAGCACCGAAGAAATAAAGATCATCAAAAGGAAGACGGGCGTCCGCCCATCTTCGGCGCCTGGTGGCGATTTTATACCGCTGTAATCCTGTGGCTTGTCCTGTTGATCATTTTCTTTTACCTGTTTACCGGTTATTTTTCCTGAGCGGTTTCCCGCTTATCATAAAAGGTTTAGCGAACGCCGCCAGAAAGAGGAACTGAATATTAAGCGTACCCGAATCCACTTTTCATGAGTACCATTGACTGGACCGTACTGATCATCACGCTCTCCGGGATCATTATCTACGGGGTGATCCGGGGCGGAAGACAGCGTACGATGGACGGCTATTACCTGAGCAACCGGTCCATGCCCTGGTACGTGATCCTGCTTTCCATCATGGGTACGCAGGCCAGCGCGATCACCTTTCTTTCCGGGCCGGGCCAGGCCTACACCGATGGCATGCGTTTCGTGCAGTATTATTTCGGGCTGCCCCTCGCGATGGTGGTACTCTGCATCACTTTTGTCCCGATCTTTCATAAACTGAAAGTATTCACGGCATACGAATTCCTGGAGGGACGTTTCGACGTAAAGACCCGCGCGCTCACTTCTTTTTTGTTTTTATTGCAACGCGGCCTTTCTACCGGTATCAGCATCTATGCGCCCTCCATCATTCTTTCTTCCCTGCTCGGATGGAATATTTACTGGACCAATATCTTTATGGGCGGGTTGCTCATTATCTATACGGTCGTCGGCGGTACCAAAGCGGTCGCCTATACGCAAAAGCAACAATTCTTTATCATATTCACCGGCATGTTCCTGGCAGGGTACCTGGTGGTCAGGATGTTGCCGGGTGGTGTCAGTTTCACAGATGCGTTGCATGTATCGGGAAAGCTGGGGAAGCTGAACGTCATCGTGACGGATTTCAACTGGAAGGATAAGTACAACATCTGGAGCGGCATCATCGGTGGGTTTTTTCTCGCGCTTTCCTATTTTGGCACGGACCAGTCGCAGGTGGGACGTTACCTGACGGGACGTTCCATCGCTGAAAGCCGGATGGGCCTTTTGATGAATGGGTTTGTAAAGATACCGATGCAATTTTTGATCCTGCTTATCGGGGCGTTGTTATTTGTGTTCTACCAGTTTTATCAGTCCCCTGTGTTGTTCAACAAGGCGCAGATAGAGCAGGTCTATAAAACACCTTATGCCGGCGAACTGAAACAGGTGCAGCAGCAATATGGCAG
>DASULB010000526.1:0-4892 GCA_036278455.1 Chitinophagaceae bacterium | reverse complement strand
TTACCATTGTACATTCCCACTGTTCGGCTCTTAGGATTTTCAGGAAATGCCGGGCGATACATATCCGTTCAAATTGTGCGTTAAATGCTGTTTTCAGTATGGTAGGATCCGTAAGGGCGAAGTTAATTTCCCTGGGCAGTATCTCACCGTTTGCAAGGTCAACGATCTGCACCGGACCACCATCGACCGAATAGGCGAATAGCAGGATTTCAAAGTCTTCTGCCTCAACGTACTTATACACGCCGGACGTTTTTAGGTCGTTGCTGCTATAGGTCTCTATGTCAATTCCGAGGGTGGTCATTTTATCAGGTTAATTCGTTATAAATATCTTTATGCAAACCCATATTTAGCCCATACAGAAAGTTGAGCAAGTCACGTTTGGTGTGAACGGACATTTGTTGCCTTGCTTCCCACATACCGATTAGCCGATACACAGTGTAAAAAATTTCTTCTATATCGGGGCCCCATATCCGTTTCTTATATATTATGATTTGCTCCTGAACTAACCACACGGGCCAAACTTTTCTAATTTCTTGCAGAACACGGTCTACCTCCTTGTCTTTGACGGATGAATACGATTCAACTTCCTGCTTTGTCATATAACAATACAATCCCATAGTTTTTTTAAATTTTAAAATGGCACATAATCGCAAAGTGGTTCCGGCAAAAGGTCACCGGCAATATTTCTCAACCTACCATCCTCGGCCATCCACTGCCGCATATTCTCCAAGTGGCTAAGGCATTCCAGGTTATCTTTATGATTGTTTCTTTTATCCCGGTCGCGGTGATTCACGTCACATCCGGGTTTCCAGTTATGGAAAGCCTGACAGACAAGGATATGAACGCGCATGTGTTTGCGAAGACTATTTTTCCACAATGAGACACGTTCATATCCGTCCCTATCAATTCCACGTAGATCATACGTCCGTTTTTATTCCGCACTTTGCCGGTGTCCGATACCTGGTAGTTAGGATGGCTTAATATGGTCTTCCAAACGACCATTAAAGCAAGTCGGAATAGTCTTCTGTGTAATCGGGTTCCGGCTCTGGTTCTTGTTCAGGCTGTGCTTCTTCCGGTTCTTCGACCAGATACATTAGGGGCATAATATAGCCATTGCCCGGTTCATTGATATGCGTTACTGATATTATCCTATTTCGCCCGTTGAATTTTAGCGTTAGCGTTTCAAAAGGAGCGCCGAAAGCTTGCCCCAAAAGATGCAATTTATTCGCGTTAATGCTAAATGCATCGGCGGGGTACGCCTTGTCACCGTCCGGTATCACTGTAGTTACGTCAGGGAACCGGCCAATATTCAATTTTTCAAATGCTTCTGCATCCAAAGCCCGGATAACGCCGATTATGTTTTTCTTTTTGTCCTTTGCGGTGAATGTTAATCCCTCGCGTTCGATGAACATAGCTTTGAAGATTTTTAAGGTTTTCCATTCTGACCCTAAAAAATATAGTTCTTCGCCGTCTTTGATTATATCCGGTATAACTTCCTCTACCGGCATTCGTATTAACATGCTGCCGTCCGTAGCGTTAACCACGCCATCTTTTACCTGAATGTATTGTAAGGTCTTATTTGGGTATTTGCCATCGGCGCAGCACAAGTGTAATGGTTTCATAACTTAATTTTTAGTTTTTTGAGTAAATGTTTTGAATTGCAATGTTTTGCCCAACCGGTATAACCGGCAATGGATTCCCTTGTTGGGTGTGTGGCCAGCATCCGGGCGAAGTTTTGTTTAATGGATTTTCTAAGTAAAGTGTAATCGTGATAGAAGCGGTATCCGAGGAAGTCAATACCGCGGGCGTCCACCGGAAAGACTTGGTAATTATCCTTAACGATTAATCGCAGGTTGGTGTATAAGTATTTCCTGATTTCCTGTAGAAGCTTCTGCAATGCCTCTTTGTTCGAAGACAGGATAACCATATCGTCAGCGTAGCGGAAGTAATATCTAACTGCCTTGCATTCTTTCAACCAGTGATCGAAATAGGACAAGTAAAAATTTGCTAAATACTGACTTAGGTAGTTGCCAATTGGCAGGCCCTCGGCGCTGTCTATTATGCCGTCCAACAAATGCAAAAGGTCCTGATCTTTGAATTTCCGGCGCAGCAATTCTTTTAGGACTTCATGGTTAACAGAGGGATAGAATTTCCGTATATCCAGTTTCAGGCAATAGGTTGTACCTTCTTTATCCTTTAATGCCCGTTTTACTGCCCTGACAGCCCCGTGTATGCCCTTTCCCTTGATGCAGCTATACGTATCAGCCGTGAAAATAGAAAGGAAATAGGGCTCTAATACGTTCATTATAGCGTGCTGTACAATCCGGTCGGGGTAATAGGGTAAGCGGTAAACCAGACGTTCTTTAGGCTCGTATATCTTAAATGTTGTGTAAGAGGATGTTTTGAATTGCTTGTTTACCAGAATGGTTCGTAATGCTGTTAATTCTGCTTCCTGATACTGTTTATGTCGGATAACTCCTTTCTGCTTACTTTTGCCTTTGGAAGCAAGCATATCGGCTAAAAGGAGGTTTTCCATGCTGCATATATGATTATAGAGACTACCAAAACGTTTCATGAGCCTTTGCTTTATCAGGTCGCTTTCTGTTGCCATACGAGCGCCCTTTTAAATGAGTTATTTTTTACCGTGCGGGTAAGGTCTGTGCCGTAATAATTTGTTAGCTAAGTGGGAACCGAGGTTGGAGTTCGTGTAGTTGTAGTTCACGCTGTTGAACACAAACCGGCTGTCCTGAAAATCGAACCACGGGAGGAGGTCACACAACCTTGTCTGCTTTTATTCAAGCAGGTAGTAATCATTATAGAGGTCTATGAACTGGGTAGCTGCATACTTCGCGGTATCGCGATCCCGGAAGCAAAGGCGGGAACCGAGGTAGGAGTACGAGTAGAAGTAGTTCACGCTGTTGAACACAAACCGGCCGTCCCGAAAATCGAACCACGGAAAATATTTATCTTGGCCCCAGTCCCCCCAATCGGGTTTCCACTCGCCGTTAAGTGCCTTGGCGATAATCACTAGTTTGTAGTGAGCAATGGCGGCTTTCTTTTCCGCTGCTGAAAGTGCAGGAAACTCCGGTAAGGTAGGATCCTGGTTGAGCGCCTTACAGGCAGCTTCGTACGATTTTATTTTCTTAGTTGGCATGATTGATTATTTTAAAAACTGGTTGTACAAATCTTCAAACTGCTTCCCGGCGTATTCTGCTAACTCACGCGTTCGGAAGCAAAGGCGGGAACCGAGGAAGGAGAACGTGCAGAAGCAGAGCACGCTGCCGAACACAAACCGGCCGACCTGAAAATCGAACCACGGATACCACTTCTTTTCATCGTCGTCTGACCAGTCAGGCGTCCAGCCATCATTGAGGGCTTCGGTAATCACTTTTAATTTTCGGTATGCTACTTCATCAGTTGACACGCCTACCGACATAATCTTTGTAGGATTTGCATTCAATTCCTGGCAGGCGTGTTCAAAGGACACGATCCGGCCGGTAATACCCCCCAATACATTTAGGCCGTATAACAGTTCCATTAATTTTTTACCGGATTGGTCGGCTTCGGCATAAACTTGCCGGATTTCGGATAATTCTTTTTCTATTTTCATCGTGAATATTTTTGATAGGTTGTTCCCTTCTTGGCTTCTGCCTGCAACACGTCCAAATTGTCCATTATATAAGCCTTAACGTATGGATCACTGCATGTGTTGCTATTGATCAGATATAGTAAATACCTTGCTGGCACGTTGGCCATCTTTTTGCCCTTGTGCATGCCCCAAGGCATGATACTATTATCGTTAAGTGTTTGCGTTGCGAACATGATAAAAGATTAAAAGGGGGCGGCGAATTACCGCCCCCAGGTTAACAGGAAATGATTACAAAAGGTCTTCTGCTTCTTCGGATATTTCGACTTCTGCAAAGTCATCTTCTGCGGAGATGCGACCACCTAACGGCTCACCGTCCTGTGTTTTCATCAGGTTGTTAAGCCCGCAGGCAATGCCCTTGTTACCGCTCACAGCAAAGGGATAGAAATTCACGCTGGCAATGCCATAACACCCGCTGTAAAAATCTTCTTTGTCCATGATCGGATTGCGGTCTTTGTCAACGATACCGGGCTTTGTCAGCGCCGAAGCATTGACGAAATAGTGGCCGGAATAGACCTCATCATCTGGTCGTTCTTCGTCACCATCTCGTAATGGTAATTTCAAATTAACAGGCAGCTTGCCCCCAAATTTTGAGGTTTTACCCTGTTGCTTCGCGGCTTCTACCGCGCGGTTAATAGCCGCGATTGTCTTCTTATCCGATTTCGGGATAAGAAGCGCAACGGAGAACTTAGGTTTACTATTCTCGTCGTTCGCTACGGCTTCCCACACATGTGCATAGGAGAACCGTACTTTGCCGGTGATCACCTTCGTGGCTAGGGCCGGACTCTGGTTTTCTGTTTTCATCGTTTTTGACGTTTTATGATTATTAAAATTGATTACTCTATTTCTACTCCTTCAAAATCTGCTGCGGCATTGGCGGTGCTGGATAGTTCTTCCCGCTTATCGGATTCAGGAACAAGGGTAGGCTTGCCGGTTGGTTTGACTACCCATTTCCCTAACTCTGCTGCAAACTCTTTTTTGCCTAATAGCTTTTCCAAATCGGTGATCCCCTTGATTTTCTTATTCCAGATTTGTTCTTGTGAGTATGATAACGCTTCTAGTCTTTTTGCCACGCTGTCCGGCTCTGTAATTACGCGGTTACTTCTGCCCTCCACAAGCTTCAATCCCGGCCATTTTTTGCCATCATTGACTGCTGTAGCTAACGCATAATCTCCAACAGATTTTAGCCAGTTTTCAAACTCTTTTGCACGATTTAGAATGTCGGATATGTCTTCATCATCCAGTA
>DASULB010000525.1:0-3145 GCA_036278455.1 Chitinophagaceae bacterium | reverse complement strand
GTACCCAAAGAAATAATCAAACCCCCTGTTACGCGGGCGTGCAGGCCAGCTGGCGCCATCCGGGTCCCATCTTTTATCCCCCTGCAATCCCCATTTGCCAATGGCAGCTGTACTGTAACCCAGGCTACGCAGCGTGGAGGCCATGGTATAATTATCCGCTATGGCCTTATCAAATTCGTTATTCCGCACATTGGAATGACCCTGGCTTACTCCCAGCATGATGGAAGCTCTGGAAGGTGCACAGACGGGCGCCGCAGCATAATGCTGCGTGAGCATGGCGCCTCCGGCTGCCAGCTTGTCCAGGTTGGGTGACCGTTCATGCGGTTTACCTTCCTTGGCTCTTTGGTTCTGGAAAAAAGCACCCAGGTCGCCATAACCCTGGTCATCCACCAGAATAAAAATAATGTTGGGATGCTTTGCCGTTGCGTTGATCGCCGCCTTTTGGGCGAAAACCTGTGCGGGAAAAGCACATCCGAAGATTAAAGCGCCTATCAATAATTTCCTCGTTGTAAAGTACTGTCTGATATCCATAGATATGTATAATTATACATCTTTTGAATAATGTCGGGCTTAGCTGCCGTTTTTTTAAAAGCAAGAGATCAAGGTACATTCATGGGGCAAAAAAACCGAACACTGGAACCACCTGATAAAACAGCGTACCATCCACATTTTTTTTACCCTAACACCATGGAGCCCCTATTAAACAAATGAGTTCTTTTAATTTAACACTCTCCTTGGCAAGCCATTGGTTTTACCTGGACCTTTTGAGGGAATACCAAATATGCTTTCCGCTAAACAAATTCATCTTCAAGGACTCAGCAATCCTGTTGAATGATTGACTGTCCCCATCAGTATTCACAAACCACAGACTTTCATTTTACCCTCCTCAGGATAACTGAATAAATTTGGCAGCAGCCACCTGGCCTTGTAAATTTTCATGCCCGGTCGCGAAAATATCTTATTCCCCTGGCTGTCCATCACTTCATCCGACCACCAGCTTACTTTGGGTTTCATGATGATGGTAGGCCATCCGGTGGGGCCGGAGGAAACACTTTTAATGTTTTCGGTGTATTTGAATTTTGCCAGGGACAGATCCATCGTTTTCATATCGATGTAATAGACACCCTTGGGGTTGGTAAACCACAGAGAATCCTTTCCATACACCGGGAACAGATCATGGGCTTCCGATCCGGGCAACTGGAAAGTATCCTTCGGTATCAGGTCAGGCTTTTTGCAATTAAAGTTATAAGTGTATTCATACAGGTGATTTTGCCCGGCCGCCCACAGCACCTGCCGTTTTTTGTCCCACACCACGTTATGCGCAAAAGGCAGATCAAAGACTTTTTTATATACCTGGTCAGGGCCCTGTGTGGTATCTACATGAAATACAACCAACCGGTTGTCCGTACTGGACGCCGTCACGATATTTCCATCGGGCAATAGCTCAGAGGAATGTGGATTCTTGCCCGCATATGCATAAAAGACGGCTTTGCCATCCGCTATCCTCACCAGGGCAACACCTCCTCCGGAAGCATTGATCAAAAGGTATTTATTGTTATAGACCGGCTTGGCGTCGTCTGGATTGGAAAACCATTTTACATCGCCAGAGGCGATATTGGACCGGCTGGGTTCCCAAAACCAGATAAGCTTGCCGCTTCTGCCCGCATCCACGATATCAATGGCGGGAACCGCCTGATCTGTAAGGACAATACACCGGATGCAATCCCCTACAGCAAGCGTATCGACTGGCTGGTTACCGGCTGGGACCTTCGCTGAATGACTATCTTTCTTTCGACAATCAGATAACGACATCAGGGGAATACAACATAAGCACAGCAATAAAATCTGTTTCATAGTATTGTTTTATCATGCCCAATTTCACAAAATTTTTTCGACTTTACCAAAAGGGCCGCCTAAACGATTCAACTTAAATGCGGATTGGCATCTAAGATATTACCAACCCAACGTTCCTGCAATGGTGTATGAGTAGCAGAAGAACCATGTCTCTATCCCCCAATGAAGACCGTCCGGGGTATACTGATGTAACACCTGTCATACCTTTGTTGAGTAACCCTGGCATCTCAAGGGGATTCCCACTGAACCTTGCATTATACGTCCGCATCACACGGTTATGATCATCCAGACTTGGATTTCAATCCGGTTTTCCATGGCTCCCTGCAATGCCGGTATTAAACCCCTGTCGCCCCCGCGCCCGCCGGCCGCGGGGGTGACTAACAGGTTCACCTTTCCCTCGTCACAAACACGCTGACGGGTATTGATTTTGATATCTCCTAACCCTTGCGATGCCTCATTTGTGGTCCATTTGCATTCATCTTACCCCGTCACGCATTTACAATGCCCTTCCCCTCATCCCTCACTTTCCACAGCATTTAACCGCACCATACAGGCGCTTTGGAACCGGTGCCTGTTAACCGGTTCCGATGGGCCGGCCATCATTATCCGCATTGTTTGAATACACCATCATGAAAGAGCTGTTGCTCCTTCGCTACACTCAGTAACCAGAGTTTTGTTTCAGGTGGGAATTCAGGTCCAGCTGTGCTTGCGGAATAGGCCACCAGTAATCGCGACCAGGATTAAATTTGCGCACCTCTATTTCCGAACCGTCCCAGGAATAAATAGGAGCATTCATCACCACTTCCGCTGTTCTCCAGCGCCGGATATCATTGTAATAATATCCTTCGCAGGCGAATTCAATACGCCTTTCAAGATGAATGGCTTTTCTCATATCCGTTTGTGATAAGCCTATCGGGATATCCGGCATACCGGCCCGCGCACGGACTTTATTAATCGCATCATATACCGATGCATCAGGGCCGACATATTCATTCCGGGCCTCCGCATACATCAACAAGATGTCGGCATAACGGAGAACAATGTAATTGGTATAGGATTGGCCTCCTTTCAGATCGGCCAGTTCGGCAGGAGGCTTGGCGTCCGTATAGATACTGTATTTCTCTACGCCATATCCTGTAATGGCAAAACGGCTGTCAGAAACAGTTGTACCCATATAAGTATCGCCGGGATAGACGATGGTAGCATACAGACGCGGATCCCGGTCTTTGTAAGGATTGGCGGCATCATAACCTGAAACAGGATCGCTTATCGGCAAACCATTATCCATTTC
>DASULB010000524.1:0-2791 GCA_036278455.1 Chitinophagaceae bacterium | reverse complement strand
AACAGCGGCTGCAGACCCTGATCGGCCGTCACCTGATGGAAGTAAGAAACTGGCACAACGCCCATTCCTACACGCTGGTCCCCGCAGGGATGAACCCCGAAACGGGTCAGCCGCTCAGCAAACTGGACCGGCAGATGATCGTGGATTCTTCCATGCCCGATTCGGTACATCAGCATTTTATACAGGGATTAAAGCAGGATTTGACGGAGGAAGGGGTCAACCAGATCCTGGATGACATCACGATCGGAAAGGTGGCTTTTACCATGAAGGGCTATGAGGCGATCGTTCCTGATCTTACTACAGCAGAAAAGACCGCTATTCATGACTTTTTGGCCCAGGCACGGGAGCGCGCGGTTGATTATAAAAACATGAAAGAGATCTCAGCCATTTTTGAAATCTATAAGACAAAATGTGAGGGATACCTGAATACCCATGGCCGTAATTGGCGGGCATTGTATAAAGCCTATTACAAGAAGATACAGGCAGCAAAGAAAAACAAATCCTGAAACGGAATCCTAAAATAATTCGCCCCAGCTTTATACACATCATCATCATGAACGACAAAGTAACCGGACAGCCAGGGAATGATCTACATCATGAGAAAAATCCTGAAAGAAATTTTGATAAAGAGGAGGCCGGTCATAAGGCCGGAGGGCGTCGCCACTTTCTTGCCACGGCGGCCGTGGCAGCAGTGGGTATCATCACCGCCAGAACATTAAGAGCGTCGGAACGCTTTGCCTATCATCAGCATCCGTCCAACAGGACACCGGAACACAGGTACCTGATCGGTGTATGTGACTGGATGATGCTCAAACGGCAGAAGCTGGGCGCTTTCCCGCTGGCAAAGGCGATTGGCGTCAACGGCGTGGAAGTGGATATGGGAGGCCTGGGCAATCGCAAAACATTTGATGATAAACTGGTGGATCCGGCAGTACGGCAGGCATTTTTGGATAAAGCCGCATCGGTCAATTTACAGATTTGTTCGGTGGCCATGAGTGCCTTTTATGCCCAGTCTTTTTCGGAGAGGGACGGTGTAGTAGAAATGGTAAAGGGCTCTGTGGATATCATGAAGGCCATGGGAGTGAAGGTAGCTTTTCTACCACTGGGTATCCGGGACGATCTGGTAAAATATCCCGAAAAAAGACCGGCGGTTATCCGCCGGCTGAAGACCGTGGGTGCTTATGCGGCAACAACCGGTGTAGTCATCGGCATAGAGACTTCCCTGGATGCCGCGGGCGAGGTGAAATTGTTGGAAGAGATCGCATCTCCGGGCGTACAAAGTTATTTTAACATAGAGAATCCACTGCAGGCTGGCAGGGATCTCTCGGAGGAATTAAAAATATTAGGCAGACAGAGGATATGCCAGATACATTGTACAGACAAGGATGGCGTATGGCTGCAAAATGATCCTCTCGTTAATATGAAAAAAATGAAGAAGGCCCTGGATGACATGGGCTGGAAAGGATGGCTTGTCATGGAACGGTCCAGGGATGCAAAGGACCCACGCAACGTCAAGTGGAATTATGGCGCCAACGCGGCTTATTTAAAAAAAATCTTCCAGTCAAATGAGGCCTGATCACGACTCGCATGGTTTAGCTAAGATGTTACAGTAGATAGAAAATATCCTATGCTTTCCGTGCTCCGGCCTGCGCTAACTTTGCATGTATCATATTTAAGGGTAATCGTGATGTACGTTCCTTGCCTGTTGTGGCTGGTTTTTATTTCATTAAAAAAATGAGTGCCCTCGCCGGCTTATTCATTTAGTCCGGGAGATGGTTAAATGACTACCGGGCTTTTTTAAGGGTGCCGATTTTGTGAACAGCCAGTTTGTTCGTCTTCAAAGAAACAGGAAATCCGCCATCATGTTTCCACTTTGAAGTTATCTCAGGAACAAACGAGAACGTCTTTGATATCGCCTGATCACGGTCACTCTTGTGGCATGTAGCTGTTTCACCGGTTGTATCCTGACAAGGTGATGAAGATGATTCAATGGACGGAGGCTATCAAAAGAAAGAAGGGGCCTTATAACACAGTGTTTAAAAATAGAAAAGATGGAAAAAGAATTAAAAAAAGGGTTTGTTCCTGTGATGTTGACTCCTTTTGAAAAAAACGGCGAAGTGGATGGTAAGACCCTGACAAGGCTTACCACCATGTACCTTGAAGCCGGCGCCACCGGCCTGTTCGCCAATTGCCTTTCCAGCGAAATGTATGAACTTACCGCGAGTGAAAGGTTAAAGATCATCGGGCAGGTTGTCCGGGATGCAAAGGGCGCTGTGCCTGTTGTGGCCACCGGCAGTTTTGGAAGCGACATGGTTCAGCAGGCCGATTTTATAAAACGGGTATATGATCAGGGAGTCGAGGCGGTCATCCTGATCACCGGACTTTTGGCCAACGCCGGGGAGAATGAAATTATCTTTGAAGAACGCATGAGCACGCTGCTAAAATTAACAAAGGATGTTCCACTGGGGTTCTATGAATGTCCCGTACCTTATAAAAGAGTGTTAACACCCAAACAACTGGGCAGGTTTGTGCAAACCTCCAGAGTGGTCTACCACAAGGATACCAGCCTTGATATTGAAAATATACGCGGGAAGATCAAGGCGTCAGCGGGTTATCATTTTGGTCTTTATGATGCCTACATGGGGCATGCGGTACTTTCATTAAAGGCAGGGGCTGCGGGTTTGTCCTGTATACAGGGGAATTTCTTTCCGGAACTGGTGGTGTGGCTCTGCGACAATTATGATAACGGCAGCAGGGAAGCCGAAGTAGCCGAAGTGCAGCAGTTTTTTAC
>DASULB010000523.1:0-9370 GCA_036278455.1 Chitinophagaceae bacterium | reverse complement strand
CTCTGTTCAAAGATGCTGTCGGATGGATAGACAATGGGAGAGATTCCACTTCTCAAAAGCAAATAAGGTGCTCCACTGGCTATATCCTTTTTAGCCAATCTTATGACTTGGCTTAGGCTATCAGCAAAAAGCAATTTTTCGACACTACTTTCATTAGCCTTCTTATCAGCAAAGCTCGAAGATTGACCCACACCTTGATATGCGATAAAAACAAATAAAAATATAGCCAGATACTTCATGCTTGCCAATACAAATGAACAAAAGATTATGGGTGATGGCAGAAAATAATGAACAACCGGTCATCCGGAAAATACCCTGATCGGTCTAAAAACAGCAGGACCAGCCATCCCCTCCCAGAGGCACTTCATCATCGGCGATATCAACCCGCCAGGCTGCTGTTATCATCAGACAATGTCTGCAACACGTCATCAAGTCTCAAAGCTTCGCTCTCTTACTCACAGATCAGCCTGCCAAAGCATTTCCCGCCCCATATCATCCCTGAACTCCGAAAGCTGAACGCTATCGTATCATAAGTATTGATCCATACTGCAATATATTAATTTGATTCGAGATTTCATAATATCTCAGGGAGTGGAACCCAATCTGGTCATCGTTAAAACCGTTTACCTGTTAAGACTAAACCAGCGCAGTACAGTAAGGCCGTTTATTACCATTGGGGTGCGCAAAATTAAATACAAACCATTATTTTTACATTTTGCATTCATCGATTAAACACTTTATTAGTCATGCTTTTATCCGCCATTACAGCCGTAGGTCAAAACAATGTTATCGGGAAAGATAATACGCTGCCCTGGCGTTTACCCGCTGATATGCGTTTTTTCAAGAACACTACCATGGGACATGCCGTTATCATGGGACGCAAAACCTACGAATCATTTGGCAAGGCGCTCCCCGGCCGCACCAACATCGTTATTACCCGGCAAAGCGACTATATACTTACAGATGCAATGGTGGTGCACGGCCTTGAACAAGCCATCCTAGAAGCCCGGGAAACAGAAAAGGAAAAAGCGTCAGAAAACGAGGAAATATTTATTCTTGGGGGCGCGGAGATATACAGACAAAGCATGCAGCTATTGAACCGGATTTATTTGACGCGGGTATACGGGGATTTTGAAGGGGACGCGTTTTTCCCTGAAATGAACCTTGCTGAATGGGAAATGCTCAAAGAGGAACGCCACGAGCCGGATGAAAAAAATAAATACGCCTACGCCTTTCAACTGTGGCAACGTAAGGGAATGCAAAGCTGACCAGATAACAGCACCCATTTTTGAACCAACCGAAGGCGGTAAGCGGATAAATAGGGGCCCCTCTTCCCGCTTGCCTGTTGGCTGATCGTATACCGGCCCCCAGAGAAAAACCTTGACGGGTATTGGCTTTTATGGGATCATTTACACCGAAGCATCTATTCCCGGCGCCCAATAACAAAATATACTATTCCAGGTCAGTCCTGGTCTCTTTCAGGATATGATCCAGCACGGTATCATACCGCCGTTTCCAGGAGGATATTTCACCCCAATCACTCCCGTCAATCAGGAGATTCCCCTTTGTGACCTCTCCAAGCTTCTCAAAAGGCATACCTGCCAATAATCTTTCAAATTCAGTCACCTTTCCGGGGATGACAGAGACCACCACCCTGCTCTGGGCTTCGCCAAACAGGAAAGCGTCCTTCCTCAGATCCTTGTCGGTCTGAATACTGAATCCCAGATCACCCGGCATGGCGCTTTCCAATAAAGTGGTAAACAATCCGCCATCACTCACATCATGGGCCGATTGCAGAACACCCGCCCTGATCAGGATGGTCACCATCTGTTGAAGGGCGTATTCCTCCTGGAGATCAAAATGTGGTGCCGGGCTCAATGTCTCTCCCAGGATCTTATAGAGATAAGTAGAACAATGAATATCATCTCTGCTTTGGCCAATCAAATAAATGGTATCGCCTGCTTGTTTGAAATCAAGTGTCATCCGGTATTTCAGATGGTCAAGGATGCCCACCATCCCGATGACCGGGGTGGGGAATACCGGGCCGTCCGGGGATTGATTATAGAAACTTACGTTTCCACCGGTAACCGGGGTGTCGAATTTCCGACAGGCCTCTCCCATTCCGCCAATCGCCTGCTCGAACTGATAATATACCTCGGGATCATAGGGATTACCGAAATTGAGGCAATTGGTGATCGCCACCGGTTCCCCTCCCGTACATACGATATTACGCGCTGCCTCTGCAACAGCGATCATGGTGCCCTTATGAGGATCGGCATATACGTAGCGGCCATTGCAATCCGTGGTCATCACCAAAGCCTTATCCGTACCCTTTACCAGGGAGACAGCAGCGTCTGAAGGCGCATTGCTGCCGGCGTTACCCGTACCTACCATGCTGTCATATTGTGCATAGATCCAGCGTTTGGAGGCGATATCCGGCTGGCCGATAATTTTTTCGGCTACCACTTTTAAATCCGCGGGAACCGCCACGGACGCAGCGGAAAATTTACGGATCTGCATCATATACCCCGGTTCCCTGGATTCCCGGTGATACACCGGCGCACCTCCACCCAGCACAAGGCTTTCGGCGGGCACATCCGCTTCCAGCGTACCGTCCAGATAAAATTTCAATCTTTGTTCACTGGTCACCTCGCCGATCTGTACACAATTCAAATCCCATTTACCGAAAATACGCAGGACTTCCTCCTCACGTCCTTTCTTGACGACGATCAGCATCCGTTCCTGGCTCTCGCTCAGCAACATCTCCCACGCTTTCATGCCCTGCTGGCGCGTGGGTACCTTGCTCAGATCAATGTGCATGCCGTGCTCACCCTTAGCACTCATTTCCGCGCAGGAACAGGTAATGCCGGCGGCACCCATGTCCTGCATACCGATCAAAGCATGCGTCTGGACGATTTCCATGCAGGCTTCCAGCAATTTCTTTTCCTGAAAAGGATCCCCCACCTGTACGGAAGGCAGGTCCTCCGCGCTGTCCTCGTCTATATTGGCCGAGGCAAAAGAAGCACCCCCGATCCCATCCTTACCGGTATCGGAGCCCACGATAAAAACCGGGTTGCCGGCTCCGTGCGAGGTGGCGGATACCGTCTCCCCCACCCTGACCACCCCAACGCTCATAGCGTTCACCAGCGGATTGGTACTATAACAAGCATCAAAATACACTTCCCCTCCGACGGTCGGCACTCCGAAACAATTCCCATAATGCCCTATTCCATGGACGATGCCCCGCAAAAGGTGTTGTGTCCTGGTATCTTCCGGTAAGCCAAAGCGCAGACTGTTCAATGCGGCAATCGGGCGGGCCCCCATGGTAAATATATCCCGGTGAATACCCCCCACGCCGGTGGCGGCACCCTGAAAAGGTTCAATGGCGGAAGGATGGTTGTGCGATTCAATCTTAAACACACAGGCCCAGCCGTCCCCGATGTCCACCAGGCCGGCGTTCTCTTCCCCGGCCTTTACGAGCAACCGCCCACCTTCCCTTGGCAGGGTCTTCAGCCACGCAATGGAGTTTTTATAGCTGCAATGTTCGCTCCACATGACGGAATACATGCTTAATTCCGTAAAATTCGGCGTACGACCCAGTATTTCAGTGATTTGATTAAATTCATCAGCGGTAAGCCCAAGCTGGTTGGCGGTATTAACGGTCATTTCCATTTTGAGAGAAATTTGAATGGGCAAAGGTAAATAAATGCCTATTGCGAACAAGGCATTGAATGCTCCGGGCTGTACCGATATGTTGAGAAGGGTGATGAAAGGATGCTGGTTTTTAACAAGAGCCACGGGAACGATCGTGGATTTTAGAAGAACCCGCATCGAACCGGTTCAAAGTGATTTTCCCCAGGTTTGCTGCCGGCTCCGGCGATTGCGCCGAAAGAGGTGTCTTTCAGGGTAACCGCGACTTTCGGGGTAACCGGCCCTATCGAGTTATTTGCCCCGTGGCACTCACGCACTCTTATCCGCACGGGACGATGAGCCGTCGGGTGACAATCCCTCCAAGCGTTTCCCATGTCCCGGGTTGAATTTCCTTTCTCCGTTTTCCTCAAAATGCTGGGATAAATACCATTCCGTCTCTCCGCGGAGATTCATTGCGGCGATAATGACGGCCCCTACCGAAAACAGATAATACCAGTTATTTTGACTGTTGAATAAAAATCCGATCACGATGCCGATTCCGATCAGTACGCAGGCGATCCTGAGGGAATGACTGCCCGCGAACTGGTTGGCTGCCACCCAGGTGTCGTGATTACGCGTAGAAAGAAAACTACGGTAACCATATATCTTCTTCCTGTTTTTGGGTGGAAATGAGCTGATCATCCATCCCATCAGCAGGAAAATCAACCCTGCGAGGATGTCGGCGTTAAAAAACGTGCTATGGATGATCCCCTGCATGACAGAAAATATTAATGGTGCCATCTCAATTTACGACAAAATACCTATATCCTCAATTATTTTATTGCCGCAAACAAATCACCCCACTTTCGCCCTGAGGCTGTCAGTCGCCACATCTGCTCACCTGGCTTCACATCGAAGGCCTCACAAAAGTCGGGGATGTCACGCATCGGCCCGTTCACACGGAATTTCGCGGGGGCGTGTACATCGCTGAGTACCTGACGGAACAATCCTTGCTCATGTGTTTTCCCCATCCAACCCCATGGCATAACTCAGAAAATAGCGTTGCCAGGGATTATATGCCGGGTTTACGCGACAATAACCATATCCCGGCTACGATCAGTGCCAATCCCAGTAAGTTGGACAGTGTTAGTGTCTCCCTTAGCCAGAGAAAACCAATCGCCGCCGCGATGAGCACCGAACCGCCAATGATTACCGGGATACCGGCGGACGCCGGCACGCCCTTGGAAAAAACCAGGAAAGAGAAAATCTCGGCAAGGCCCACAAAAATGCCCGCCAATACAGCAAGCCCGATCCCTTTTGAAGTAACTTCAGTGGGGACTCCTTTCATTTTCAGATAAATAAGCCATAGGCCGCCGATCACGAAAGCCACGACCTGCAGGATCACGGCTCCTGTGATCTCATGAATATGTCCCGAAGCCATTTTAATGAAAATGTTGTAAAGTGCATAGAAGCAGGCGGTGAGCAGCGCCAGGTAAATCCAGTTCATAGGGTGATGTTTCAAGTAGGTCAACAGTCAACATAAAGATACTGCTTGTTGCATAATAATAGGCATTTGTGGGGGTCATTCCAATTTTTTACACTTATTTTGAATCTTTCGGTTTGTACATTGTGCCTTTTATCAAAATATCACCCATGACTCCCCAAAGAGAACAACGCCTATCGGCGGTACTCAATAAGCGGCAGCCGGACCTGACCGTGGTGATGGAAAACGTCTTCGACCCGCACAATATCTCCGCGGTGATGCGGACCTGTGACGCAGTGGGCGTCCAGGATATTTATATTCTCAATACGCGTATCCCGTCGCATAGTAAATGGGGCAAAAAAAGTTCATCAAGCGCTGCCAAATGGGTGACCATCCACCCGTTCTCCGATATAAACGCCTGTTTTATTGAATTACGAAAACATTATGAGACTGTTTATACCACCAGGCTTTCGGATGATTCGCTCCCGCTATTCGACCTAAACTTTACCCGGTCGGTCGCGCTTGTTTTCGGGAATGAAAGGGATGGTGTCAGCGAAGAAGCCAGCAAACTGGCGGACGGTAATTTCATCATTCCGCAAACCGGCATTATCCGGTCACTGAATATTTCAGTAGCCTGCGCCGTCACACTGTACGAAGCCTTCCGGCAAAAATCCCTTGCCGGACATTATGATCATCCCCGTTTGACCGGCCAGTCTCTTCGCCAGCTCAAACAACAATGGGAGCTCACCGCGGGGGATACGGAAGGGCGCTCCTCTACCCTAACCTGAGAGGATATGCCGTTTAAGCCTTTGAGCGGTTGAGTAAAAATACAGCCGGTCGTTTATGCAGGTCAGGTAGGTTTCCCTGCCATTCCCTGATGGAACGGGTGCTGATAAATTCGGTGGGCGCGGTAATATCGGCGGCAACGCAAAGCATCGTTTGTGCATGCAGGTATTGGATGATATCGCTAAGCAATGCGTTGTTACGGTATGGCGTTTCCATAAATATCTGCGTTTCTCCCGTCGACAGGGCTTTTTTCTCGAGTGCTTTGAGGATGGTGACCCGCTCAGGGCCTTTGATGGGAACATAGCCGGAAAAGCAAAACCGCTGACCATTAAACCCGGACGCCGCGAGTGCCATCAGCATGGCGTTTGGCCCGACCAGGGGGATTACCCGGGCACCCAGCCGGTGTGCTTCCCTGGCCAGCACATTTCCTGGATCCGCGATACAGGGATAGCCCGCTTCACTGATCACCCCGACGCTGAGGCCCGTTTTCAACCACCCGTCCAATTGACGGGTATCGGGCGGATGGTGGGCATCCATTACACAAAAATGCCGGTCATCAATGGTGATAGCCGGATCTAATACTTTTAGAAAACGCCGGGCACTCCTTTCGTTTTCCACAAAAAAATGATGCAGGTTATTTACTACTTCGGCAATATAGGGCGGCATCATCTTCGCCGTATCCGGACTCAACAGGCTGGGAATTAAATAAAGAGATCCTTTGATAGGATGCATGGGCGTGGTTATAAGGATTGATGATGTATTTTTACAAAATAAAGCAAAATATCCATTTATTCATGAGCAGACTTCCAAAATCCTTTTATATCCGTGATGATGCGGTACGGGTATCACGTGAATTGATCGGAAAAAAACTGGTCACCTGTTTTGACGGCAAGAGAACCGCGGGCATGATCGTAGAAACAGAAGCTTATCTGGGCGGTATCGACCGCGCTTCCCATGCGTATGGACTGCGGAGGACGGCACGTACGGAAGTGATGTACGCGGAAGGCGGGCTGGCTTACGTGTATCTTTGTTATGGCATTCATCAGATGTTTAATGTCGTCGCCAGCCCGAAAAACCGCCCCCATGCCATCCTGATACGCGCACTGGAGCCTCTGGAAGGCACCACCCTTATGTTGGAACGCTGTAAAAAGCCGCGTGTTGATCACACCCTTACCGCGGGTCCCGGTAACCTGACCAGGGCACTGGGTATTTCCACCGCACAGACCGGCATGAGCCTGATCCGGAATTCGCCTGTCTGGATAGAGGACGGGGATATAACAATCCCAGAAGACGATATCTCCGCCTGTACGCGTGTGGGAGTGGCTTACGCGGGACAGGATGCCTTATTGCCTTACCGTTTTCTGCTTAAAGGGAATCCGTACCTGAGCAAGGGAAAGGGTTTGTGAAAAGGGAAATGCGGGGAAGTCACTTGTGCAAACTGGATTGGTAGTCCAAAAAGGCATCATCCAGGGCAATCATCATGTTTTGCAGCTTGATGCGATCTGTGATGTTGGCCGCACGTCTCATTTGGTCCTGATAGGTATCCCGTTGTCGTTGATAATGCGATGAAATCGTATCATGATCCTCACTATTTAAAGATAACAATTTTACAATTTTATCTCTCTCGGGATTGTCGTTATTCTCCATGTTCATAAACATCTTCCTAGGGGGCGTTGAAAATAAGTGTTCCTGTTAAGGCCGGGGCCTGCTGATTTTCTAACACAATAGGTATACAATAGGTATGGATTGGGTTATTTCTTCCAAAAAAGGACCGCCAAAAGTAAGTCACTTATAAGAAACTGACAATCCCCATTTATGGGGGTTTTTTGTTGAATAACCGCACATTACCGCAACACTAAACATTATATTACAGCATGACATAGCGTATCTGATCAGATTCCGATGTCTTTCACCAGGGAAATCAGCTCGGAAGTATTTTTGACATTCAGTTTTATCCGGATATTTTTCCGGTGCGATTCTACGGTATGGTGACTGATGAATAGCTTTCCGGCGATCTGTTCATTATTAAGGCCCTTGACCAGCAGCCGGATCACCTGCCGCTCCCGTTTGGTGATCTTGCCCAGGATATCACTGTAGCGCCAGCTCAGCGCATCGCGGAGCGCTTCCCTGATCTGGCTTTCGGTATGAATGATCTCTGTAAAATCCAGAAATACTGCCAGGGTTTCCAAAGGCACCCCCCCGGCGTCCGTACGGATCACACTGGAAATGCCGACCATCCAATGCCATCCCTGTCCTTCCGGAAAACGGGCCCTGATGACCCCCCCGAAATGCTGCATGTTCTTATTCTGATAATACTCATTGCTGAGCCGGAGCAGATGGGCATCATCGGGATGTATCATGTTTTTCAAGATTTCACTGCTTCTTGCGACAATCTGCTCAGAAGGAAGGTTCAACAAACGCTCCCAGGCGGCATTACACCATAAAATAGCCCCGGTTTGCTGATCGCGGATATGGATGAGGGCGGGAACATTGTTTAATATTTCCCTGTCTAACGGAATATCCTTCCCCACGCTGGTGAGAGGTTGCGCGCCGTCAAAAATCCCGGGAAGAATACTCTTTTCTGTTGTTGTAGGTAAAATATCGGCCATGGTTGATTAAAGAAGGACAATCCGGAGATTATTCCCTTGCTGATAAAGGTAAGAAACACTTCCAAAAAAACAAGGGTTGTTACCCTCAGAACTTCGGGCAGTTAATCTTATCATCATCCGGATTACCGTGCTGCAAAATATAGATCAATGACAGTTCTATCCCTCCCCGGTAATTAGAGGCGGGGCGGAGGGAAGATACATTGACATCATAGCTGATGCCAATGTGCAGTTTATTTACCTCAAAACCCACATAGGGATTAATGGCGTCATTCCAGCGGTACCAGCCCCCGATATAAAAAAGATTGGCGTTCATGGGCAATCCATTGATGACAAAGCCAAAGGCTCCTCCAAAGTCAATCTCAGTCGCTCCCGATTGCTGCATGTATAAACCGCTCAAATAAACACGTGTAAGGGGAGTGGGTGCGAATCCACCGCCTCCATGCAATGTTAACCTTGTATGCAACGGGTAGCTTTGCCCCAGAAAGGATTCATTAGGGGTGGAAAGATGATAATAGGAAGCCCCCGCGTAGAGGTTCCCGAACTTGCCTATGCTGGCGTTGTACAGCAGGCCGATGTTGTAATCCGGATAAGAGACGGAAGAATTAGCAAAATATTCGCCACTGGGCACCGTAGGGTCAAAACCCTGATTGGTCAGCTGGTTCTCAAATACCAGTTTGGAATAATCAAGCCGTTTCTGCACCAGCGCCACCTGAAACCCTACGGCAATGCTTTGCAGTCCTTCGGCGTCCAGTCCTTTATGATAAGCGGTAGAGAGCCCGACATAGGTGCTGCGCAGCCCCCCCCCACCGGTTTGGTCATAGAGCGCCAGCAAACCTACCCCCCAGATATCATTATAGGGAAT
>DASULB010000522.1:0-2228 GCA_036278455.1 Chitinophagaceae bacterium | reverse complement strand
TTTTTATCATCCAGGCTGCATACGGCCTAAAATCCTGCGCTGTTGTTCTACACTCCTTAACTTCGTTTTTCTATTGACCCAATGTGCCTAGACCCATTGAGTGAAATGAGCAATCATTGGCCAGCGTGTTTTCTTCATGCTGCGGGAGAACCCTTGTCACTCCGGGCGGACGGTGTTTAACAATGATATATCCATCTCCAGTTCATTGTATTTCGATGGTTTTTCCGAGCATGATCTTTTCGGAAGAAACGCCCACCATTAACCGGACGGGCTCTTTTTCCAGCATCCAACGTTGCCGATCGGCATCCCAGTAAGACAACTGTCTCGCATGCAAGGGAATGCTTATCCTGCGGGTCTGTCCTTTTTTCAGAAAGACCCTGGCAAATCCTTTTAACTCTTTTGCGGGACGGCTTACCTTCGAGTCCAGGTGTTTCACGTAGAGTTGCACCACCTCATCGCCCGCCCTGTCGCCCGTGTTGGTCACATCCAGGCTCACCGTTAGGCTGCCGCCTCCCTTCATCTTCTCCGTGCTGGTGCTTAAATGTGAAAATTGAAAAGTAGTATAGCTAAGCCCATAGCCAAAGGGATACAATGGTTTGTACTTAAAGTACATATAGGTGCTCCCGTCCCGGATATCATAGTCCTTGATTGGGGGAAGTTCATCCAGGGATACCGGCCAGGTCTGAACCAGCCGGCCACCCGGATCGTAAGCTCCAAATAATACATCTGCAAGCGCTTGGCCCAGTTCCTCGCTGCCCTGTGTCATATGCAGAATGGCTGGCACATTGTGTTCCGTCCAGACGATGCTGTAGGGAAAACTGGAAATGAGTACCACTACCATGTTTGGATTGACACGGTAAATCTTTCTGATCAGTTGCTCCTCGGTAAGCTTTAAGGATTCCCGGTCAACTGCTTCTTTCCCCTCGCTGATGTCGGGACATTTCTTGCCGGGAGGCGTATGGCAGGTAGGGTCATTACCCACGCACATGATGACGATATCCGCCCATTTAGCCAGATTTACCGCCGAATCCCCACCATTGGTAACCGCATAGCGAACTGTGATGCGTGAAGCAGCCTCTTTTTCAATCCCCTCCACGGGTGTTACCGAGAAGGGAGGCGTACCACTGTACATATCCTCCAGCACCACGTCAGCCTTGGAGCCGATGACGGCTATGTTCCTTATTTTTCTTTTATCTAGCGGCAAAAGGTGATTTTTGTTTTTCAATAAAACAATTGACTCCCTGGTCGCCTTTAACACGGCGGCTTTGTGCCGGTCGCTCAGCCAGGGAAGCGGCCCATTTTTGATCCTCGTGTAGGACACCATGGACGGCGGATCCAGCAGCCCCAGTTTGATCATCACCCGGAAATCGCCTTTGATGGCGCTGTCAATGTCCGCTTCGCTCAGCAGGCCTTCTTTCAGGGCGGAATCAATATACGGTGCGATGTGAAGGCGGCTGGGAAGGAACTGGTTGATCCCTGCCTTTACAGAAGCCGCGGCACCCCAAACTTTATCTGGATAATAATGATGGGCGGCAATCAGGTTGTTCAAGGCTCCGCCATCAGAGCAGATAATACCGTTTTGTCCCCACTCATCTGCCGTCACCTGCCTCAACAGCGGGCTGACCATCATCGGTACCCCGTTCACGGCGTTATAGGCCGCCATGTAAGCCCTTGAACCACCCTGCTCCACCCCCATCCTGAAGGGCACCATATAATATTCCCGCAGCAGCCGTTCATCCACATTAGCGGAAAAATGCGACCGTTCATCTTCATAACTGTTCGCCAGAAAGTGCTTCATCAGTGAGGCCGCCTGCCAGTAATGCGGGTCATCCCCCTGCAATCCCCTGATAAAGGCCGTCGCCATGGTACCGTTAAAGAACGGATCCTCTCCATAGCATTCCTCCATCCTTCCCCAACGGGGATCACGTCCAAGATCTGCATTTGGTGCCCGGATGACCAGCCCCCTTGAGTTGTCTGTAGAGGGCGGTACGACCTTGAGACTATCACTTTGAAAAATATACCGCGCTTCATAACCCTCCACCGAGCCGGCCAGCTGCATGATGGCAGTATCCCAGGTTTCTGCCAAGCCGTACGCCTGCGGAAATTGTGTTGTGGCAATGGCATGCCGTCCACCCCAATGATGAGGTCCTCCCAGCGCTATGCCATGAAGGCCTTCTATATGGCCGGTTCCCATGATGCCCAGTCGGGGAATGCTGAAATTGGCACTC
>DASULB010000521.1:0-10329 GCA_036278455.1 Chitinophagaceae bacterium | reverse complement strand
AATAAAAATGGAATTCATGCCGACAATCAGAAAAAAACGAAGAAACCGCTTGTGCTGCCATACATCAATCCAGCTATACAGGAAGGCCAGCGCTAACAAGCACCATCCCCCCGTAGCGAGGGTAAAAGAAGTAGTGGCGATGCGTTTGATAATTGGAGTGATGCCGGTCATATCCAGCGCGTAGCCCGCAACGAGGGTAACCGCCCCAAGAATAATAATATGGGTAAGTCGCTTTTTATTATCCGGCAGCGTAAGCAGCCACTTGCCTGCCACGGCGCCCCATATCGTATGTGCAGCAGTGGGGATGCAGTTGATAGCCACCCATCCATCGGGATTGATCTTGTGCATTAGCAATACGTCAATATAGTTGCCGAAATTATGTTGATCTGTAAAGGGCTGGTTAAAGCCGGGCACGTTGGTAAAGCGGAAGAGACATTCGATGAGTATTAACAGGCCCGCACTTAAAAGGAGCTGGTAACCCGTTTTCCAGCGGAAGATGAGGAAGGCGAGCAATAGGGTGAAGGATAATTGCGTCAGCACATCCCAGAGCTCAAAAGACAAATGATCTCCTCTTACGGCATAATCCAGGACTCCCCAGAAGAACAGCCAGCCGCTCCTGCGCAGAGCTTTGCCTGCCTGTTTGTTCCAGGGAGTTCCCCGGGATGTTTGTTTGTGGAGTGAAAAGGCCATCGCGACCCCGGCAATAAACATGAATCCCGGTTGGATCAGGTCCCAGAAATGCAGCCCATGCCAGGGATAGTGGGTAAACTGGGTCGCCAGGGCATATAAAAAAGATCCCGGTTTAGCCATGCCGAGAAGGTGCTCGTATAATCCTGTGCTTTCAAGCATCAGCAGCACCATGATAAGTCCCCTGTAGAAATCCAGCGAGGCCAGCCTGTTTCCTTTTCCGATGGCTTTTGTCAGTTCATTTTTGCCAGCCGGTACCTTGAAGGTATCTCCTGAAAGAACAGCCTGGCCGCCGGGATCTTTTGAAAGTTCGTTTTTATCGGCTGGAGTCATGATGATAAGATATTTTCAGATTAAATTAAGTGTATTTATGAATTTGATGTCATTTAACTTCTATTTTTCCGAGAGTATACCAGCCTTCGGGATCTCGTCCCTCAATGGCAAGACTCACTTTTGGTTCACGGGATTGACGATCCACGATGCCGATCTGTAATTCATAGGTGCCGGGAGACATATCTAAGGGAATAAATACTGCATCATCATAAATATTATCACCGGGGAGCCAGGTTGTTATATCAGCATCAGTGACCCTGACTACGGATCTTTCCTTATTTTTTAACCTTATTGCCAGGAGGAAGTCTTTTTTGTAAATAGGCGCAACCCCTTTGTTCTCCCACCAGGATTTAAAGGAAAGTTTTCCGTTGGGCGCTACAGATGCGGGATAGGAAAAATTACGCAATACAAAACGATAGCCCATTTTTTTTAGCCAGCGGTTCACTGAAGGCCACCATTCTTCAGGCACCGCGGAAGATTTTGCATTGAAAGAGGAGATATGCCATTTGAGAGATTGATCGATGATATAATCGATATCCCATCCCTCGTCCTTCCATTTCTGCATCACCCAACAGACCTCAAGGCTTACAGGCGCCTTTTTCCAGGCGTCCTTCATGCCGAAATTGACGATGCCTTCGGGATAATAATCCAGCATATGGGCCCAATCCGGTTCAAAACCACCCATATCCCCAAGGCAGTCCACCCGCCAGCCTACGTTTGCAAGACTTAGGCCATACTTATTCGTCTCCTCATCCGTGAGAAGCATAAGCAGCGGTGTTTTCTTAAAGTTATCGGTATATGCTTTCACCAATGCCGCCCTTGTCTTTTGTGAAAGTATGGCTGAACCCCTGCCTTCGCCCCAGAATCCCACAATGGAGAGATCAACCGACTCAAGATCGGGGTTCCCGTCATAACGTTTAGCTAATTCGGTGATCATTTTCCCGAAATAATGAGCGTATCGGGGGTCTTCTGCGTCAACCCTCCATCCTTCTCCTTCGGGCAGCCATTCATTTTTATCCCCTGCCATAGCACGATACCATGATGGAACATCATTAGAATCGCCGGCTCCTGAGCCGTAGGGGGCTATGCGCAGCATCAGCGTCTGATGGCGTTCATGTGCCGTTTCCAGGGCCTTGTCGATCATGGCCCAGTTATACCTGCCCATTTCCGGCTCTATATATCTCCAGTAGATCCTGAAATAAGCTATTGAGGTCATCGGATAATCTTTGTTTTCAAGGTTCCCGTGAAACTTTTGGTATACTATCGGTTTCCCTTCCGTCCACCCGGTCCTGTTCAGCGTATCACCGTTAAACCTTTGAAAGGTCGTAAATCCGATGCCGGGATTGGTCAAAACATCATCAATTTCGGTGGGGATTACACGAATTGTTTGAGCGGCTGCACTCATTCCAATGGTTGAAATGGCGTAAAGGATGAGTAAAGAGTTTCTTAATTTTTTCATTGTCTCGTTTGTTAAACCCCTTCTTTACGGAAACCTTTCATTTCCTGTATTCAGGGCAGCGCAAAAGCAATATAATAATCTCCCGCTTTGGTGCCCTGGCGTACTCCGCCACCTGCGGCAATTACAACATACTGCTTCCCGTCCACTTCGTAAGTGGCCGGCGTGGCATAACCACCGGCTGGTAATTGGTACTCCCAAAGTATTTTCCCTGTATTTTTGTCAATGGCCCGGAATTTTTCATCCTGCGAGGCGCCGATAAAGATCAGTCCCCCTGCTGTTACAATGCCGCCGCCGAATAATTGAGTGCCCGTGTGAGGATGCCCTTTCGCTGCCAGCTCCGGAAATTGGCCCAGCGGGATTTTCCATAGTAGTTCTCCTGAATTCAGATCGACAGCGTTGAGTGTGCCCCAGGGCGGTTTTACTCCCGGGTATCCATTTTGGTCTTTTAACTGTATATAACCTTTCAGCCTGTATCTTTTTGGCGTCGCTGCATTTGTCAGATCCCTCCCCTGATAGCGTCCGTTGTCTTTCAGGTTAAATAAAAATGCAATAATGGCATCTTTATCCTGTTCCGGCAATGTGTTAAAGGAAGGCATCATCCCGCTGGGTTTTTGCAATTGCTTTTTCACGTCGTCGGGATTTAGCCGGTCCGCGATGTTTAAAAGCGGGGGGAAGGTGTTATTCCCTTTTCTGTCCTCTCCGTGGCATACTGCGCAGTTTTTTTGATAAAGTATTTTCCCTGCTTTGATCATAGTCATCTTTGATAATTCATCAGGATAGTGCCTCTTCCTTTCCACTAATTGAACGATGTTAGGAATATCATTGATCCCGACATACATAATGCCTGTTTCCATGTCAACACATGCGCCGCTCCATTCCGCGCCGCCTCTCATTCCTGGCATCTGAATGATACCCTCTGTTGAAGGGGGCAGGTAAATACTTCCCCAGGTGTATTTTTTCGCCTCTTTCAAAACAAAATCATGCGCTTCGGGTGAAATATTTGTAATGATGCTCTCGTCGAACTTTTGCCGGCAAAGGGGCAACGGCTTTACAGGAACGGGTTGGGTAGGCCAGCTTTGTTCCCCTGGCATTTGGGATGCTGCTACCGGCTTCTCTTTAATAGGGAAAAGGGGTTTGCCTGTTTTCCTGTTAAACAAAAAAATAAAGCCCTGCTTGGTGACCTGTGCTACGGCATCTATAGTTTTCCCATCCTTCTTTATGGTTACTAAATTAGGAGGAGCCGGCAGATCATAATCCCATAGGTCGTGATGGGATATCTGGTAATGCCAGATGAGCTTCCCCGTAGCTGCATCCAGGGCTAATACGGAATTACCGAATAAATTCTTTCCGTGGCGTTCTCCTCCATGAAAATCAAATGCAGGACCACCCGTAGCAGCAAACAGGATGCCTCTCCGGATATCGATGCTGAGTCCTGACCAATCATTACAGCCGCCGATCGTTTCATTGCCCTGTTTCGGCCAGGTATCATACCCAGGTTCTCCGGGTTGAGGAATCGTATGAAAGATCCATTTCATCTCCCCGGTTCTCACGTCGTAAGCCCGTATATGTCCCGGTGAGCTTCCGTAATCCTCTCCTACAGAGGAACCGGTTATGATTAAGTCCTTATAGATGACCGCGGGTGAGGTGTTACCCACATCTTCATGATGGGTTGTCCCTTTATTTCGCAATCCTTTATTAAGGTCTACATAGCCGTTTTCACCGAAGCTGTTTATCTGGCTGCCTGTTCTGGCATCCAGTGCAATCAGCTTATTGCCGGCGAACATGAAAATCCTTTGATCGTCCTTATTCTCCCAATAAGTTAACCCCCGGCAAGTGCCCCCGCTCTTACTGTCTTTGAAAGGATCAAACACCCATAATTGCTTTCCGGTCTTTGCATCAAGTGCAAAGGTTTTAAGCTTCGGAGAAATGCCATATAAAATATCATGGATGATGATCGGGTTGCATTCCAGGCTGAAGTATTGGGATTTATCGCCGGTATTATAGGTCCAGGCTACTTCTAATTGTTTTACATTCCCCGTATTGATCTGGTCGAGCTGAGAGTAGGCATTGCTGCCGTCATCTCCACGATACACGCTCCAGGTTGTATAGTCTTGTCCCTTTTCCCGGCAGGCGCTGAAGAAGCAGCATAAAGCAGCAATAAATAAAAAGCATTTAAGGAAGGAACAAGTCATTTCCCGCATAATATTATGTGATCTTTCAAAATAAAAGATATAAAGGTATAATAAGGAGCTAAATTAATGTTTTCTTTTGTTTTTCAAAAACAAATTTATTCTACCTTTAGAAAAAAACGAAAAGGACAGCTCAATTTAGGATGCATGCGATTAGAAGGTCATTGCGAGGAGTTTGACAAAGCAATCCTCATCATTGTAAAGTTTCACCGCTTCCGTTCCTGCGCTTCCCGCAATGACGATTAATGACATGATGGAAGTGACGGTAAATCTTTTACAATCCCGCTTCCTTTAGCCATTTCCTCAGGGTGGCAAGATCTTTTTTCATTTTTTCAGTTTTCGAATGCAGGCTGTCTTCACCGGAGAGATATTCATAATGGATGGAAAAGGGACCGTGCATGTTATTTTCTTTCAGCAGTGCAATA
Source organism: Chitinophagaceae bacterium (assembly GCA_036278455.1). Classification (GTDB taxonomy): domain Bacteria; phylum Bacteroidota; class Bacteroidia; order Chitinophagales; family Chitinophagaceae; genus FW021-bin31. The sequence goes on along the minus strand of DASULB010000521.1, from coordinate 5,236 downwards.
AATTTTTTAAAATCCACCATGCCTTTTCCCAAAGGTGTAATTTCCTCGCGCCATTTCCCTTCTTCTTTTTTCCAGTAAAAATCTTTCATATCCAGTGTACCGATATAGGGTCGAAGTAAAGTGAAGCCGAGGGGCCATGAATTGGTCCCTTCAATAGTGGCATGATATACATCATACTGAACCCCGGTCCATTGAGGGTCTATGTCTTTTAAAACTTCCCATAGATCCCATACCGGTGCTCCAAATCCATTCCCTGAATGATTTTGATATTCTCCCCGGATACGATACTTCCGGTTCAGCCTGTCCAGCTTTTTGAACTTTGTTTTAAAATCCTCAAGATTCTGGCGGATACTTTGCTTTTCATTATAAAACCCACGGCCCATGCGGTAATGTTTAATTCCCAACGAAGCCGCCGTTTTTAAAATGGGGATTGTATACCTATCGTCAGGGTCCAAAATATCGGTGGCGATCATCAATATATTTAAACCCGACCTCTTGGCCGCTTCGGCCACTTGGGGCAGATCCTTTTCGACGTTTTCAGGCAGCACATGTCCTTTCGGCCTTACGGTAAGGTCTATTCCGTCAAATCCCATTTCGGCGACAAGCGGCACCATTTCAGTATAACCGGCTTTATGCAGGCCCTTCGAAAAGATACAGATCTTTGCAGGTGCACTCCCCGGTGAAGCGGTAAATGGTTTCGATCCGGTCAGATTAATTGCAGCGGCTGATTTATAGCTATAGGCCATACCGGCTGCGGCCAATGCAGATGTGATCACAAAATCTCTCCTTGAAGTTTTCATTGTGCTTACGGTTTTATAAATGATTGCTGAATGATAAACTTTTACGGCTTTGTCGCAGTGTTCACTAACTTATACACTTTCCCGTCTGCTTTGGTCAATATATATAATTCCCCCCGGGAGTCCCGGCCGAACCGCAGATCTACACGATCGTGCCCGCAAAGTTCATGAAGCGTTTTCTTTGTGCCGTTGATCGAAATATTCCATTCTTTGACCGGCGCCTGTGTCCCCTGTTTTATATCAGCCATATCGATATAAAACAACCGTCCTGAGGGGATGTCGCCAAATAAAAATTTTCCTTTCAGTTGGGGTATGGCTGTTCCTTGATATTCAAATCCGCCGGAAATGGCATTGCCTTCATCATGGTCAAATTCCGCTACAGGGTAAGTAATCTTATAAATGCTATCGTTTGAGGGAAGCGGATAGATTTTATTCAGATCTCCGTATGGATCAAAAACAAAAGTACCTTCCCTGACCGGCCAGCCATAATTATGACCGGGCATGATAAGATTCAGCGATTCGATATTGGCTTGTCCGATATTGCAGGCCAGCATTTCGCCTGATTTACTCCAGGTAATGCGATGCGGGTTCCTGAAGCCATAGGCATAAATTTCCCCCAGGGTAGCGGCATTTTGGTCCCGGGCGAACGGATTATCCGGCGGAATTCCATATTGGCCATTGGCACTGTTGCGCCCCCGGGGGTCTATGCGAAGAATAGAGCCTAATACTTTTTCTTTGCCATGTACCAGGAACGGATACCCGACCTGGACACTACCACCATCGCCGACGCCGATGTATAACATGCCATAGTCTTTGTCGCCGGGCCTGGAAAGAGGATTGAAAGTTATTTCCTGTACACCATGGCTCCCCGTCACCATATCGATTCTGAGCAGTTCCCGGCTTGTTCCTGAAAAAGTATCCGCACCGGGATTATCGGTTTTCCATTCAGTCAGCACCCATTGCACAGCCGTTTTAATGGAATCGGTATGGCCGAAATCGGCTTTACCGGACCCTGCAGCCTCCGTATGTGTAGTGTATAAGAGTCCGTTTTCAGGGAAGTCAGGATGAAAAGCAAAACTACCAAACCCTGTAGCCATCCCCGGCTTATCAATGAACCGGGGCTTCAACCTGGCCATATCCATATACACTATCGGTTTATTATCCCGTAGTTTATACAGTTTACCCCGGAGGTCAACGATAAATAAGCTGCCTGTAACTGGCTGAAAGCTCAACTTGGTGATCCTTGTCAGCGGCGGCCTTCCCTCTGTACTGGAAGATGGGATCTGTGTTACAAGTTTGAGACCTGCTGCTAGATTTGAGGGTCTGATCGATCCAGGTATAGGATTGGACAAAGCCTTACCACTTTCTTTGGTCGTGGCCGGTCCCGGCGATTTATGTGTATTCAGGAAAGAAATGATGCCATTTATTTCATTTTCTGTCAAAGTAGCAAATGGTGGCATCACGACCTTGTATTTTTTTAACAGTTGCCGGGCCCGGTCGTCTCCCGACCCGATCACTTTTTTCGGATCCTCGATAAAATGCCGGATCCAATCTGCAGGAACCTTAGCAGTGAGGCCTCCTAATTGCGGACCGATCCCATCCTGCCTGAAATTATGGCAACCGCTGCAATATTGATTGAAAGAGGCTTTCCCGGCGGCAATGACCGCAGTATCTGTAGAGATAGCACGGTTATCCCGGGAAGTTTCTGAGTTACAGGAGCTAAAATATATAAGAAGTAAGGCAGCGCGTGAAAGAATCAGCAATCCCTTTTTCATAATTTATCAGTTAAGCAGTCCATATATTTATCAGTTAAGCACTTCACCCGAATTTTTGGTTTAATCAGAAACATCATATTTCCTTTATAAATATGGATAATAATTAGGAAAAAAAAGCAAATTTATCTTATTTTTTCTTTTTTTTATAAAATAATACCATGCATAGGGTGGGGCGACCCGCGGTTATATATCAATGACGAAGGTTAAGGTTACGTTGATTTGGAGGGACGGGATAAAAAAACTGCTAAAATCGGCCAGGATAAATGCGGTAACGAGGCAATCTCCGGAATAACTCGTTGTGACTAAAGGAATAATAAGAAGATAACCATTTTTTTTGTAAAAAAAGGTTAAAAAACATTTGTTTGTTTCAAATACTTTTATTTATCTTTATCTATTATTTAAAATAAAAAAACTGGGTATGAAAAGAAAACTACTACTAAAGCCGGTTTTGTTTATCTGGCTTAGTCTTATGCTCGGGTGCCTTACTGATTTACAGGCACAGACGAAAACAGTTTCCGGAACTGTCACGTCCGCGAAGGACGGTTCGCCCTTAATAGGTGTCAGTATTACCGTGCCGGGCACATCATCCGGCACCTTTACAGGTGATAAAGGGAAATACAGCCTGAGTGTTCCTGACGGAAATGCAACAAAAATCGTTGTTTCTTATATAGGCTATGTTACCCGGACAATTAATGTCGATAACAGACCGGTAATTGATCTGCAGCTAAAAAGCGATATCAGTCAGCTTTCCGGCGTTGTCGTGACCGCATTCGGTATAAAAAGGGAAAAAAGGGCGCTGGGCTATGCCGTGCAGGAAGTTCCCGGAGAGGACCTCGTAGAGGCGAGGGAAACCAATGTGGCGAGTTCCCTGGCGGGAAGAGTGGCCGGTGTGCAAGTTTCCAAAACTGCGGGAGGGCCGGGAGGGTCCACCAGGGTAATCATCAGGGGTAATAATTCCCTTACCGGAAATAATCAACCCTTATATGTGGTTGACGGTGTTCCCATTGATAACACCAGCTTCACACCCGGAATTGATTTTGGCGACGGCATCTCCAATATTAATCCGGACGATATCGCCAGCATTAGCGTGTTGAAAGGAGGAAGTGCCGCTGCCCTATATGGTGCCCGGGCTGCCAACGGGGTGATCCTGATTACCACCAAAACAGGCCGGACAAGAAAAGGTATCGGCGTAACCGTTAATTCAAACCTTACCCTGGAAAAGGTAAGCGTGGTGCCGACCTTTCAGAACACCTGGGGGTTAGGATACGACCAGAATAATTTTGATGCCCATACCACTATTGATGGCGTGGAGCATCCTTTCTTACCGGGTTGGCTGGGAGACGATTGGGGGCCCAAAATGGACGGCCAGTTAGTGGCGATTGAAACATTGCCGGATCTTGGCCTCGTACCTTATGTGCCGCAGCCGAATGACAACGTCAAAAATTTTTATGATGTGGGCGTTACTGCCACCAACACCGTGGCACTGTCCGGAGGTAATGAGAATACAACCGTTAGATTATCTGTCTCGGATTTGCATAATAAAGGCATCGTTCCTAATTCGACCTTTCAGAGACAAACCATTGATTTCAGGAGCACTTCTAATATTACCAGCAAGTTATCTGTAGATGCAAAAGTGAATTATATCATGCAAAAGGGGCATAACAGGCCCAGTTTAAGCACTACTACTGATAATCCCGCTTATCAGCTTCAACGCATGCCCCGCTTTGTGAATTTGGATTGGCTGGTTCCGTGGAAAGGTCCCGAAGGGGAATATATCAACTGGAAGAACGGAGGTGAGCCCGGTAACCCTTACTGGAGTGTTAATGAAATTGTTAATGATGATAAAAGGGACCGTATCATCGGATTCTTTTCAGCAAAATATCGGTTTACAAATTGGTTAAGCCTGCAGGCAAGAGCGGGTACTGACTTTTATCATGACGACAGGTTCCTGAGGAAAGCTGTAAATACCCCCACGGCACTTACCGGTATGGTAAGGAATACCGGTATTGATGTTAAAGAAACCAATGTGGATGCTTTATTATCGGCGTCAGGTAATTTATCAAAGAATTTTACCGGAACGCTTAGCTTAGGAGCTAACCAAATGAACAGAAGCTTTAAGCAGCTCCAGTACACAGGAACCGATCTTAAAATCCCCAATCTTTATGTAATCAGTAACGCTGCTGATGTAAGGCCGGATTACAGCCTTCAAAGAAGGCGGATGAATTCTGTGTATGCTTTTGGAACCCTGGGCTTTAAAAACTATTTATTCCTGGATCTGACTGCGAGGAACGACTGGTCTTCTACACTGTCAAAAGGCAATAATTCTTTCTTTTATCCTTCGGTTAGCACCAGCTTCGTATTTACGGATGCCTTAAAGATCGATTCCAGGGTATTAACCTTCGGTAAACTCAGGGCATCTTATGCGCAAGTGGGTAATGATGCCAATCCTTACCTGACCAAGATCGGTTATTCCTTAGGCACTGTAGATTATAATGGCCAGGGCTTTGCCCAGATCGCCGGCCAGATCCCTGCAACCGACCTGAAAAACGAGCTTACGGAATCTTTTGAAATAGGGACCAATCTGAGATTTTTCAATGACAGGCTGGGTATAGACTTCACTTACTATAAATCGAGTACCTACGATCAGATATTACCCATCAATAT
>DASULB010000520.1:0-11252 GCA_036278455.1 Chitinophagaceae bacterium | reverse complement strand
GGGCATGTCGAGGTATTCAGGGCCTTTCTTCATGTGCTCGATCACCTGCAGTCCATAGGCTGCCTGGTGGTTGTTCAAGGCGAGGTTGGCGGCCATGAAGGCGTACAGTGCATTGTTAACGATGTCCAGGTTTTTGTCTTTGATGAATTGCATGACGGCATCGGGCTGATGGAGGATATAGAATTTCAGATAAGCGTAATAGAAATAAGACTCTTCCTTGAAAAGCCGGCCGAGCGCACCGGAATCCTCCACATAGGAGTGTAACAGCGCCATTCCCTGTACCACGCTACCACCCGTAAAGCCAAGGATGCCGGTCATCCAGCGATAGTTGGACGGAATAGTCCCTATCAGGGCCTGCATGGGCCCCAGGATAATCTTATTGGGAGAAAAATCGGGAAACTTTTCATTGTTGTCACGGATGAGCAGGTAGGCTCTCCGGAAATCCCAGATGGCCGACAGGTTTTCCTCGTATTTAAATTTTATAATGCCCCATTGTTCATAGATCATGGCCTGGGTGAACAGATAATAGGGAGAATTCCGGGGCCCTTGTTTCATCAGGCTGATATGGAGGTCCCGGTCTTTGATACGGGATTTGTATTCAGCGCCGTTTTCATGAAAAAAAAGCGTGAACAGGTCTATGTAATTTTTTAAAAAGTAGGGGATGAGATTGTCAGGGTTGGCCTTTATCTCTTCATCCAGCAACGCGTCGCCAGCCTGGGTTTTCATCATCATAATCAGATGATATGCCTTCTGACAGCGGGTATTGAATTCAAAAGTCTTCTGCCCGATGGAAATGAATGGGAGCGCCATAAAAAGAACGAACAGTAAGTAGAAGCGTTTTCGATGCAGCATAACGATTTTCTGGTAGTAAAATAAAAAACTTCCGCCAATGACAAAGGACACCCGTAAGTGTCCTTATATGCAAAAAGTTTACCAAGATGTCTATTTTTTGGGGATGACCGATTCAAACAGGTCGGAATCCACCAGGACCCTGCCACAATGTTCGCAGACGATGATCTTCTTCCGTTGGCGGATTTCAGCCTGTCGCTGCGGGGGGATCACGTTAAAACATCCGCCGCAGGAATCCCGCTCTATGCTGACCACGGCCAGTCCGTTGCGGTAAGTTTTACGAATCTTATCATAAGCGGTCAAAAGGCGGGGATCCACATCCTCTCCCGTTTTTTTCGATTCTTTCTCCAGTTGTTTTTCTTCCTTGTCGGTATCGGCGATGATCTTTTCGAGTTCCGTCTTTTTATGCTTCAGGTTGTTCTCTTTATCCTTTATCGCTTTTTTCGCCGTTTCGAAGACGGCGGTTTTTTCCTTGATCGTTTCACCAGCCTCCTTGATTTGCTTCTCATTGAGTTTGGTCTCAAGGGTTTGCATCTCTATTTCCTTGGTGATGGCCTCGTATTCACGGTTGTTCTTTACATTGTCCTGCTGCTTTTCATATTTTTTGATCATGGCCTCCGCGTCCTTGATGGACTCTTTCTTTTCGGCAATGAAAGCTTCTACGCCTTTGATCTCATCCTCCAGATTGGTCAGGCGGGTGTTCAGCCCTTCTAATTCATCTTCCAGGTCTTTCACTTCCATGGGAAGTTCCCCTTTCAGGATCTCTATTTCGTCGAGTTTTGAATCAACTTTCTGAAGCCGGAGCAGTGAAACCAACTTTTCTTCTACTGAATATTCTTTTACGGTTGCCATATTAGTTAGTGCAGATAATTTATTGGATTGGTACGAGTATTGGATTTAAGAGGCGCAAAATTACCAAATTTTTCCGTTATAATTTTATAAAATATGTCTACGGTGAACTGCTCACTTTCAAAATGGCCTATGTCAGCGATAACGATCTGATTATCAGCGTCGAAGAATTCATGATATTTAAAATCGGCGCAGATAAAGATATCCGCGCCCGCGCGGATGGCCCTGGTGAGCAGAAAGCTGCCGGCGCCTCCGCAGACCGCTACTTTGCGCACCGGCCTGCCCAGCAGCCGGGTATGCCGGATGCAGCCGGCCTTCATTCGGTTCAGGACGAATTTCAGAAAATCCGCTTCATCGGCAGGTTCCTTTAATTCGCCTGCCATCCCGCTGCCAACTCCCCGGTCTGCATTGTCCAGTGAAATAATGTCGTAGGCGACTTCTTCATAGGGATGCGCGCTGAGCAGGGCCCCGACTACCTGCCGCTCCAGGGGACGGGGAAAAATAACTTCGATCCTGGTCTCGGGTTCCTCATGGCGGATCCCCTGAATGCCTACATGGGGATGGGTACCGGCCTCCGGTTTGAAGGTGCCCGTTCCTTTGAGGTTGTAGCTGCTTTCGCTGTACCGGCCGATATGGCCCGCGCCGGCGTCAAACAAAGCCCGTCTGACTTTCTCTGCCTGCTCATGGGGGACGAAGGTATAGAGTTTCTTCAGTGTGCCGTTGGCAGGTGATAAGATCTGCCGGTTGGTCAGTTCCAGCCGGTCGCAAATCATGTCATTGACCCCCGCAAGTACATTATCCAGATTGGTGTGGGCGGCATAAATGGCGATATCATGCTTGATCGCCAGTATCACGGTGCGCTCCACATAACCATTACCGTTAAGCTTTTTCAAACCCCGAAAAATAATAGGATGATGCGCGATCACGAGGTTGCAGTTTTTTTCGATCGCCTCGGCGATGACCTCTTCGGTCGCGTCCAGCGTCAGCAGGACGCCCGTCACTTCCCATTCGGGCCGGCCGGTGAGCAACCCGGCATTGTCATAAGACTCCTGGTAGACAGTGGGCGCCACCTCTTCCAGGCATTTGGTAAGGTCTTGTATTTTCATGGTATTTTCATGCTTTTTGAATTAAAATAAACTTTCGGACTTTTGCATCCACGAAATCATCATCAAAGTAAACCATTATTATGCAAGCGAAACAGGATAATACTGCTGCCCGGTACGCCTCCTACCAGGCAAAAATGCGAAAAATAGCCGACGTGCGAAATGCCATGGCGGTTTTGGAATGGGACCAGGAAACGTATCTTCCGGAGAAGGGCGCGGATATCCGTGGCCAGCAAATGGCGACCCTTACCGGCCTGGCGCATGAATGGTTTGCGGATGCATCGCTGGGGGAGTTGCTGAAAGCCCTCTCAGCGGATCAGGGGCTGGCAGACCCGCAGCGAAAAAACATCACGCGCACCCTGGAGGATTATGACAAGAATAAGAAATATACGCCGGAATTCGTACAGGAGCTATCGGTCACCACCTCCGGCTGTTACCACGCCTGGATGAAAGCGAGAAAAGAAAATGCTTACGGGGTTTTTGAGCCGATGCTTCGCAAGATGGTATCGCTCAAACGACAGGAGGCCGAGATGCTCGGCTATACGGGACACCCTTATGATGCCTTGCTGGATGATTTTGAAAAGGGGACCAGCGTGCGGATGCTGGATGGGATCTTCGGAGACGTCAAAAAAGAATTGAAAGTTTTTCTGGATGAAATCAGCCGTGCTCCGCAGCCCGGCGATGAGGTGCTCCATGGCCATGTTGATAAAGAGGGCCAATGGACCTTTGGGCTCGAACTGCTCCGGAGGATGGGATTTGATTTTTCCGCTGGTCGGCAGGATATTTCCGAGCACCCCTTTACCACCAGTTTCAACAGCCGGGACGTACGCCTGACCACCAGGATAAATGCCGATGACTTCGCTGATATGGTCTGGAGCTGTATTCATGAGGGCGGCCATGGCCTGTATGAGCAGGGGCTTCCCATAGAACAGTACGGACTGCCCCTGGGTGAAGCGGCCTCCCTGGCCATTCATGAGTCCCAGTCGCGGCTGTGGGAGAATAATGTAGGCAGGGGACTGGCCTACTGGCAATATTTTTATCCGGAACTTCAACGGCGGTTTCCTGAGCAGTTCGCCGGCACCGGATTAGATCAGTTTTACCGGGCCGTCAATAAAGTACAACCTTCCCTGATCCGTACAGAGGCCGATGAGCTGACCTATCATTTTCACGTGATGATCCGTTATGAACTGGAGAAAAAACTGATTTCCGGGGAGTTGGATACCCGTGACCTGAGAGAGGCGTGGAATGAGATGTACCTGAAATACCTGGATGTGAGGGTTCCCGATGATAAATCAGGTGTGCTGCAGGATGTCCATTGGAGTCACGGGAGCTTTGGTTATTTTCCGACCTATTCGCTGGGCAGTTTTTATGCAGCGCAGTTTTTCCACACGGCGAAAACGGCCATGGTGGACCTGGAAACAAATATCGCATCGGGCGAACTCTCCGGGTTGCTCGGCTGGCTCAGGGAAAATATTCACCGTCACGGGAAAAGCTATGACGCCCGCGAGTTGTGTGAAAGGGTGACGGGTGAGCCGCTCAGCTTCCGGTACTTCATGGATTACCTGAAGGGGAAATATCAGGCCATCTATGGGTGACGCATGCATTGCCCGGGATAAGCCGGCGGATGATGGGGCCACTGTCAGGAGCTCTCACAGGTCTTTTGCAGCCCTTTAAAGCGGTGATCCACACCGGTGTATCAGGGAGCGGGCTCCAAAGGCTCATTGCCGACCGGTTCGTTCAGATGAGCGGTCACTTTATCCACGGGCAGGCGCTGGGAGACCGCCAGCCACGTGACCAGCGCGGAAAATATCGCGAGTATCGGTATGCCCCAGCCGATGCTGATGAGACCCTGGTTGCCGGCATGTTTGCCCATCGCCGGGTAGGCACCCAGCCAGCTGATAAATGTCAGGCCGACCAGCCATACAACCACCCAGGCCCCGGAACGAAATTCAAGTTTGGGTGTCTTGCCCCGGTTTGCGGCCTCATGCAGGATCAGAATAATGTAACCGATCAATACGGCGATCATCAATTGCCAGATGATATTCCAACCGGACCAGTAGATGATCAGATTGGACGCCAGAAAGCCGAGATAGGCCAGCAGGTGTACCGCCGGCAGCTTGAAGGGTCGTTTCTGATCCGGTAATTGCTTGCGCATGGCCAGCAGCGCCAAAGGCCCGGAGCCAAAGGACAATACCGTAGCCGATGTTACAAAACCCACCAGTTTCTGCCATCCGGGGAACGGAAGGAAAAAGATCGTGCCGGCGATGAAGGTAAGGATGACGCTTATCCAGGGAACACCGCGTTTATTGACTTTGGACAGCGCATGGGGCGCATTGCCATTACGCCCCATGGCGTATGACAGGCGCGCCGTCACCGTGGTGTAGATCAATGCGGTGTCCGCGGGGGAGATAAAGGCGTCTATATAGAGTACGACCGCCAGCCAGGTCAGCCCCATGACCCCGGCGATGGCCGCAAGCGGACCAAAGGTGGCGGCGACATCGCTCAGCTCGCCGGTAAAGCTGGTGCCGATGTTTGCCCAGCCATTTTTCAGGGCGTCCAGGGGGAGAGCCCCGATGAAGGCCACCTGTAAGAGGATATAAAGGACGGCTGTTACCAGGACGGAGCCAATGACGGCAATGGGAACATTACGTCTGGGATTTTTGGTCTCTCCCGCGAGCTCTACCCCCTGCCGGAAACCGAGAAAGGAAAATACGATCCCCGCCGTGGCAATAGAGGAGAAGACCCCTTCCCATCCGTAAGGGAAAAATCCGCCGGCGGCAGCATTTGAGAAATGACTGCCATGAAAAACGGTGATCAGAAACATAATGATGACCAGCGAGATAATGATCAGTTTCCACCAAACCAGCACATTGTTGAGCCTGGAGAACCAACGGATGCCGATAATGTTGATCAGGCTGAAAAGTGCCATCAAAGCGATGGCCACGGCAAGCCCCGGCCCGGTGAGGATGGGATCGCCGTATTTGTCCAGATGCTGCAACCAGGGCATATAATTGTTGGCGTATTGCAGGGCTGCCATGACTTCAATGGCGGTGGTAGAGGCTGCTGCCAGCCAGGTGATCCAGCCCAGCGTATAGCTGGCAAAAGAGCCGAAAGCAAAATGCGGGAAGCGTATGACACCGCCGGAGACAGGGAACATGGTTCCCAGCTCCGCGTAAGATAATCCAATAAATATGATCATGACCCCGCCGATGGCCCAGGCGAAAACGGAGGCAGGACCGGCTATTTCAGCGGCGTTCAGGGCACCGAACAACCATCCGGAGCCGATAATGGAACCAATCGCTGTGAAGAGCAGGCCTATAATGCCTATCTCGCGGCGTAAACGGGAATCGTAAGAAGCGTCTTGGTCTTTGGCCATAAAAGTAATTTCAGTTAGATGATTTAATACGAGCGTAAAAGCGGGTTGTCCGCTACTTTTTTTCCAGTATCATGAACCATTCAGATCCTGCTCTTGCGGGGTATGAGTTATAACAGGCGGCCCATGTACGAAAATTAAAATAAGGGGCGAATAGCTTTTTATAATCCCCGGCGTAGCCCCCAAAAGGAGGCGGCCCAAATTCGAATACCGTATTGAACAAAATCCCGGTGAGTTTGCCGCCATCCCCGAGCAATTCATGCATATGACGGGCGTATTCTTCCCTCCGTTCCGGTTCCAATGCACAAAAGAACGTTTGCTCTAAAATGAGATCATACTTTCCGGTGTGCCGGAAGAAATCTTCTTCTATTGCGTGTAGGCGTCCGCGTGAAAGATTTTTAGTTTTTTCCGTCAGTCGCCGGATGACAGTGGGGGCGATGTCCAGAACTGTAACATCCATAAAGCCCTGCTCCAGGAGGTGCAATGCTTCATAACTGTTCCCGGCGCCGGGGATGAGGATGCGAAGTGATTTGTCGCTGATCTGATCGATATACGCTTTTAATGGCGGAGAAACGCTGCCCAGGTCCCATCCGGTTTGTCCGGCGTTGTAATGACTGTCCCAGAATTCTTTATCAGGCATAAGCTGTTTAAAAATCGTCGCGCCAAGGTACAAATATTTTTAGATACCCGGTATAAAAGCAATCTGGCCGTTTGAGTGCATGTCGACTGATTTCCCGGACCGGGTCATCGCATTGTGCCACTTTGCATAGACCTGTTGTATTTTCCCTTCTTCTGCGGCAATCTCATTCACTGAGTTTTCTAATACAAGCGGGCGGTTGGATGATTTGCAAAAGCGACAATCATTTTTAGCGCCTTTAACGGATAGAGATTTGATCGGTGTTTCAATAGGGGTCCTTTTAGAAGGACAAGACTTCCTTTACTGCCATCGTTTCCGGGCAGCGCCTTTCCATGTCTTGAATGGTGCACGGGTCCTGGTTTGTTTAGCACGGGATCGCCCGTTTGTGAAACGCCTTTATGCATCGCTTTTACTCTTCATCCGGAGAATGGGCGATCAATAACTTGCGGTAGCTGTTGAGCAGTGAAGATTTGGAAATGAAACCGATAAACTTTTTTCCATGGGTCACCGGCAGGTTCCACGCGAGTGTTTCATCGAATTTTTTCATTACCAGCTGCATGGATTCATTGACGTCGATAAAGGCGGGCGGATCTTTCATCAACTGGCGAATGAAAGTGTTGTTGTACATCTCATGCTTAAACATGACTTCCTTGATGTCATCGAGCATTACAATGCCTTCCAGTTCGTGCCGCTCGTTTAGTACGCCAAACATGTTTCTTTTGCTGACCTTGATCAGTTCCACCAACTCGCGGAGCGTCGCTCCAGGGGAAATCGTCCTGATGTCCTTTTCGATAATATCATGGGTATGCAACAGGGAAAGCAGGTTCCTGTCCTGGCGTTTGCCGAATATTTTCCCTGCCTCCACGAGTGGCTTTACATCCAGCGAATATGGTGAAAACCGCTTGACGATCAGGAAGGATGCGGTGGAGACGATCATCAGGGGAATAAAAAGATCGTATCCCCCGGTAGCTTCCGCGATCAGGAAGATACTGGTCAGCGGCGCGTACAGGATGCCACTCATGGCACCCGCCATACCCACGATGGCGAAGTTGGCCACCGGAAGATCGGCGATGTGCAAAAGCCTGCAAAGCATGGCAAAAAAATACCCCATGAAGGCCCCCGCCACCAGGGAGGGGGCGAAGTTACCGCCGTTGCCACCACTGGAAATAGTAATGGTGGTGGCAAATACCTTGAACAGGCAGACCAGCCCCACAAAGCCGAGGATCACCCATTGATTGGCGGCCATGGTGTTAAAGAGGCTGGTATACATGAGTTGGCCGGCGCTCTGGTCTACCAGTGTTTTTACGCTCATGTAACCCTCCCCGAAAAGCGGGGGGAACACAAAACAGAGCACCGACAACATCAGACCGCCACATAAACCCAGCATGAGCTTGTTTTTGAACTTTGCGTGCAGAAACATGTGCAACTGGTGGGCGATCACCGAATAATACCTGGAATAAAAGCCTGCCACAAAACCCAGTACGATGTAATAGGGGACGTAGTGGTAATTAAACGGCTGTTTCAGCCTGAAATGAAGAATGATATCGCTTCCCAGGATCATTTTGGAAAGCAGGGCGCCGCAGACCGAGGCGATGATCAGGGGGATGAAATCAGAAAAGACGACACCCGCCAGAATAATTTCGATGGCGAACATGACACCGGCCACCGGGGCGTCAAAAGCGGAGGCGATGCCGGCAGCCGAACCTGCGGCAAGCAGAAGCGTCCGGTCTTTGTAGTTCATCCGGTAGATGCGTCCATAATTGGAACCGATGGCGGCACCCGTAACGGCGATGGGGCTTTCCAGGCCGGCGGACCCGCCAAAACCCACGGTGATGGCACTCTGAATGAGCTGCGAATACGTCTTGGATAACCGCATAAAACTCGACTTTTGCGCTATTTCAGACAGGACATTGGGAATGCCTTTGTCTTCCCTGCCCCGAAAGAAATACTTTACTACGAGCACGGTCGCCACAATCCCGATCACCGGAAAGATGAGATAGAAAAGTAGTTGATAGGGTAGGTGATAATCCTGGGTGATGACCTGCTGGATATAATGCACCAGCGCCTTGAGCCCTACGCCTGCAATCCCCGCCGTACAGCCCACCAGAATGCCCGACAGGGTGAGGAACTGGTTATGAGAGAGCTTTTTGTGCAACCACTGCAGGGGTACTTCATGTTTATGAATAACATCCACCCCTCTTTCTTCAATACCCTGCAGGCTTTTAAAAAAATGATAATATTTGCGAACTCTTCTTACGTGCATATTTTGAATGCCGGGTTCCTCGGGGGCTAAAGGGTTAAGTGTCCGGACAGGCTGCAAAGTTAAGGGTATCGCCGGATAAAAAGCAAACGGGCCGCGATTAGCGCATAAAAGGGGGAAAATGCCCAAAAACTTTTAAACCTGAAAATAGGCCGTGTTTGTTCCCTGGAGGGTGCTGGCTGGAATTATTTTGGCGGCTAATTAGTCTTTTTTAATAAATTTTTCTACCTTTGCCCACCAAATTTAATAGAAATGCCCAAACAGAAGACCAACTCGAGCGCTAAGAAAAGGTTTACCTTAACCGGAACCGGGAAAGTGAAATATAACAGCGCCTATGCCAGTCACCTGCTTACCAAAAAGGCCACCAAGCGGAAACGCCACCTGAGAGGGTCCAGACTCATTGATGAAACCAATGAAAAAATGGTAAAACGGCTGCTGGGTCTTCGTTAATTTTTGAAGGATTATTTTTCACGACTTAATTTTGAATAAAAAATGCCACGTTCAGTCAATGCTGTTGCTTCCAAAGCGAGAAGAAAGAAGGTCTTAAAACAGGCGAAAGGGTTTTACGGCAAACGCAAAAATGTATATACGGTTGCCAAGAATGTAGTAGAGAAGGGGCTGACCTACAGCTATGTAGGACGCAAATTGAAAAAACGCGATTACCGCAGTCTCTGGATCGTGCGCATCAATGCGGCCGTTCGTGCCGAAGGAATGACTTATTCCCAGTTCATTCATAAACTTGCCGAGAAGAACATTGGTCTTAACCGGAAAGCGCTGGCGGATCTGGCCATGAACGAGCCTGAAACTTTTAAGCAATTGGTGAGTTCTGTAAAGTAAACGTTTGGAGAAATTTTTAGCGAGAGGCGGTAGCGGATGTTACCGCCTCTCGCTTTTTTATTTTACCGTGCAATCGGCTGGAGGGTCCGATATTAGTTAAGCATATGAGCGCTGGCACCTCGTTTCTGCGGACAGGCTGAAGGGGTGCATTCTTTGCCATTTTGGGGTGGCCGGATATTTTCAGAGAAAGAAAAGCTTCGCGTTCTCAAAGGCTAAATCGTTCACGCGCTTATCCTTTGGGAAGATGCCGAAGATAGCAGAACCGCTGCCGCTCATCGAAGCGTAATATGCCCCCCGTGTGTATAAGGCCTCTTTGATCCCGGCAAGGATGGGATGGACCTCAAATACAGGGGTTTCAAAATCATTGATCACCACATCTCGCCAGTTGGCAACGGGTTGACTTACCAGGTTCGGTAAAGACCGGGAAGGTGTTTTGGCGGCTATTTTGCTGTAGGCCCACGCCGTATCAACGTGAATATCCGGACAGACAACAACAAGTTGGTAACCGCTTAACTCCCCGTGCGTGAAGGGGGATAGTTCATTCCCGCGACCCGTGGCATAACAGGGCTTGTCCTGGAGGAAAAAGGCACAGTCGCTGCCTAGCCGGATGGCATAATCTGAAAGCTGTACTTCTGAAAGGTCCAAATGATATTTTTCATTGAGCAGCCTGAGGGTAAAGGCGGCGTCTGAGGATCCGCCTCCCAGTCCGGCGCCGATGGGAATCGCTTTATGCAAATGAATGCTTACCGGCGGCAAATCAGGGAAATCTTTTTGCAGCAGATGGTAAGCCTTAAGGCAAAGGTTTCCCGCTTCGTCACCGGGAATGCCGATGCCCGTGGCGTGAAAGGAAATCTTGTTTGCGGTAATGATTTCCAGTACATCGGTGAGCGGTAAAGGATAGAATACCGTTGCGATGTCATGAAACCCGTCTTCCCGGCGGGAGATCACCTGCAGTCCGATATTAATTTTACAATGTGGAAAAATGATCATAGGGAAATCCTGAGGCATGAATCTACCGAAAACGGATAAACGGTCCCGGTCCGCTCATTTCTTTTTCTTTTTTCTTCTGTTGATCTCGTCGCGGATGGATATGGCCCTGATGTAATCCTCATGCTCAAGTACTTCCTTGAGTAATTGGTTAAGTTCTTCCACCGAGAGGGAAGCCAGGTCTTCCTCCGATTCTGAGACGGTTTCTTTCGCGCCCTTCTTTTCCCGTCCTCCTTCCGGCTCTTCCATGCTGATCCCGGCCTGTTCCAGGATGCTTTCATAAGTATAAATGGGGCAACCGAACCGCACCGCCAGCGCCAGTGCGTCAGAGGTACGGGAATCTATTTCCAGTGTTTC
>DASULB010000519.1:0-7942 GCA_036278455.1 Chitinophagaceae bacterium | reverse complement strand
TATAGATATTTAGCAGATACAAGCAACGCTAATCTGACGCTTGCAGGTCAGACAGATTTGGGAGGTGGCTGGGATGCCTATGCCCAAATAATCTCTTATGAAGATGGAATCTTGTGTATGACCGCTACCGGTGATTTATATTTCTATCCGATTTGGAGGCTTTTGTCGTTTCCCCCAAAGAGAAGGTGGGTAGCGGTTGGAATAGGTTTAAAGCAATTACTTCTTTCGGAAGCGATTTGCTGGGAATAGATTCAGATAATGACGTTTATAGATTTAAGTTTGACTTGAATAAACAGTGGGATCTTTAATGGAATGATAAATTCTGATAAACAGCAATCCTCCCATATTTTCCATAAGATGTGCCAGCAGCATGGTGGCGGCATTCTTTCAACCGTTAATACCCCAGCAAAGATTCCTTACCATTGAGGGGATGAGAATTCCTATTCCTCCTTGTAGCTAAAGTTTTTTGCAGATTTTCCAGAAACAAAAAAGCCCGCATTTGCGAACCTTTATAACTGATTGATAATCAGTGCCCGGGGCGGGACTTGAACCCGCACTCGCATTGCTGCGAACAGGATTTTAAGTCCTGCGTGTCTACCAATTCCACCACCCGGGCGGGAACCATGATAATTTGTCAAAAGAGCAGGATTTATAATCCTATAGCCAATCTATTGACCTTTAATGCAAACCCTTGAGCATGGACTCAGCCGATAAAAAAATCCCTCCTGCCAGGACGGGGAGGGAAATTCAATGAGCGGAAGACGAGATTCGAACTCGCGACCTCAACCTTGGCAAGGTTGCGCTCTACCAACTGAGCTACTTCCGCAGAGATGATAAAGAACTATTTGGTGTGCAAAGATAAGTATTGTTTTAAAACGAACAAACCTGGGACAAAAAATTCCATAAACAGAGGTTGCGTTCAAGAGCACTTCCGGACAACGGCCCCGTCATTAACAGATGGATTTCCTGCTTTGAGAGACCAATGGACCTTGGATCTTTGGACGGTGGGCCTTTCTCTTAATCCTTGCATTGACGCCCTCAAAGGTCGTGGATGTAATCAAATTCGAGTTCCCCCAGCAGGGCATGTTTTTTACCATAACATTCCTCCCGCGAAATGAGCCCTTTGTCATCGTAGAAGTATTTCCAGAGCAGGTAATTGCTTGCGTTCATGGTAACGGTCGTTTTTTCCGCCAGCCTGTTTTGCTCATCGTAATCAAATAAATAATCAGGCTCCATTTTTTGCCGGTCGGCATTGTAGTGGAAGATATCGGTCAGCCGGCCCTGTCCGTCATATTTATAATATTTCGGGGGGACCGTATCGTATTTACCACGTTCGCTTTCTTTGATCACCCTGCCTGCCGAATCAGTGTCAAAGGTGACCACCGAATAAGGCTTCCCGTTTTTTCTGCGGACCATTTTCTGCAGCCTGCCGCCGGCGTCATAGTGGTAAACATGGGCTTCTTTGAACCGGAAGGTGTCCTTGTTCTTGGCGGCATAGGAATAGAACCGGAGGCTGTCTATCCGTCGGCTTTTATCGTGATCATAATAATAATAAGTATCATTTACGCTGAGGGCTGTGCTGTCCACTGTATGGGTGATCCGCCCACTGTCGTCGAAGAATGAATTGATGACGGAATTGCCGGTCTGAACGGATCCCGTTTCCGTGATCACGTGCCGGAAGTCACCAGAAAGCTTTTTTACACAACGGAACCCCTTGTTCATGGAATGGTCTGCATCATAACTTCTGATCCGGATATGGTGGATGCCCTGACTCATGTTTCTGTGATGTTCCTCCATGGTGCTGCGGGCGTTGCAAATGTCCTGAAAATAATATTGCGCCTTAGCGGACACCGAAAGGCAAAAGCACAGCAGCACCAAAGGAATGACGGATTTCATGGTCATATTAAATTTTTTTCAGAATCTTCTGCAGGGTTAACAAGTGGCAGATGGTAACTGACCCATGTTAATGACCATCGCCCTGTGGAGGATATAATGCTTTGGGCTTTTGCTGCCGGGATTTGTTATCGGTCTTCCCGGACTCGGAAGCCGCCTTTTTATCGCCACTTTTATTGTCCACATCAAAATAATCGTTGGCGTTTCCGTTTCCCCCGGTACCGGGCATCGTCTGGCCCGGTGGAACGTTCGGATCAAAATTATACGGGTTGGTCACTACGGGCACCGGAGGCAGATCGAATTGGGCGCCGGGCTTAATATCGAGCGTTTTATCGGCATAGACCTTTTTCATGAACAGTGCGAAGATAGGCAGTCCCGTATTGGCGCCCTGGCCGATATGGGTGGTGCTGAAATGAAGGAAATTATAGTTGAAACCCACCCAGGCGCCGGCAAGTAACTGCGGGCTGTAGCCGATGAACCAGCCGTCCGTATTGCTGTTGGTGGTACCTGTTTTCCCGCCAAGTTCGCTTTGGATGTTAAAGCGGGTCCTTATCCTGGCGCCGGTCCCGTAATTGACCACTCCTTCCATCATCCGCACCATGGTGGCCGCAGTATTCTGGCTGATGACCTCGTGCTTTTTGGGACTGAAGTTGGCCAGAATGTTGCCATTCCGGTCTTCAATACGCGTGATGAGCAGTGGCTCTGCCATCAATCCCTTGTTGGGGAAGATGGAATATCCCCGCACCATCTCGTAGAGAGAGATCTCCGGGGTACCCAGCGCGATGGAAGGGTAGGGAGGGACCTTGCTGGTAATATTGATCCTGGTTTTCAGGAAATCGGCGAATACTTTTGGTGTAAGCTGCTTGATCAGATAGGCCGCCACATGGTTCAGCGAAGCTGCCAGCCCGGTTTCCAGGGTTACATCAGGACCGCCGCCGCCTTCATCGTTCTTAGAAACCCAATGAAACTTGGGAAAGGCAACGGGCTGATCGGGAACCATGGTCGACGGGGAAAATCCGTTCATCATCGCCAGACAATATAAAAATGGTTTGATGGTGGAGCCGACCTGCCGGGTGGTCAGCACATGGTCGTTCTTAAAATAGCGGAAGTCTGGTCCGCCGACCCATGCCTTGATGTCGCCGCTTTCAGGATCAATGGCCAGGAATCCCGACTGAATGACCTGCTGCAGGTATTTAATGGAGTCGATCGGCGTCATCATCGTATCGATGGTATAGGGAATATTATCCGTGGTATGATGCCAGGAGAATACACGCATCTTTACCTTTTTCGTGCTGAAGAACTTTTGGATTTCCTTATCGCTCTTTCCCTCGGCTTTCATGTTATGATAACGGGCGCTGTTTTTAACGAAGATGTTCAGGTAATTCTTATTGCGCTTCCATACCACGCCGCTTTTAATGTCATACTGTTTGTTGAAGGTTGCTTGTAATTCGGCCAGGCGTTGGTTCATTGCCTGTTCCGCGTATAACTGCATGCGGGGATTGATGGTGGTATATATCTTTAATCCGTCGGAATAGATGTTGTAATCCGATCCGTCGGCTTTCTGATGCTGACTGCACCAGCTTTTCATGAAGCCCCTGATGTATTCCCTGCAGTAAGGGGCAATCCCCGTATTCTGGTTCATCTTGTGATATTGCAACCGGATGGGGGAGCTCAGGGCGGCATTCTCCTGGGCCTTTGTGATGTAGTGGTTCTCCTCCATTTTGGTGATGACGATGTTGCGGCGGTCCAGGGCGTATTTGGGATGGACCCTCGGGTTGTAGAGGGTATTTCCCTTAAGCATGCCTACCAGGGTGGCGGCTTCCTGGATGTTCAGGCGTCCGGGACTTTTATTAAAAAAAGTGCGGGCGGCATTTTTGATCCCTTTCACATTGTCGCCGAAACCAACCGTATTCAGATACAGCGCCAGGATCTCATCTTTGGTGAAGTTCCTTTCCAGTTTCACCGCCAGCACCCATTCTTTCAATTTTTGAAAGGCACGGATGACCGGATTGGGGGAGCGTGTGCCGAAAAGGTTGAGCGCCAGCTGCTGGGTGATGGTACTGGAGCCGCGCTTGCGGCCGGTCAGCAGGTAAAAAGGGATGGCGAGCGTCCCTTTGGCGTCAATGCCCGAATGCTGGTAAAAACGCTCGTCCTCGGTGGCTACCAGAGCGTTGACCACGTAAGGGGAGATGTCTTTAAAATCGCAGGAGGTCCTGTCCTCATTGGCGTAATAGAACTTGCCCATGGGGGTGCCGTCTTCCGCTATTACTTCGGAGGCCAGTGCAGCAGAAGGGTTTTCCAATTCGCTCATGGGTGGCATGTACCCAAATACCCCCCAGTTGATCAGCAGGACGGAGAAGCCGAAAGCCGCTATCACACACAGTACACAAATCCACAGTATTTTAACAGATTTTTTCATAAACAAACTGATGATCTTAGGTTGAAATCCTGTAAACAATACCCTTCCGGGTTTAAACGAAACCCCTGGCAAACGCCTGAGCTTTCTTTGATGGAAAATACCCGATCAGCGCAAAACTATCAAATTTCCATTGCTTTGGGGTAAAAGTATTGCTAAATTTACCGGTAGTACCGCGAGAAGAATTGGATGTATCCCTGGTAATCTTTGGTATTATTGAGCAGGATAAAATTATCACGCGAAATGATGAAAAACCGGTAAGCGGACCGGGGGACATCGGCGATGATGACGGTCGGTGCCTTTTCCCGGATTTCCTTATAATAACGCAGTGCCGCGGCTTCATCCGCAAACAACCGGAAAATAAGTACGATCTGGCCGCGTCCCACCAGATAGGAGCTCACTTCGATGCCTTTTCCGGGGTGTGCCTGCTGGGTATAGGCCGAAAATTTACTCAGGCATTCTTCCATGAGTTTTTTAGTGTTATGATTGAAGGCAAGCACCACAAAATGAGGCTCTTTGGCGTTGAGTTTATAAGCGGTAGACGGGGCTGGTGCCGGCATGGGGGGCGTTGCGGCCGCTGTATCCCGGCCCGCCGGTGGGGCGGGAGGATTGTTGACGGCGGTTTTGGGTGAGGCCTGGAGCTTACCTGCAGGCTGCTGGACGGAGGTTATTTCGCGCGCAGCAGTGTCGGCGGAAGGACCTGGCTGTTCAGGTGCAGGCAGTTGCAGGTGCGCTAAATGTTCGATCAGTTCCTGTTTGTGATTCAGGGCATCCAGGATGGCGGCAGCCTCCCGGGAAATGGCTGTATCGGCTTTATCCTGGGCCAGCACCTGTCGCAACGCGTTTTTCCCCGCGCTGTCGGATTGCTGTTTGATGACTACCATGGCACCCAGCAGATCGAACCGGGATTTTTGTTGGTTTTCAGGATCCAGGCGCATGGCGCTGTCTTTCAGGGCCAGTACGCGATCGTAATTGCCGGTGAGGTAATGGAGGTAGGCTGCATCATAAAGCCGGCTGGCAAGTGGCTGGGTGGGGGGCAGCGTGCTTTTTTTAGCCTGGCTGAGGGCGGCGGCGTATTTGGATTCAGGGAACTTTTCAAAGAGCAGCTGGCGGTAATGGTCCGCCTGGAAGGAACTGTCCAGGTGGGTGGAAATAAGCTGGAGGCGATAATAGATGGCGGCGGTCAGCGGACTTTC
This sequence comes from Chitinophagaceae bacterium, assembly GCA_036278455.1. GTDB lineage: Bacteria > Bacteroidota > Bacteroidia > Chitinophagales > Chitinophagaceae > FW021-bin31. The sequence goes on along the minus strand of DASULB010000519.1, from coordinate 2,437 downwards.
AGGGAAACGGGAGAGCAACCTCCTGAGTATATTGCCCGAGGCGCTGTCGTTGTCCAGTCTGTCGGCAAAGATGTTCGCTTCCTGATACATGGCCTGCATGATGGAATCGTCCGAAGCTTTCTTTTGTTCAGGCTTCAGGGGAATGTTTGCCATAAGCCCGGCGACATCGGATGAAGTGCCCTCCTCCGGGCGTGCCTTTGCGGAGGAATCCGCCGGTAAGGACGGATGAAGGGCGGCCACGGCCGGAGTTTGTCCGGAAGCACCAGCTGTCCGCCAGTTGTCTGCCAACGGCCGCTTGCCCCACCGGCTCCTGAAAATGGAAAAGCCCTTGGCCCGGAGCGCGGGGTTATAGAAATACCAGGCTTGTGTCTGGGGGGAATTGCTTTGGCTGTCTTGCGTCTGTGACCTCGGCAGCGCAGCAGTTTCGGGGTTGCCGCCCTTTATAGCGGGTTTGTTGATCACAAGGTTTCTTCTTTTTCTGGCCCGGAGGCTGTCCTTTACGATCTGTTCCAGATAGGTTTTCAGCTCGTCCTGCGGCATGGTTGCGAGACGTTGCAGGCTGTCCTGACGTCCGATTACATTGAGCTGATCCATCACGCCGGCCAGGGCTTCCCGGCGCAGGTTAACCGTTCCGGCCCCCTGGGCGCCCGGCGTCATCAGCATGGCGGTGCTGTCATAGTACATTTTTGCCAGGCGGTATCTTCCGGTATTGTAAAAGGTGACTGCAAGCAAACGGGAGGATGCCAGTTTCTGGGAAACATTCTCGGGATTGTGCCGCAGGCTTTCCATAAGATAAGGAATGGCCTTGTCCGGCAATCGGGATTTGATCGCCATTCTGCCCAGACTGAAATAGATAATGCTCCTGTAACGGTCGTATTTCTCCTTACGCGCCATTTTGAGCAACAGCCGGCTGCCGGTGGCAAAGTCTTCCTTATCCTGCAATATGTGCAGTTCGGTCATGTTGAGGTAAGCGTAAAAATGCATCATAGGATCCGTCGGCAGGTGAATGACCCGCTTGTAATGACCCAACGCATTGGCCCAGTCGCCCCGCTGTTGATAAAGCTGACCCAGCAGATATTCCCAGCGGGCCTTCAGGTGCCCGTCGGGTTGCAGTGCGGCGGCTTTTGCCAGAAAGGGAATGGCCTTTTTGGGAAGAAGCTGGTGAAAATAAAGCCGGGTTTCGGCCACCGCCAGATCCAGTTGCAACCTTTCGGGGAACGCCGGGTCCGTCTTCAGGGTACTCATCAGGCTGGCGGCCTGGTCAAGGGACCCTGAATCAATATAGGTGCGTACCAGCCATACGAAGGCGTCATTGCGGCTGGGGCGGTGATAAAAGAGCTTCTTTTTTTCCGGCGTCGCGACGGAAATCTGGGCTTCGGGCACCGACCCGCGGCTTCCGATAACCTCGGGAGCGCCTTCCGCAGTTTTGGCGCCCTCGTTTTTGATGATGTATTTAAAGGCTTTGACAGCATCGGCGTAATCCTTTTTGAAATAATAGGCTTTCCCCGCGATGAGGTAGAGATTGTCGATCCATTTGGACCGGGGATCATGAATCTGGATGCCATAACTGGCGTTAAAGATCACGGAATCCAGATTGGTGGACATGGTGGTAAAATCCCCCGGGGCATATGGGTAAATGCTCAGCAAGGAATCATAATCGTCTTGATGTTCTTTTTCTACCGCCTCCAGGATGGAGGAAAGTTTGGTGTGGGCATTATAATAGGAATTGAAACGCGTGATCATGTTTTGGATCAGGCGTCTTTTCAGAGTGAATTTTTTTTTGGCAAGTGTCTCGGAAGGCACCTGCTGGGTCATCCAGGAAGAATCCTCAGCTTTTTTTCCATTGATAACGATGGGATTCTGGGCCATCGCCTTGCCGACTGTCAGCATCAAAAGGATTCCTGTAAAGGCCAGATATCGTGTTTTGTTTATGCGCATGCGAAAAATAAAAGGGTAAATATAAAAACAGATTCTTTACCGGAATATTTTATCGCAGTATTGTTTCTGGAGGATGACTTCCGGCGCTCACCGGGAGGGACCACTTTTTGGTAACCGGACGCGAAGGGGGCATTTTAGTGTAATGGTAATGCAATTAATTCATAAACAGTGCGTTAACACATTTGAAAAAGAACCGAAAAATGCACCGAATGCACCCATGGTGAAAATTTACCCAAAAATTTATTTTTATCTCAATGAATGTAGTATTTTCGTACTTCGTCGTCCTATATTTGTGCGTTATCATTGGACAGCGAAACAAGCATCTGATGAAAAGCGTCCTATTAACAGGCGTGGAAAAGGGGAATGGCCGGTACCCATGGAGGATCGTCGGGAAGGATTGCGCGGTCTGACTGTTTCCATTGCCAAAAGGCATCTATACCAGCGCCTGTACCCCCATCGTGGCGTCCAGGGATACGGAAACATTAACAGGCCAGGCAAT
>DASULB010000518.1:0-4059 GCA_036278455.1 Chitinophagaceae bacterium | reverse complement strand
TCGGCATCGGGGGTGTCGTAAATGCCGTCCTGGGCGAACTGGCACATCACAAAAACCTGGGCATACACACCGAGATGTTTTCCGACGGCATTATACCGCTGGTAGAGAAAGGCGTGATCACCGGTAACTGTAAGAAAGTTTTGCCGAATAAAATCGTTTCCAGCTTTGTCATGGGAACAAAAACGGTATACGACTTCATTCATGATAACCCGCTTGTTGCCATGAAAGAAACCTCCTTTACCAACGATACCAGCATCATCAGAAAAAATCCCCGGGTAATGGCCATCAACAGTGCCATAGAGGTGGACCTGACCGGTCAGGTTTGTGCAGATTCTATCGGCACCACCCAATATTCGGGCGTAGGGGGCCAAATGGACTTTATACGGGGCGCTGCCTTGTCCGAAGGAGGGAAACCGATCATTGCCATGCCCTCTGTAACTTCCAGGGGAGAAAGCAAAATTGTTTGCTGCCTTAAGCCGGGAGCAAGCGTCACCACCACACGGGCGCATGTGCATTATATTGTCACCGAGTTTGGGATAGCTGATCTCTATGGTAAAAACCTGCGGCAGCGGGCAAAGGCACTTATCCGGATCGCCCACCCCGACTATCGTGAACAGTTGGAAAAAGAGGCCTGTGACAGATTCAAAATTTTTAATATATACTGACAGATTTTGATTAAATTCGCATGGCTGACACAGGCTTTGTTACCCGCTCCAGGCCAAAATGCTGAATTGTAAAATGAACGATGCAGACAAAGATACCGATCCCGAGGTCGAAATAGCCGAAACTCATCAATTTGGCCTGGTATTTAGCCATGCCACGATCGGCATCGTTGTTACAGACAGCCGCGGAAGGATCATCAATTTTAACAGGTATGCCGAAAAGCAGTTTGGCTATAGCAAGGATGAGGTCTTGGGAAAAAAGGTTGAAATACTGGTCCCTATAGAATATCATTCGATCCACGAGAAAGACAGGGCTAACTTCCACGATCATCCGTTACCCCGCCAGATGGGAGCAGGTCGGGATTTACATGCAGTAAGAAAAGATGGTAGCCAATTCCCTGTAGAAATCAGTTTAAGTCCGTATTCTTTTCAGGAAAGGATATATGTCATTGCCTTCATCGTTGACATCACCATAAGAAAGAATAGTGAAAAAATCGTACTGCAGCAAAAAGAAGAACTGCAACAAATCACCCGGGAAGTCACCAAGCTGAATATGGAACTTGAGCAAAAGGTAGAGGCCAGGACGAAAATGCTGCAGGAAACATTGTCCGAACTGGAGCGTTCAAAAGAAGAACTGAGTACCGCTCTTGAGAATGAGAAGCACACAAACGATCTTAAATCAAAATTTGTTACCCTGGCTTCTCATGAATTCCGCACCCCTTTAAGTACCATCCTTTCTTCCGCCTTCTTACTGGAGAAATACAATGACCTTCCTGAATCAGGCCAGAGGATGAGACATATTCAACGAATAAGGAACTCGGTACTTGGACTGAAGAACATCTTAGAAGACTTTCTCTCGGTGGGTAAGCTCGATGAAGGCAAGGTCAATAGTATAGAACAGGAAGTAACCCCGGAAAGAATTCACAGCTTGATCCATGGTATCGTGGAAGATATGGAGCAGTTATTAAAGCCGGAACAGCATATTATTTTTGAATGCCAATCTCTTGTTACGGTTAAAGCAGATATGGATATTTTGAAGAATGTTATCATCAATCTAATATCCAATGCAATAAAATTTTCAGGTGCCGGCAGCGCCATTCATATTATTTGTTCAGCGGATGATCAGCAGCTTTCCATTGCAGTAAGGGACCAGGGTATGGGTATTTCCAGGGAAGACATGAAGCATTTAACCGAACGGTTTTTCCGGGGCGGGAATGTGCTGAATATACAGGGAACCGGGTTGGGGCTTCATATTATAAGAAAATACCTCGAACTTATTCATGGCAAGATGGAAATTGAAAGCCAATTGAATAAAGGCTCGTGTTTTACTATTTATCTACCGAAATCATAATTTACAGTTATGTCAAAAATACTGATCATAGAAGACAATCAGGAAGTCAGGGAGAATATTGCTGAAATTATTCAGCTCTCTGGTCATGAAGTTATTACCGCAGAGAATGGCAAGGCGGGGGCTGAAATAGCGATATCCGAACGGCCCGACCTGGTAATCTGCGATATTATGATGCCCGTGCTCGATGGTTACGGCGTTCTGCATTTGTTAAATAAACATGATGAAACGGCAGGTACGCCCTTTATCTTCCTCACAGCAAAATCAGAGAGAAATGATTTTCGAAAAGGAATGGAAATGGGGGCAGATGATTATATCACCAAACCGTTTGACGGCATTGAACTACTCAACGCGGTAGAGTCAAGATTAAAAAAGCTGGAATACCTTCGCCGTACTTTTGAACCCGGCCCTCAGGGAATAAATGAATTTATTGAGGGCGCCCGTGAATTGGGCAACATAACGCTTACTTCGGATGAGAGAGAAGTTTGTCGTTACCCTAAAAAGCATCTTTTGTATGCAGAGGGACACAGGCCTAAATTTATTTATTACGTTGTCGGCGGAAAAGTAAAAACTTACCTGATCAATGAAGACGGAAAAGAATTTATTACTCATGTATACGGTCCCGGCGATTTTTTTGGCTACCTGTCTGTATTAGAAGAAACCAATTACAAAGATAATGCGCAAATATTGGCCGATACAGAGCTGATGCTGATTCCATGTAAGGATTTCCTGAATCTCGTTTCATGTGATCTTCGAATTTCAGGGCAATTTATCAAGATGATTGCACATAATACAGTGTCAAATGAAGAAAACCTTTTAAACCTGGCCTATAATTCCCTCCGGAAAAAGGTAAGTTTCGGACTGCTGAAATTAATAGAAAAGTATAAGACAGATAAAAATGCCGTTGCAGAGCTGGACATTTCCAGAGAAAATCTGGCTTCTGTTATCGGCGTTGCGACAGAGTCTCTGATAAGAACGCTCAGCGATTTTAAATCAGAGAAACTCATTGACATTCAGAACGGCAAAGTGTTCGTTCTGAATGAAAAAAAACTGAGAGATCTGCCCTATTAAAGAAAAACATTTTCTCACTCATCCCAGTCATTTTCTCTTTCAGACTCGACATCATGTATGCTGCTCATCATTTTACCCTCTTCATTTTGCTTCAGTAAAGTCCAGTCATCAGTATAGGATGTTTCTATCCATACTCGGCCTGATTTCCGAAAAACCTGTATAAATAACCCGATCTGCTTCATTATTAATTCAAACTGGCCGATTGTCATCTCTCCATTTATTTCAATGACTTTATCATCAGTCCATTTAACAAGCTCGCTTACGGCGGTAAACCTGTCCAGTTCTTCATTTTTCGGAGACAACTTCCTGTCTGTATGCGGAAGTTTGAAGAAAGCAATCCTGAGAAATGGAAAGTGGCGGTTGAATTCTTTCTGGATATCTCTCAGAAGCGCGTCTTTTTTGATTTGCAGTTTCATATCGGTTAGTTTTAATGAATAAGTTTATTTTAATGCAAAGAACGTACAAGCAGGAGATGCGATCAATGATTAACATCAGATTCCAATGTGATTGTTATTAGCTTTTGATGAAACCGGAGCATTTCCATCGAGATTTAAATTGATAATCTCAACATTAAAAATGAGTGCCGTGCCGGGGTTGCAGACACTACCAGATGAGACTCTTATTAAGTTGGCGTAAAATCATTTAAAAGTAAGCAAAAAGGCTGAAGACTTCAGAAACGTATGAGGCAATGATTTACAATAAAAAAACGACCCAAAATCGAAAAAGCTCCCATTTTGGGAAGCATAACTACCAAGATATGGCAGGTTTACATAAAAACACCTCTATTCGCAGCAAAAGCTTTACCACAAACAGAAACAGGAAAGAGGGGGGCAGCTTTGAAGTCATCTGCCTGGTGGTATAGTCTATTTTACGCCATCATTTTGCCTCAGAAACTCAAGGATAGCCCGTGCACCGTCATCGCCGACCACTCGGGTGTGCGGATTTTGGTGATACCCTTAAGACCCGGCCCATTAACCT
>DASULB010000517.1:0-2331 GCA_036278455.1 Chitinophagaceae bacterium | reverse complement strand
CAGGAGATCCAGTAGGATTTGCCGGGTCAACGGCTGACCGCCAAAAGCTTGTATATTTTCCTGAAAAGTCATCTTTGGCATATTATTCAACAAATATCGGAAAATTTCCGATACTTAAGGCATGAATAGACATATATATGTGAAAATATGTATTGAATATCGGATTATGTTCGGTCGAATAGGATGGATTTAACATAATGTTTTACCAGGGAGCCAAAATTTAAAATACTTCATTCGCTTAAAAGTAAGGATTCATCATTGAAAATATTTCTATTTGGTTGATGATTTCGACTGTGTCAATCTTATACTGTATGATCTTAGAAAAAGAAGGAACAAAGAATCACTCACTTATTGACTGAACGATTCCTAGGCCTTGACAAGGCCGTCCGCATTAGATCACTTCTTCTATAGACTTAGGAAAATACAGTCCCGTAGCGGTTTTCACCCTAAAAAGGAATGGCAGTCTGGTGTTTTTTTCTGAACTTTGCGGCCGTTCACAATAAATGTCACAAAGGTGCAAAGAATATATTTTGACAACGCCGCTACCACATCGCTTGACAAGGAGGTGCTGGATGCCATGTTGCCTTACATGACAGAGAAGTTCGGAAACCCCTCTTCCATCTATTCCTATGGGCGGGAAACCAAACTGGCGGTCGAGCAGGCCAGGAAATCCATCGCTAAGTTGCTGGGGGTGCATCCCGGGGAACTGTTTTTTACCTCCGGTGGCACCGAAAGCACCAATACGGCCATTACGGCGGCAATCCGAGATTTGGGCTGTACCCGTATCATTACCTCTCCCATTGAACACCACGCTACTTTGCATGCCAGTGAGTTCATCCACCAGAGCCGGGAGATCAGGCTTTCTTATGTGGCATTGCTGCCCGGTGGCCACGTGGACCTCGCCAGCCTGGAATCGCTTTTAAAAGACAACCCGGAAAAAACGTTGGTCACCCTGATGCATGGCAACAATGAGATCGGAAACATTCTTGATATGGAAGCAGTGGGGGAGTTGTGCCGGCAGTATGAAGCAGTTTTTCATTGCGATACGGTGCAAACGATCGGGCATTACCCCCTTGACCTGAAAAAAGCGCATGTGCACTTTATCAACGCGGCGGCCCACAAGTTTCACGGACCGAAGGGCGTCGGTCTGCTCTATGTCAATGAGGATATCAAAATAAAGCCGTTTATGCATGGCGGCGCACAGGAGCGCAACATGCGCGCAGGCACTGAAAACGTCTATGGCATCGTGGGCATGGCCAAGGCCCTGGAAAAGGCACTCGCCCATTATGAGGAAGACAAAAACTATATCGCCGGTTTGAAAATGTATATGGCTGCCCGGTTACAGAAAGATATTCCGGAAATCGCCTTCAATGGCGACTGGGACGGCAGGAGCCTCTATACGGTATTAAATGTTTCCTTTCCCAAAAGCGACAAGACGGAGATGCTGCTCTTTAACCTGGACATCAACGGCATCTGTGTCTCAGGCGGAAGTGCCTGCAGTTCGGGTGCCAACACCACCTCTCACGTGATAGCTGCGGTAAACCCCGATACCCAGCAGGTTCCTGTTCGCTTTTCCTTCTCACGGGAAAATACCATGGAAGAAATAGACAGGGTGGTGGAAAAACTAAAGGAATTGATCTAGCGGCAGACCGGATGATGACCGGTGACCGATGGAGGACGGGGCCATCTGTTATTTTTTAACCGTTGGGCGGCACTTATTAATACCGGTACACCGGCGTGTAGCCAATGACCTTCCCGGGCCATGGTGACTTATATCCCACACCGCGGTAAGCAGGGACAGGTTCTGCGGCCATTTTATAAAAATTATGCCTTACTTTTGCGGGGTATTTTTCACATCCGCCTAATCAAAAGAGGGCGTCAAACCTATTTAACAGCATTTTCCAATGAGCGTACTCGTTAATAAGCAAAGCAAGATCATCGTACAAGGATTTACAGGAACCGAAGGCACTTTCCATGCGACCCAAATGATTGAATACGGTACTAATGTCGTAGGAGGCGTTACACCCGGCAAAGGCGGACAGACACACCTGGACCGGCCGGTGTTTAATACGGTGAAGGACGCCGTTGAAGCCACGGGGGCCAATGTATCCATCATCTTTGTACCTCCCGCCTTTGCCGCCGACGCCATCATGGAAGACGCCGAAGAAGGGATTGCACTAATTGTCTGCATTACAGAGGGCATCCCGGTGCAGGATATGGTGAAAGCTAAAAATTATCTTGCGGGTAAAGGCTCCAGGCTCATAGGCCCCAATTGCCCGGGTGTGATCACCGCGGATCAATGTAAAGTGGGCATCATGCCGGGTTTTGTAT
>DASULB010000516.1:0-4349 GCA_036278455.1 Chitinophagaceae bacterium | reverse complement strand
GGCTACAGGATTATTTATACAGCGCCGCAGTCCGAGCCGTAAAGACAGGCTTTCCTTATCCGATGACACCGCTTCCATTGGCATACCCACAGGATACCCTTACCTACTACAGGGCCAATGAGCGGGTCCGTGGATACCAGTGGATGATAGGGGATGCATTGATGGCAACCCCCCTCTACGGGGACGACTACGCGACGGCGACCACCCGCAATATCTATCTGCCTAAAGGAACATGGGTTGACTATGCTAACGGAAAGACATACAGGGGACCTGTCCTGTTAAAAGATTTTTCCCTGCCGGTAGATAAGATTCCGTTGTTTGTGGGAGGCACCGGATTCGTGGTAGAACGTCAGGATGGCAGGTTATTCGGCAGGGTTTACCCTGTTGGATTTAGTGGGAAAACTGTTTATTATGGCAAGGATGGCACCATCAGTACAAAGATCACCATCCTTTCGGAGCAGGCCGGCAAATGCCAGGTAAAAGACCTGACGGAAAACCGCACGGTCAAAACCTCCTATTCCAGGGCAGCCTGGCAGTTTATCCTCCAACCCGGACATGATTATGTAATCAGATAGTGAACTTTTAAATACAGGCGTATGGTATCAAGACGAAATTTTTTTGGAAATATGGGACTGACTTTCCTGGGCGGACTTTTCGGGTTGCCCGTAGCTGCCCGCGCGGGGGCGAAGCCCCGGAACATGGCCGCGGAAAAAGGTTTGATGCTGGCCGCCAACACGCCGGAAAAGGCATACGACCTGGTGGTGGTCGGCGGCGGCATATCCGGGGTTAGCGCCGCGATCAGTGCCGCCCGCGCCGGATTAAAAGTGGCACTGGTGCATAACCGGGCCATGTTCGGCGGCAATTCCTCCAGCGAGGTGAAACTCTTTCCCGAAGACAACAGTGTCCAACAACCCTGGATCAAAGAAGGAGGCATTAACGAGGAATTTCATACCGAGGAACGCGTGCGTAACCAGGACTATTACCTGGAAGGAACCATGAATGCGCATTGAGACCTGGTACTTTATGAGTGGGTGATCACCGAAAAGAACATCACCCATTATCTGAATACGCACATGCACCGCGTTTTTATGAAAGACCCTGCACATATTGAATCGATTTTCGTAGTGCAGCTGGGGACCGAAAAATCTTTTAACCTAAAAGGGGAATACTTTGTGGATGCCACCGGTGATGGCATGCTGGGGGCGCTGGCAGGGGCAGATCACCGCTGGGGAAGAGAAGCCCGCGCCGAATACTCCGAATCGCTGGCACCGGAGAAGGCCGATGAGACCGTCATGGGGAATACCCTTTTTTTCCGGGCCCGTGATGCCGGTCGCTCCGTTCCGTTTAAACGGCCCGGCTGGGCGCTGGAATTTCCCGATGACAAATCCCTTTATCACCGGGGGCACAGCTTCATCGACGGCGGCTACTGGTGGATTGAAGTAGGTACCCCCTACCACCCGATAAAGGACAATAATGAGATCCGGCATGAAGCACTCAAACAGTTGCTGGGGATCTGGGACCATATCAAAAACCAGTCCTGCAGCCAGGTGGACCGAGAAAAGGCAGATCGTTACGGGCTGGATTTTGTTGGCTTCTGGCCCTACAAACGCGCCTCCCGCCGGATGATAGGTGATTATGTGATCACCCAGCGGGATATCCAGGATCCGGGCACACTCGATGATGCGGTGGCTTATGGTGTCTGGCACATCGACGTACATGTTCCCGGTGGCATGCTCGCCCGCAACGAAGAACCCTATGCGCCGCCGGGCAGGGAAGCCAACTGGCAGGATCTCTGCACCATGGTCTATCCCATTCCCATCCGGTCTTTGTATTCCAGGAATGTGACGAACCTTTTCATGGCAGGACGTCCCATCAGTTGCTCGTACCTGGCTTTTGCCTCCTCCCGGGTGCTTTCCACAGGCTCCATCTGCGGACAGGCCGTCGGGATCGTGGCCGCGCTGGCAAACAGGTATAAAGTCAGTCCGGGAGAAATCGCACGCACACACGCCGCTGAAGCGCAGCAAATGATCCTCCGCCAGGATGGCCATATCCCCGGTATAGAAAATACCGATGCCGCGGACCTCGCACTGCGGGCCCGTGTCACCTCCTCCAGCGAGGCACCGTTAGGATTCCCGGATCCGAATGGCTCACGGGAGCTCACCAGGCCACATGCGCAGTTATTTCCGGTATCATCAGACCGCATTGATGCGGTAGAACTGCTGCTTACCTCGAAAACAGGTAGCTCCGGGCGGATCCGTATGGGACTCAGGGAAGCCCCTTACGTTTGGGACTTCCGCGCAGCGCATGACATCGCTTCCGTTGAAACTACCGTACCGGCCGGAGACCGGCAATGGGTGCGTTTCCCCCTCGGCGCGCGGGTAACACCGGGTAAGTTGTACTACGTGTACCTGGAGGCCAGCCCCGGCATTTTCTGGAATTCCTTCCGGGAACAGAGCGGCGAACCCTGCCGGTTGCCGGTGGGCTGTACGGCTGCTTATCTGCCGCCCAAGACCTCCTTTGCCGAAAAATCAGGTACATTCCGGGAGCTCTTCCCGGATGTGGCCTTAAAAGACATTCCCGGTGCCGGGGAAGCGGGCCACTGGCAACCATTGACCGGAGGAACGGGCCTGTGTCTCAGGCTTACCCCGGAGAGTCTTCCCTTCGGCGCAGGAAACCTTACCAAGGGGACAAATCGACCGGATAAATGGACGAACATATGGATATCGGATCCGGCTAAGCAGCTGCCGGCTGTTTTCGAACTCAGGTGGGATGCGCCGGTCAGCTTCGATACGGTTCAGCTGACTTTTGATACGGACCAGAACAAAAGGGTGATCCTCCCCTTGTTCCGGTATCCCGACTGCGTAAAGGACTACACCGTGGAATACCATAATGGAAATGGTTGGCAGCCTTTGGTGGAGGAAAAAGGCAATTACATCCGACGCCGTGTGCACCGTTTTAATGCTGTGAAAGCTACCCGGCTAAGGGTGACCGTCCTTGCTACGAACGGTTCAGACACCGCCAGGGTGTATGAAGTCCGGGTTTACCAGGACGGAGAGAAATAAGCTCACCGATCCTAACTGTCCAGGGCCCATGAGCCTGAAGAATTTCCCTTTTGCTTCAGAGCCTCAGAAATGAGGTGACGCTTACACCACACAATTTAAAAAACATTAAGATGAGGAAAGCTACACTATTTTTATGGGCCGCCTGCGCATCCTTTTTTCTGTTTCCGGGATTAAAGGCAAATGGACAGCAGGTTGGGGAGATGGAAAATACGATCTACCGGGTGCAGGTCAGTGGTGAGGGCACCCTTGTATTGATCAATAAACCATCCGGACACAAGACGGTCTTTCAGCCAACTTTCCTGGTGATGTTCCGCCCTGATGCGCCTGGAAAGAAACTTCGCCACATCCGTAAATTCGCCTTTGTTGTTCCCGGTTGGAAAATCCCTGATGGCAAAGGCTTTACCACCGACTATTTTCGTGCAGCGGATACCATTCGGATGCGGGCCGTTAAAGCTCAGTTGCAGGGAAATAAGGTGCATTGGCGGTTTAAGGGAAACGCTGGTTTTGATTTGCGGGCGGAGATGGTCCTTGCCCGGGGAACGGAGGATCCTAAAGTCACATTTCAGCTGACGGCCCGCCGTAAAGGTTGGTACTCGGTGGGCTATGTCGGTGCGCCGGAAACCTCCCTGGAGAAAACAGATGGCATCTTCCAGCCACTCATCTGGCAGGAGAAGCGGTTCCCTGACAGCTCCTACCTGTCCGGCGAGTTTATGTGCACCATCCCATCGGCTCTCGTTTGCAGGAACGGATATACCGTTGGGGTAGCCGCCGATTCATCGGAGATCCCGTTCCGCTTTCCGACGCGTCATTCTTCTCGCTTCGGGGTACTGGTCCGCAACGGCCGGGGAAATGCCCAGCCCATGCTTTTTGCTCCGGTACTCGGTCAACAGGCATCCTCGCTGGACAGCGGGGATTCCCTCCGGTTCAGTTGCAGGCTTGTCGCAAAAAAAGGAAATGTGTATACCGCTTATAAGTATATCGCCACCCACCTCATGGGCTTTCATGATTACCGTAAAAATGCGACCTGTTCGCTGAACGAGACCCTGGAAAATATGATCGCTTACGCCATGAATGATTTTTACAGCGGCTGGAACAAGCAGTTGAAGGCCCCTGACTATTCTACGGATGTGCCGGGAACGGTGAAGCTGGTCTCGGCCCTGCATCCGCTGTCCATTGCCATCGTAACGGACAGTAAGCAGATCTATAACCGCAGGGCGCTTCCCATGATCGAATACCTGATGTCACGCCAGAAATATCTTTTCTCAGAGCGTACGGACATCAGGGGCC
>DASULB010000515.1:0-4673 GCA_036278455.1 Chitinophagaceae bacterium | reverse complement strand
TATTTCGTAGAATGGATCACCTCGTCCCTGATATGCTGGTCAGCCGTTTTGCCGGTGGGTGCAAGCCCCTTCAGTTCTATTTCCGCTTCCAGCAAATCCAGTTGCCCGAGGGTAAACATGAATACCGGCAAATAAGGGTTGTTATGAAAGGTGACCAGGCTGTACATCGACTTGGCATTCTGGGTCAGCGATGAGTTAATATCGTCCGCATAAGGATAATAATGCTCTCCGCTGTTGTATATCACCGTCTGGGAATCTATATTATAGGAGATAGCCCTGTAATCGTGATGGTAGGTGGGAAAGGCCAGCACGGGCAGCCTGGGATCGTCAGTTCCGGGCTCATAGGCAGCCGTTCCATAGTTCAGCCTTTTCATGATGATGCCCGTCATGAAAGTGGTATAGGGCTGATCCCTGATGCCACGCTGCCAGGTGATCCCATTTTGCAGGTCGGTAGGCGAAGGCGTTTGCCAGTACAGGTCCTGGGTAGGCAGGGGCGCCTCGAATACTTTTGGCAAACGCTGTTTTACAAAAGCCTCATCCACACCGGAGATCCTGACCAGGAGTTTGAGTCTGAGCGCATTGGCGTATTCCACCCATTTACCGATATCTCCCTTGAAGGCCAGATCCTGGTTGGCAAGGGTGCTTTGGGCTGTCGAAGACATCTGATTGTAGAAAACAGGAAGGGAATCCACCAGGTTACCCAGCTGGTCAATGACCGATTCATAGATCTTCTGCGGGTCGTCATAGGCCGGAAAATAATGCGTGGGTCCGCCGGTGCTTCCCTGGAAGGCATCAAAATAAGGGACAGAATTGCATAAATCCACCAGCCGGCAGACCTGGAAACATTTAATCACGGAGACCAGCTTAAAGTACATGTTCGCATCCTGCTTCGCCTGCCCGGTACGCGTATCCATGAGGCCTTTGATCGTTTCCCAGGATTTCAGGAACTGGTAGGTATTTTCAAAGGCGATATGGCCGCCCACGCTGGTGAAGCCGTAATCTTCGAACCCCCCGATACCGTTGCCGTTCACCAGGTTGTTATAATTTGAGTACCAGTTATAACGGTACGACACGTAACGGTTGCATAGCTGAATGTATCCCTGGACACCCATGCCATCGGCCAGCAAATAATACCATTCAAAATAATCCTCCAGGTTGATATAGACATTGTTAAGCGTAGAGGTAAACAATCCGGGGACCGGATCCCCTACGGCCTGGCTCAGTTTATCAGGATTATAAAAGCGATTGGTCAGGTCCTTCTTGCAGCCACTCAGCGTCGTTATCATTACCAGCAGCGTATATAAAAGAAACTTTTTCATCATCTTGACTTTTAAGGGTTAAAAACTTACTGTTATACCAAAGGAATATTCTCTGGTAGACGGGTAAATGGTGTTTTCAACATAGCTTCCCGCGCCGAGGGCACCTTCCGGATCGATGTTTGGAACCGTTTTATAGAGGTAAAAAAGATTCCGGGCGGCCGCCGTAAGGGTCACCTTCTGCAATTTAAGCCGGTTGGACAGCTGCTTGGGCAAGGTATAGGCCAGCGCCGCCTCCCGCACATTGATGTAGTTATTTTTGTAGAGATGATCGGGAGGCCAGTACTGATACAAGTCGTTGATGTAAGTTTCATAATAATTGGTGGCGGAAGTGATGATGTCGTTTTTGACATATTTCCCGTTTTGTTCCATGACACCCGCCAGTATGATCCCATCGTGATATACCTTCCCGTCTTTGGAATCGGCAGGGGCCGGCTTGTCATGCTGCCATGCCACGTTCTGGCCATTGTCGTTAATATAGTAGGCCAGTCCGCCGTGGGCTTCGTCCCGGCCGTTCAGCGTAATGGCCGCCTGCCCGTTGCCCGTCAGGTAATTGTTGGTAATGGAGAAGATGGTGCCCCCGAACTTGTAATCGATGCCGATATGCAAGTCAAATCCCTTGAAGTACACATCCGAAAAGATGCCGCCATATATTTTCGGAAATACATTGGCGACGTTTATATATTTCTGCTGATCCAGCCCGTAAAGCCCGCTGCTGTTTACAATTCTTTGACCGCTGGCGGAATCCCGCTGGTAGTCGAACATCTTAATCTCCCCAAAGGGCTGTCCCACATCGGCGTACTCGCCTACTTTTCCGACAAGGGACTGTACCTGGTAGATGTTCACGTCCGGATACAGTTTCACTACCCTGGAATGCTGGCTGGCAGCATTAAAGGTCAGGTCCCATCGTACAGTCCTGGTCATTACGGGCGTACCCGTGATGGACAGTTCATAACCCCAGTTTTTCACATTCCCCGCGTTGATCCTGAGCTGGTTGGAACTGGATGAAGAGGATATAGGGACACCCATGATCTGGTCATAGCGGTTATTCGTGTAATAAGAAAAGTCAATGATCAGCCGGTCGCCGTCAAAAAAACTGTTATTGATACCGGCCTCGAACTCGCGCTTTCTTTCAGGCTTCAGCGCTTCCGGGGTGATGTAGCCGGGCGCTGTCACCGATACCGCGTTGGAACCCTGTACCCGGCTGAAATCAAACAGATAATTGGCATAGTAATCGGAGGTCCCCGTTCCCACATTGGCCCAGGAAAACCGCAATTGCCCCCTGTTCATTTTTGGGATATTAAACCGCTCGGTATAATTCCAGGTCAGGGACACCCCGGGATAGAAATACTTGTTGTTGCCCGGCGGAAGCGTGGAGTTCCAATCCTGCCGGCCCTGCAGTTCCATGTAAAGTTCATACTTCCAGGAAAGGGTCACGGAGCCAAGCGCGCTGTACAGCACGTCGTTGTTCCGGTTGTAATTCCTCAGCAGGTATTCATTGGAGGGACCAGCCGGTCCTACTTCATTAGCAAAAGAATACCAGTCGGGGTAATTGAGCCCCCCGACAGTTTTGCTGCCCAGGTAGTCATAGTTATCCGCCTTATATATACCACCCACAAAAGCAAAAAGATGAATGTTGTTATCCATGAAGGAGTTCTCGTAATTCAGAAGGCCCTGATAAGTCTGTACCACGGTATTTTCTTTGGCCACACCAAACAGTCCTCCTGAAACCACAGGCTTGATCTTGTCCACGCTTTCGTCGATCGTATAGTTGGTGTTATCATAATCAACACCCGCCTGCCCCACAAAAAATACATGCGGTGTAAAATGCAAGGTCACTTTGGCCGAAGAGATGATGTGCAGTTTATCGTCCTTGTAGCGGTTTTTGATCAACGGCCAAAGGTAACCACCCCCCAATTGCGTAATGGCATTGGTTACCCCATACTTATCGAGGTCTCTTTTGTAACCGGTAGAGTCCGTATAAAGCGGGAACACCTTGCTGTATGCATAGTCCCGGGGCATCCCCCAGGCGATCATGCCGGCATTGCCGCCCCTGCGGTTCTGGGTCGTTACATTGTAGATATTGGTGACGAACTGGAAGCTTGCCAGCTTCGAGACGTTGATCTTGCCGTTAAAGCTGAAGGTGTTTCTTTTCTGCCAGGAATCCGAATTGGTAATATCCTGGTAATAATAATTCGTGTAGGCTGCACGCATATTGCCCTTGTCGTTGCTTCCGGCAATGGCCACATTAGCAGTGGTAGCCAATCCGTTTTGAAAAAGGGATTGATAGTTATCCGGGTGGGCGACATTGTTCACCATGGAACTATCATAGAACAGGACGCTCGACCCATCGAATTTCGGTCCGAAATTAAACCGGTCAATTGGCATCTGCCGGATGCGCTTGCCATTCACCGTTGTATAAGACGTATCATAGATGCTTTCCCCCAGCCCATATTCATTCTGGAACTTCATGTAACTGACCGGATGCTCCACGGCATATTGGAAAGAAGCCGTCATGCCCAGTCCGCGGGTCTGGCTGCCATCCTTGGTGGTGATCAGCACTACCCCGTTTGCAGCATCGCTTCCATAAAGCACCGTCGCCTTGGCACCTTTGAGTATTTCGATGGACTGGATATCATCTGCATTGATGTCATTGATACCCGAACCGTAATCAAATTGCCCCACCCCCGAACCCATGGAGGTATTCTTGTCGCTGAGAATGACGCCGTCCACGACAAAAAGGGGCCGCGTATTTTCCCCGGGATTCATACTGGCCGCACCCCGGATATTAATGCGGACACCTCCCTCCGGACCGGCGGCGCCTATGTTGACCCCCACCCCTGCAGCCTTGCCATAAAGGGACAGAAAGGGATTCAGTGTCTGGCCGGCTTTGACCAGGTCCCCGCCCTTCACCGTGCTGATGGCATAACCTAATGAGCGCTGATCCCTGCGAACACCCAGTGCCGTTACCACCGTTTCGCCCAACACGTTCTTATTCACCTTAAGCGTCACATTCACCGTATTGCCGGTCCCTACGGTGATGGTCGTTTTCTCGTAACCCACGCTGGTGAATTCCAGTTGATCGCCCGTCTTGGCCTCAAGCGTATATTTTCCCTGGTTATCAGTGGTGGTACCTGTAGTCGTCCCGGCGATCTGCACGGTTGTGGCAGGCAACGGGGATCCCGTCGCAGACGTTACGCTTCCGGTTATTTCCCGCTCCTGCCCCGAGGCATTCAGGAAAATCAGCATAAAAAACGGAAGTAAAGGCAGTAAATGGTGTAGCCGTTTTGGATTCATAAATCAAAGTTTTAAAGTAAGTATCAGTCATGAGAAACCTAATCCTTAAAAAAATGATCA
>DASULB010000514.1:0-5762 GCA_036278455.1 Chitinophagaceae bacterium | reverse complement strand
GACAACAATAAAATAGCAACCGTGGATTCTTAATACCTTCTGATTTTTCCCCGTTTGTAGATTTGGATTTTAAATGGAAGCTTCAGGTGGTTTCCTAGACCATGAATGGCTATTTCGAGATGATAATTGGACAAGATGAAGCAAATGAGTGCATAACAATGTGAACAGCCAAATTACTCGTCTTTTCGAGCATCCTAAGCAATTTCAACTCTTGCCAATTCACAGCCATTCACAGTGGAATGAATACGGCGCTGACAGCTGCCGGCACGGAAACAAATTGCCTTCGCGCTAACGCTCATCCCGCGTTCCACGCTCCTGGTAGTAGCCGAGCAATAATTTTTCAGAAAGCAATTTCCATTCGTGAGCACAAATGACGCAAGCATTCGGGTGATACTCCTGCAATGATTGTTAATGTTATAAATAAGCACCCTATTATATCTATAATTGCAATTAAATTAGTCTATTATATCCGAATACTTGCCTTGCCATCTGGGCGTGTCTGTTACTATGCCCAACTGCCGGCATCTAATGCTGCTCCAAATATGTCGTAGATATAGACGATGTTGCAAATTTCACTGATATTTTTAAATAAATACGACAAAATTCCCAAACATTGGGTTCCCGTTCGTCCAAAGCTGCTGGAAGGGATTCCTTATCCACGGCGGCCCTACAAACGCCCCATCGTAGTTTATGATTCCAGAAAATGATTTTGTGCGTGTGCCAGGAAGCCTACCGGAACGCCAAATTGTGAGCCGCAAACCTTAATAAATGGGAATATTTCCAACTCCTTATAAATCAAATTCATAGAAGTAATCCTATTAACGCATAGTAATATATTAAATATATTGAACGGCAAAGAACTAACTTTTACGGTACTCATTCATTTAAATGACTATCAATAATTTTATACATATAATCCGTATCCATATCTTTTTTCATAGTGGGTGAATAGTGTGAATTTTGGAGCTATTAGCTTATATCTTGCTTTTTTCCCGATAAAAATGCTCTTTTTCTCAGGAAAAACGGCTCATTTTTTAAAAAATCGCGTCAACAAAAAGAAACCACATCGTGTTTTGACGATTTTTTACGCATTAAAAACATATCAAGCCCATACCCATATCATTATCAATTTATTAAAAATTTATTTTGCCAACTACTGACTGCGGTGTGAAAAAGTTCTTTTTGAGGCCCCCATCTTTGTCGCTGGAACCAAAAACATACAGAAATGATCTTCAGTCATATTTCCTGGGGAAAGTACCTGATGGTAATTGCCCTCATCGTTCTCGCTTATTACCTGGTAATTGGTATCAAATATTGCGGGCTAAACATCCTCAAACGACTATTCCGCAGGCCCCAGGAAATCTTTCCTGGGTCAGGGCCTTCTCATTCAAGTAACGACCCTGCACCACAAGGAAAGGAAACGACCGCCCCTTTTGAACTAAAGAAAGGATGGGATAAGACAGGCACACTGGAAGAACAGGTGGCGCCGCTTCTTGCCGAAACAACGGATTTAATCCAGCATATCAGGGAAATTATTTCCTCCAGTATGGCAGAAAACCTTGAAAGAACCCGCATACTCGGTATCCTGAATACACTGTTCAAAACTTATCCTCATTTGAGGGATACCCGGATCATGGTTTCCATTAACAGACTGGTGGCGTCTGAATTTAATAAATACGGCTCATATAACCTACGTGAGGATGAACTGAAGGAGATGTGGATTGTGTAAGAAGCCCTCCTAAACTCCGTCCGCTGCAAATGTGAAAATGAGGCTACAGATCAACAGAAAGGGATGCAGGCCGGGCGGAGTTTCTTTAAGGATTAGTGGTAGCTTATGAAACAGTAAACACCGATCATCTAAAAAGACGTGCTTACAATAGGATGTACCGGTTTGAAAATAAGATATTTTAGTGAACGACCGATAAACGACCGAAACAACCTATCAATGACCGATGAGTATCTGGAGACGGCCTTTTGAAAGATAGAGCGCAATATTAAATCAGGTTTTTTAAATACACAGATATGGATAATCAAATGCAGATGAAGAAGACATGGAAGACCCAAGCGGCAGATTTCAAAGTGCGGAGACTGATTCCCTTTTGCCTGATGGTGGTATCCCTACTGATCACTGTTACCGCCAGGGCACAGGATGGCAATGCCGGTATTAACAGTGCCAATGAACAGGTACGGAGCTATTTTGCTGCAGGGACCCAGTTGATGTATGCCATCGGGGCGCTGCTCGGGCTTATCGGGGCGGTGAAGGTGTATCAGAAGTGGAACTCGGGCGACCCGGATACAGGAAAGGTGGCAGCGGCCTGGTTTGGCAGTTGTGTCTTCCTGGTAGTCGTAGCCACCGTCATCAAATCGTTTTTCGCAGTTTGAAACGATGCACCATGGGAAACAGCATCTACAAGATCAACAAGGGCATTAATAAGAGCATTGAATTCAGGGGATTGAAAGCTCAGTATATCTGGTACCTCGGTGGAGGTGTGCTCATCCTCCTGCTGGTTTTCGCGCTGCTTTATTTTACCGGCATCAACACTTTTGTTTGTGTAGGCGGCGTCCTGGCGGCGGGTGCTTTACTGGTGATCAAAGTTTATCAACTGAGCAACAAATATGGCGAACATGGCATGATGAAGGCCGCCGCCGGAAGAAAGATACCCAAAGTGATCAGGTCTTATAGCCGGAAGATATTTATGCAGATGCGCCAGTGAACCGGCTGTGTAAATAAGGATTTAAAAGTACCAGGGCAGCTATTGTTAACAGGTAAAAAAGTGAAAATGGAAAAGCGATTGGAAGATATTTTACCGATTATGGGGGTGGAGAATGGGGCCATCCTGTCCAGGCAGGGTGACCTTACACTGGTGTACAGTGTGGAGCTGCCGGAGATTTTTACGCTCTCCGATCAGGAATATGAAGCCTTTCACCAGGCCTGGATCAGGGCCATTAAAATCCTGCCCGGGCAGACGGTCTTTCACAAGCAGGACTGGTTTACCCTGGACAGGTACCATCCGGATTTTGTAAACCTTGCCTCGGCCGACCCGGATAAAGGAACGGGCTTTTTGACCCGAAGCAGTGAACGCTATTTTTATGAACGCCCGTTTCTGAAGCACCGGTGCTATATTCTGCTGACCAAAAAACCAGCGGGCAGGAAGGACGCCACTTCACTTTTTTCCAGTTTGCTGCGTGGCAGCATTGTTCCCGAGCAAGCCAAGCATCCGCAGCTGCTGAGTGATTTCCTGGAGCATGCGGGACAAATGAAACGTATCCTGGAAGACAGCGGCTTTGTGAAACTGACCCGGTTGCATACCGGTGAACTTCTTAGCAGCGAGCGCAGCTGTGGCCTGATCGAGCGCTATCTCCATCTCTGTGAGACGGAAGACGCCATCCCTAAAAAGGATATAGAATTTACAGGTGGCATCCGGATAGGCGATCGACACTGCCGGCTGTTCACGCTGGCGGATGCGGCGGATCTGCCTGCCTTATGCGGCTCCAGGATCAACCATGACGGCTATTCAGGTGATAAAACCAAGTTCAGTATAGGCTTTGCCTCTACGCTGGGCCAACTATTATGCTGTAACCACATTTACAACCAGTACATTTTTATAGGGGACACCCAAAAAAAGATCCGCAAACTGGAAAGTAAACGGCTCCGGTTGCAATCGCTGTCCGCCTATTCCCGGAAAAATATGATCGCCCGTGATGCCACCAATGATTTTTTGAACGAAGCCATCAGCGAGCAACGTCTCCCCGTGGTGGCGCACTTCAATGTCATGGTCTGGACGGACGATCCCCGGGAGATGAAGGAATTAAAAAACCAGGTATCGGCTGCCCTGGTGCAGATGGACGCTACCGCCAAGGAAGAGACGGTGGGTGCGCCCCAGATATTCTGGGCAGGCAGCCCTGGTAATGAAGCGGACTTTCCCATGAATGATACCTTTGATACGTTCGCGGCGCAGGCATGTTGTTTTTTGAACCTTGAAACGGGTTACCGCTCCTCGGTGGGCCCGGTCGGCATCCGTCTCGGCGACCGGCAGACAGGCAAACCGTTACATGTGGATATCAGCGATGAACCGCTCAAAAAAGGCATCTGCACCAACCGCAACAAATTCATCCTGGGCCCCAGTGGCAGTGGTAAATCATTTTTTACCAATCATATGGTCCGAAGCTATTATGAACAGGGCGCCCATATCGTGCTGATCGATGTGGGACATAGTTATAAAGGGTTGTGTGACCTGGTAAAGGGTTATTATTTTACCTATGAAGAAACCGACCCTATCCGCTTTAATCCGTTCTATATTCAGCAGGATGATCGCCTGGACACGGAAAGAAAAGAAAGCATCAAAACCCTGCTCCTGGCACTTTGGAAAAAGGATGACGAGACTTTCAAGCGTGCGGAGTATGTGGCGCTGTCCACCGCCCTGACCGGTTATTACGGGTATTTGACCCGGCATCCGGACCGCTTCCCCTGTTTTAATAGCTTTTATGAATACCTGCGGGACGAGTTTGTGGAGATCCTGGCCGGTGACCGTGTCAAAGAAAAGGATTTCGATGTAAACAACTTCCTCTATGTGCTCAGGCCTTATTACAAAGGAGGGGAATTCGATTACCTGCTCAACGCGCGGGAGAACCTGGATTTGCAGGGGCAGCGCTTTATTGTCTTTGAGCTGGACAGCATCAAGGACCATCCCATCCTTTTCCCCGTCGTGACCATTATTATCATGGAAGTCTTCATCTCCAAGATGCGGAAGCTAAAAGGCGTACGGAAAATGATCCTGATAGAAGAAGCCTGGAAGGCCATTGCCAGGGAAGGGATGGCCGAGTACGTCAAATACCTTTTTAAGACCGTCCGGAAATTCTACGGAGAGGCCATCGTGGTGACACAGGACATCGAGGACATCGTTTCCTCTCCTGTGGTGAAGCAGACCATCATCAACAACTCCGATTGCAAGATCCTGCTTGACCTCAGTAAGTACCAGCACAAATTCGATGAGATACAATCCTTACTGAGCCTGACGGAAAAAGAAAAGGCGCTGGTGCTTTCTGTCAACAAAGCCAATGATCCTTCCCTGAGGTACAAGGAAGTATTTATCAGTCTGGGTGGATTGCTTTCCAGGGTGTACCGGGTGGAAGTCTCTCCGGAAGAATACCTGGCCTATACGACAGAAGAAACAGAGAAAATGAAAGTGATGGAATATGCGGAGAAGTACGGAGATATGCAGCGCGGTATCGCTACCCTGGCAAGGGAAATGGCTGCCGGGGATTCTCATCCGAATCGCCCCGATCCTAAAAATGACGAAAAATGAGGAAGCTGTTGATCATACTGACCCTGGTGGGAATGGGTGGCCTGTTGCCAGCGCATGACGTGCAGGCGCAGGCATTGGTGGCCGCAGTGATTAAGAAGGGGATTAAAAAGGCCATTAAGGCGGTGGATCTGAAAATCCAGCGCCTGCAGAACAAGACGATCCTGCTGCAAAATGCGCAGAAGGAACTGGAAAACAAGATGAGCAAATTAAAGCTGGAAGAGATTGCCGGCTGGGTACGGAAACAAAGGGACCTATACCAAAAATATTATGAAGAACTCTGGAAAGTGAAAGCCGTCATCTCTTATTATGACAGGATCAGGGAGATCACCCTAGTGTGATGATTATTTAATTATGCAACATAAATTTAAATTTGTATCTTTATTGTAAATTTAAATTTATGAACAACTCATTGGTTCTTACGAAGAAACAAAAAAAGGAGCTTGAAGACTTCAAAAA
>DASULB010000513.1:0-12183 GCA_036278455.1 Chitinophagaceae bacterium | reverse complement strand
CTGTAACTATCTTCTCCTTCATGCTTTCCCAGATGACCTCCGATCACCTCAGCGAAGGTGGACATCAGATCAGTATTGCAAATCACATGATGATCTACCCGTCCCGGTTTAATCTTACCGGGCCATTCCACGATAAAGGGAACACGTAACCCTCCGTCCCAGGCGTCCGTCTTAAATCCTAAAAGATCGCCGGCGGCCTTGTGTCCGTAAGTCAGCCATCCCGCCTGCCACATTTTATTTCCAAATGGATCCTTGTATTGGGGCTTATAGCGGCTGAAATAATTCAGGTAGTAACCCTTGAGTCTTCCTGTATCCCGGTGCTTATATCTTTCGATGGTACGGACCGGATCACCGGGACGGGGGCCATTATCCGAGGTGATAATTAACAATGTATTCTCAAATGCCTTGTTTTCTTTTAATGCCTTAACCACTTCCTTCACTGACCAGTCAAATTCCTCCACCATGTCACCGCGCAAGCCCGCTTTACTTTTCCCTTTTGTAAAAGTGGGCAGACAAGCCTGGTGTATGGCACTCGTAGGAAAATAAAGAAAAAGCGGCCGGCCGGGATCCTTGTTAAAATGATCGTCAATGGCCTGAAC
Source organism: Chitinophagaceae bacterium (assembly GCA_036278455.1). Lineage (GTDB taxonomy): Bacteria > Bacteroidota > Bacteroidia > Chitinophagales > Chitinophagaceae > FW021-bin31. The sequence continues at coordinate 11,584 of DASULB010000513.1, read as the reverse complement.
AGCTTTCCCGGTCAACACCCTGTTTACCATGGCAGGATCCCAGTCTGGCGCTTCCAGACTGTATTGCGTATTACGATCTGCAGGCTTATTAAAATCGCGTGGCGCCTGGACGACCTCTCCTTTTTTAATAAATACAAAAGGCAACATATTTAAAGATCCGGCTATACCAAAAAAATAATCAAACCCTTTCACTGTCGGCCCGTTCTTTACCGGCTTTGAAAAATCAATATATTGCTGCGATTGAACACTCCATGAATTGAAAACATTTTTGTCGGGATCAGCTGGCGCATCATCCTTCAGGGCCCAGTTAAACCCCAGGTGCCATTTTCCGATACATACTGTGTAATAATCGTTCCGCTTTAACAGCGAGGCCAAAGTGGTACGGCCTTTCTCTATCAATGGTTTGGCAAAAAATGCCAAAACACCCGCCTTCAGGCGGGTGCGCCAGGAATACCTTCCGGTCATCAGGCTGTACCGCGAAGGAGAACATAATGATGAAGCGGCGTAAGCATCTGTAAACCGCACACCTTCGGCAGCCAGTTTATCTATGGCAGGTGTAGCTATCTTTGTAGCACCATAACAGCTGAAATCGCCATATCCCAGGTCATCAGCTACTATAAGCACGATATTCGGATGCTGCTGCCGTGGTTCGGCCGGGCTGCAGCCAGTAAAACAAAGCACCTTGATTAATAGTCCGGTGCTTAGAAAAAAGGAAACAGTCAAAAAAGGTTTTCTTACCATTGATCGGTTCATATTGTAACGTACATATCCGGTCAGTTATCTGTCCTTTACACAACGGAAACCGATGGCAGCCGAGCGGTCCATGCCCGGTGACATCAAAAGGTATTTACCATATTTATTCAGTTCGTCAGCGCGGGGGAAATACCATTTGGAACCTGTAGAACGATAATGGCCGCCCCCTTTTAAAACGGCAGCACGCGTATGTTCATCCGTATATTCGTCTGTCCATTGCCATACGTTACCAACCATATCCATCACCCCATAGGGGCTGGCCCCTTTGGGAAACGCATTCACATCAGCCGGCGGACGCATGCTGCGGCCTGAATCTGGCCGCGGCATCCTTGTTACATCCAATTGATTCCCCCATGGATACAACCGGTTGTCATTTCCCTGCGCTGCATACTGCCATTCCCATTCATGAGGCAGTCTCTTCCCCTTCCACGCTGCATAGGCTCTGGCATCTTCAAGAGAAACCCAGGTAACCGGTTTGTCACCCCATCCTTTGGGATAATCCCCGTTTTCCCAATTTTTCAGAAAATGGTGATCGTCCTTCGGATGATAATGGGTAGCAGATATAAACGCTTTAAATTGTTTATTGGTGACCGGATACTGATCGATATAGAAGGAGGGTATGGTCATTGTATGTTTTGTGGCACGCGCCGGATGTTCTTCCCACGGATACTGCACACCAACTGCATCCGGCAGCGGGTCACCCTCGATCATCACTCCCTTTGACTCAAATAGATAATTTTTTGTACCCGGTATCAACACCATTCCTGCGGGTGTTTTACTTGCCGGTGCAGTTTTCCCTATGGGCACCATTTTTTGAGGCAGTGGCTTCCACGAGACAGAAAGATCTCTCAGGGGCCTCTCAGATAAAGTATGCATCCTCCTTAGGAACCGGCTTAAGGAATCCTTTACGGCATTGGATTTAACAGCCAATACCGCTCCGAATCCATGAGCTTCAACCGGGAAGTTCAGATAAATGCTGTCCGTCCTCTTATCAGGGCTCAGCTTTACGCCATGCCATACATCGAAATAGCTCATTCCTTCCCGGTATGGCAGCATTAACTGGCCACCGCTTCTGTCTTCGTCACCGCGGTTTACTATTGTATATAAAGTTTTATCAACGGAGGGGAATCTGGAAGCAAAGATCCCTTGCTGCAGGGTGGGAGCGAAAGGTTCCCAGTCGGCACTGCTCCATGCATCCGGAAATTCCCGGTAGATGGTGGCGATTCTTCTGATGGCAGCTTCATAACGATCGGGGATCTGGTTCCATATGCCCCATATATTTTCCCAGGCGTTATAACCAATACCATTAAAAAAAGCATACTGCAGATCATCGGTTTTATCAACGGCCCAGCGATTGGTTACAAAAACCTGATGCCGGGGTTCAAGCCATTTATAAATACTTACACCGGGAACAGTGGTATAATTCCAGTAATAACCCCAGCTGGATGTATTCCACTCAACCATCTTCAGATCTCTGATAGCCACTTCGGGTTGTAAAACCACCGGGTACCCCAGGCTATCGTAAGCATCGCGGAAATCCTTCGTTACCCCCCACATCGTGTCTCCATTCATCCCGTCTGCACCCGCTTCCTTCATCTCTTTTATGAGCGCCACCGGCATAGCCAATACAATTTTTCTGGTGCCCCGGTCCCATATCATAATAGGAAAGAAAACCCTTACACCATGACTTTTGAACTGCGCCACCATCTGTCTGACACCTTTGATGCCACCGGGCATGTCATGCAATAAATCATATTGATTTCGGTTGTCAATACCTATATTCGGATACGTGGGCCAGATAAGTACTGCATCTATGCCGCCGTACTGCTTCTTGAGATCATCCAGATAGCGGCTCACCGTATATTTTCCTGATACCGGGTCATAGAAGTAACGATCACATGCCATCATCTGGACGTAAATAAAGGTTTTTTTCAGCCACCGGAACCGGGGCCGGAGGTATTCAGCATCATTGTAATTTAATGCGTCTTTCTCAGTTGTCCTCCATTGCTTCATCCGGGACAACCATGCATCATGATCAGACCGATGGGCGGGCCCTGCAAATAATTCTTTTAGCTTCCCCTGTATGACAGGCTGCTGGCCATAACCCGTATTTATGAAAATACAGACGATACCTAAAATAAGCAAACTCCCTTTTTTCATAATGCCGATATTTTTATCAAGCTCCCGCAAGGATAACAAGTATTAATCCGATAATAAAAAACAAAAACATGGCACCAATAAGCAGGTTGGTTCCCTTGGGCGCATTTTTAAACTCCTTCCAGACAAATACGCCCCATAGTGCTGCTATCAGGGTGGCCCCCTGTCCCAGGCCGTAAGAAATGGCCGGGCCGGCTTTCCCCGCCGCGATCAGATTAAAAGAATTTCCCAAACCCCAGATTAAACCGCCCAATATGCCGACAAGATGGGTGGGAAATCTCCCCTTAAAATAGGCGGCATATCCTGTAGGCGGGCCCTCAAAGGGCCTTTTCATTAAAATAGTATTAAATAAAAAGTTGCTGAGAAAAATTCCCACCGAAAAAATAAAAACTGCCGTATAGGGTGTCATTTTGCCGGCTGCAGGATGCGCAAAATCATGCAGGTCCATGGAGGCTGCGATAAACCGGTAAAAGAAAGACATGAGCACGCCGGCAACGATGGAAATCAAAATGCCTTTGGAGGATACCTTATTGGAGCCGGCCTGTGCACGCCGGTAAGCCTTTGCATTCAGTATAATGGCAATCACTACCAATAAGACACCCATAAAGATTAATACAGGGTCACCTTTTTGTTCTCCCGCATAATTTATCAATACTCCCAGTACAAGTGCAATACCGATGGCGATGGGGAAAGCAACCGCCATACCCGCAATGGCAATGGCTGCCGAAAACAGGATGTTGGCCGCATTAAATATAACACCGCCGAGCAATGCACTCCCGATGTTGATGCCTGAGGCCTGCGTAAGATCGGTTATAAAACTGCGGCCCTGTTCGCCGATGCTTCCGATGGTAAATGCAGAAATAAGGGAAAAAATTAAAATACCGATCACATAATCCCAATAGAACAATTCAAAGCGCCAGTTCTTGCTTGCCAATTTCTGGGTATTGGCCCAGGAGCCCCAGCAAAGCATGGTGATGATGCAAAATACAACAGCGAGTGCGTAATTTTCAATGATAAACATATCTTATGTATTAACGTTTTAAATCCAGGTTTCTGTCTCAAATTTAATCCTGCTTCATCAATTTCAGGGTTCATTTTTAACGGTGGAAGGAGTTGGCCAGCTTTTCTTCGGGTCATAATTTGGATTGGGGACCGGCATTTCCGCATGCACCTTTTTTCTCCATGAATGCAACATCGCGCGTAACTCATTTACTTTCGCAGGATTTGAGCGGGTCAGATCATGCTGCTCACCGGGATCTGTTTTAATATTAAACAACTGTACTGCACCGTTCTCATAATACTCGATCAACTTGTAATCACCATAACGGACGGCACCACCGGGGCTTTGCTCTCCATGATTACTATAATTTGGCCAGTGCCAGTAAAGTGCCCTGTCCTTAATTTGCTGAACGCCGTCTTTTTGCTCATTCAATAAAGGGACCAGGCTCATCCCATCGATCCCGTCCTGGCCATGCTTATCAGGCTGTATGCCAAGCATATCCAGAATGGTAGCATAAAAATCAGTACTGATCACCGGTACATCAGATACTGTTCCATGATGGCCGCTGCCCGGCCAGTATATCACCAGCGGTTCACGTATACCTCCTTCATACAGCCATCCTTTGCCCCCTCTCAGCGGCAGATTAGAGGTGGAATACGCTTTGTTTAAATCGCATCTGGCTATCTGCCTGGTCGGCCTTCCGAAGTTTGCCGCCGACATGCCCCCATTATCCGAAAAGAAAATTATAATTGTATTCTTATCCAATTTCAATTCTTTTAATTTGGCAAGGACCCGCCCCAAACTCTCATCTACACTTTCCACCATGGCAGCAAACTGCGGATTATCCTGGTACTGCTTTATCTTCACAATTCTTCCGGGCAGGTAACTAAATCCCTGATAGCGCTTATCCTTCAATAATGAAGTCAGTGCTTCCCGTGAAAGCGGATCAGGGCTGGCAGGATTCTCTTCCAGAATATAGGGTGTTCCCTTTTTATGCGGGCTGTGATTGAGCTTTTTTTCATATTTCACCACCAGATCACCCCGCCCCTGTATGGGATCATGTACCGCAAAGTGGGCCAGATAAAGAAAAAACGGATGGAACCTGTTTTGCTGTACCCATTTTAATGCTTCGTCGGTCAGCCGGTCCGTCAGGTATTCGCCCTTGGGGCCGCCTTCTAATCCTTTCATTCCGAAAGGGGAAAAATAAGTCCCGTTCGGCCAGCCTTTATTCCAATGGGGGATATGAAGATCGAATCCCTGCCGCCGGGTTGAGGCTGAATCTTCACCCAAATGCCACTTCCCAAAGATAGCCGTGGCATAACCATTCTCCTGAAGCACTTTCGGCAATGTCGGCTGACCATAGGGCAAATGTTGGGCGGATCTCACCTCTTTTAGCTTCTGAAAGGGAAAATCCTTTCTCCCGGGAAGCCAATCTGTCAGATGGGTTCGCGCCGGGTACTCTCCGGTAAGAATGGAACCGCGGGTAGGCGAACAAACGGGACAAGCCGCATAAGCCCGCGTAAAACGCACCCCTTCCTTTGCAAAACTATCGATAACAGGTGTTTCGTAAAAGCGGCTCCCCTCATACCCCACATCGCTCCATCCCATATCATCTACGAGGAAAAAGATGACATTCATTTTCTTCTTTTGACTATGAGCAGACTGCGGCATTGACTGCGCATTTGTATAAATGCTGACGAGACTCATCAAAAGAACTAAAAGTATTTTCTTCATCACGGTTGAATTAAAGTGCTTTAAGCTTATTATTGTGTGCTGCTCAGTAATAAATTTTCAGGTCTCTAATAACCATCATTTTGCTTTAAATTTGAATTCAGATCAATCTCTTTTTGTGGAATAGGCCATAAATAATCCCTATTATTCCATTGTTGTTCCCAACCCGGGACATTTACTGTCTGCCACAGGCCATTATCATCTTTATAGGTAATCCCATAGACCTGGCCCGGCATGACGGTTTCCGCAATCTTCCACCGGCGGATATCAAAAAATCTCAGGCCTTCAAAGGCCAACTCCGTTAATCTTTCATGGCGTACTATCTGACGCATTTCCTCCTGTGACTTACCGGGAGTAACAGACGGCATGTTGACGTCAGGTCGCTGCCTTACTTCATTAATAGCAGCATACACGGTATTGTCTATTTGATTGAGTTCAATTTTCGCCTCTGCATAAGTCAAAAGAACCTCTGCATAACGGATAAGTATAATATTAATTCCGCAATTACCCGGACTAGCCAGGTCTTCCCTGTTAACATATTTCTTTACATTAAACCCGGTCGGGCCCACTACAAAACTAGACCCGACAGCATCTCCGGTCTTGCTGTCAGGATAGGGGTCAAATACTTTGTCATTTGGCAAAGTATCGCCCGGTACAAAAATGGAATATTGCAGGCGGGGATCTCTATTCTGGTAGGGATGAGTGGGGTCATATCCACTGTTGGGGTCGGTGATCGGCAACCCGTTCTTCATATTATAGGCGTCTGTCAGTTTTTTGGTAGGTACATAGATACTGGCGCTATTCAAACTATGTGGCGCCAATCTGTCGAATATATTATTAGAGTAAGCGTCTTTTATAAATTGTATGTCTAAGATTACTTCAGGGTTATCTTCGGCTTTATAAGTAAACAGGTTTTTATAAGAAGGATATAAATGATAAATTTTTAAATCCATCACCTGGCCGGCAGCATCGGCGGCATCCTGATAGCGGCCGGCATAAAGCATCGCCCTGGCCTGTAAGGCCAATGCCGCTCCTTTGGTTATTCTGCCTTTGTCTTTTTGAGTAAGGGGCAAGCCGGCCGCCGCATCGGCAAGTTCTTTCGAGATAAAATCCCAAACCTGTGAAACAGGTGTACGGGTCAGCTTTTTGCTTTCATCCAGGGTAATTTCCGTTGTAACCAAAGGAACATCTCCATATAATGAAGCAAGACGGATATAAAAATAGGCGCGCAATACCCTTACCTCTCCTTTCAACCGGTGAATAAGTGCGGTATCAGTAGTTTGCACCTGATCCACATGACTCAGAAAAGTATTAGCAGCCCGGACACCGGCATAATAATGATCCCAATCATCAGAAACCCGGCTATTCAATGCATCAAATTGTCCTTGTAAAATGAAAGATTCTGCCGATTGTGGTGAATGTGTATATCCGATATCCGTCATTCCATCCCAACTCATAAAATGGCTTGCGCTTTCTGCCATGTAGGTATACACAGCATTTGCAGCCAGCGTAGCATCATTGTCTGTTTTCCAGAAAATTGTTGTGGATATACGATCATTTGGGATCGTTACCAATAAATCCTTTTTACAGCCCTGCAGAACAGCGATTGTTAAAAGAATAAAGCATAATTTCTTTATGTAAAACATGGCTTTGCTTTTATATAAAAAGAAATCAATTATTTTAAAATCCGACATTAATACCAAAAGTGTATAAGGATGTTTGTGGATAGTAGTTTTGCCATCCGGAGGATGATTCCGGATCCATATGCCATTTGTTCAATTCAGAAAAAGTGAGCAGATTGGTGCCTGAAATATAAACATTGATCTTCTGAACAAAAAGTTTCCCGGTTAGAGAGGACGGCAGTTGATATAATAATTGAAAATTTTTGAGCCTGAGATAGGATGCGTTCAATATCATCCGGTCTGTAGAGGCCTGATTCCGGAGATCGCGTTTGGTGGGGCGTGCAAAATAAGCATCCTTATGATCGGGTGTCCAGTAATTGTTGGTATATATATCAGGAGTAAAGCCTTCATAGTTACCTGCTTCAGCCATAGCACGGGCATATCGCATCCCAACATCGGTAGCTCCCTGGAATGCCAGGTTTAAAGCAAATCTTTTATAAGTCAAGTTGAAAGTCGCTCCAAAACTATATTTTGGGAAAGAGTTTCCCAGGTAAGTCATGTCATCAGGATCTATTTTGCCATCATGATTCAGATCCAGCACCTTCACATCCCCCGCTTTTGCCGGTCGCATAAATTGAGGGTATTTCGCCGCTTCTTCATCGGTCTGGAACAACCCGCCCGTCTTATATCCCCAAAAGGCATTGATCGGATATCCCTCAGCCGTTATATACCTTGGATCGATATCAGAGCCATAAAGGTATGGTCCTGTACCTGCCAGATCAACAACCTTATTCTCATTAATACTCAGGTTAACACTGGCATCCAAAGCAAATGCGCCAAATCTGTTATGCGAACCGACTGAGAATTCCCATCCTTTATTGTCCACTACACCCGCGTTCTGGGGTCCTGCCTGTAGACCTAAAGTACCCGGTACTGGTAGGGTGAGCAATATCCCTTTTGTCCTCTTCTTATAATAATCGATGGTAAAAAAAAGCCTCCCATCCAATAATTCTCCATCCAGGCCTACATCTGATTGGATGGTGGTTTCCCAGGTAAGGTCAGCGTTTGCCTGCTGCTTCTGCACATACCCTTGTACCGGGCTATTATTAAAATCATATGCTACAAGATTTAGGGTCGGAAAATAGCTGTAAAGCGCTACAGCCTGATTACCCACTTCACCCCAGGATCCCCTTAGCTTAAGCTCATTGACAATACCCCTTAAATTGCTCCAGAACTTTTCCTGTGCAATTCGCCAGCCGGCGGAGAATGAAGGGAAAAAACTATACCGGTTATTCCCGGTAAACCTGGATGATCCATCATAGCGGGCATTGGCTTCAAAGAGATATTTATCACTGTAGTCATAGTTAAAGCGGCCAAAATAGGAGCGTAATCCCCACTGGGCATCTCCGCCGCCATTATCTTGGGTGCCATCACTGGCTCCCTGGCTGATAGACTGTATTTCATTGTTGTAAAAATCCTGCCGGTACGCATTTAGCGTGCTTGTTTTATCATCTATCTGGGAATACCCGGCCAAAACTTTTAAAGAATGTTTGCCCAAAGTAGTTGCATAAGTCAGTAAGTTATTAAGGGTATAATTCCGTTCATAATTTCTTGCCTCAGTCAGCTTATTATGGAGATTTCTCTTTTTAACAATGGTTGAATCCTTTGTCTGCCACGTATTCTGATAGGTTTTCCCAAATACATTTGTGGTGCGTCCCGAAAATTGCGTCGTGAATGTTAGCCCTTTTATAATTTGCCATTCTCCTTTTAGGTTTACGATCATATAATCACTGGCTATTCTGGAATAACCGCCCTTTTCAGCCAATAACAAGGGGTTGTTCCCCTGTGCCCCACCGCCATAATCACCATTTGGATATTTCGGGACATCCCAGATAGAATTTTGCATAAACTGGCGGAACACCTCATCCATGTCGTATGGTTGCAGGGTATTTTGATACCTGTAATCCAAATCTGCGGACAGGCTTATCTTTGGCGAAACTTTAAAATTTGTATTTATCCTTGCCTCACTTAATTTGGAGTTGGTATTTGCAATAATGCCATTCATATCCTGGTAACGAAGACTGGCCCTTGCCTGGAAATGCTCGTTTCCACCGCTCACCGACAGTGAGTGATTTACTTGTGAGGCGGTATGCAGCATGGTATTATACCAATCAAAGGGCAAAGGATAGTGTAATGGGTCGGTCACCGCCCCTTGTGCATACTTTTCTATATCCTGATCTCTATATGGATAAGGAGGGGAAGATCCCACGTTTTTATACGCAAGATTTTCCAATTGTAAATAATCTTTTATATCCATTTGCTGAGGGTTGCTAACGGATCTCTGCAGGGCATAAAAACCACTGTAGGAAACCGAGATTTTGCCCTCCTTAGCGCGCTTTGTTGTAATCAGGATAACCCCATTAGCGGCCCTGGAACCGTATATTGCGGTAGAACTTGCATCCTTTAAAACCGATATGGATTCGATATCATCCGGATTGATATTTTGGAACGGCTGCTCAACTCCATCTACAATCACTAATGGTTCATTATCACCGACCGACGCGGTTTGACCTGTCGACAGACCTACAGGCCTATATGGTGTGTTGACTCCTCTGATGACAATAGCCGTATTGGGTGATCCGGGGCCGCCCCCATTGTCTAAGACTGTTAAACCAGGTAGTTTACCTTGTAATGCCTGCTGGATACTGTTAACAGGTCTTCGTGTTAAGTCTTTTCCCGGTATTTCACTAACCGCACTGGTAAGGCTGACTTTTCTCTGTGTACCATATCCAATGGTCACAACCTCATTTAATTGTGTAGCGGATACTTCAAGTCTAATATCAATATGGTTTTGTCCCCTATACTGAACCTCCTGCGTTTTATAACCTATAAAGGAAAATACGATTGTTTGCTGCCTCTGCACCTGTAAGGTATAATTCCCCTTATTATCTGTAGTAGTGCCTACATCAGTTCCTTGTACCGCAACCGTTACCCCGGGAAGAGGATTCCCCTGGTCATCGGTAACTTGGCCAGTTACCTTTTGCTGACTTTGTTTGTGCGAAATAGCCCCATTAAAACAGGGAAATGAATACAAAGGACTGGTGAGAAATAAGCAAATAAGTACACTTGCCATCCTCCAAAGTAATTTTGCTTTCATAATATACAATTTTACATATGGACTAAAGTTTTATGATTATAAACCGTCTATTTTCTTCTATCCATTCTTGCAATAAGTTCATTCCTGTATGGAATCGACGATTGCGCTCCCATCCTTGTTACAGAAATGGCAGCGGACAGACAGGCAAACTCAACTGCCTCTGCCAGCAATTTCCCTTCTGACAGCGCGACTGCCAGCGCCCCATTAAAAACATCCCCTGCTGCTGTGGAATCGATGGCCTCCACCTTTTCGGAAGAAACCGCCTCTATTTTGCCTTCCTGACATATGACAGCTCCTAATGCCCCCATCGTAACGACGACATTTTTTACGCCCATTTCACAAATAGTGCTCGCAGCTTTCTTAGCATCTTCTATGTTTGTTACGTTTATCCCGGATAACATTTCCGCCTCGGTCTTATTGGGAGTCAGGATATCAATATATCTTAGTAATTCAGGAGTCAGGGTATTCATGGGTGCAGGATTCACGATAACCCTGAGGCCATTTTCGGCAGCATATTTTGCAACAAAATGCACCGTCTCCATGGGAATTTCCAATTGCATCAAAAGAATGCCTGCCTTATTAATTTCACTTAATGCCTCTTTAATGTCTTCCGGGAGTAAATTCGCATTGGCACCCGATGCCACTACAATACTGTTCTCCCCGGATTGATCTACCGTAATAAGTGCCACCCCCGAAGGAAGTTCGTCATCCGACAGCACATAAAAGGTATTAATCCCTTCTTCATCAAAGAGTTGTGAAGATTGTTTTCCAAAAACATCATTCCCCACTTTCGAAATAAAGGCAACTTCACCGCCAAGCCTTGCTATGGTTACTGCCTGGTTGGCACCTTTGCCGCCCGGATTCATAAAAAATGAGCCCGCAAGTACCGTTTCGCCCGGTACAGGTATGTGGGTTGTTTTTACCACCATATCCATATTTGTACTCCCTACCACCACAATCTTTTTTGATTCCATATCGACTTTGTTTCGCTATTGTTTTTGAAATGATTTAATCCAAAAATATTTGCTAAAGAAATTTAAATTTGACCATTCTTTTCTGCTTTTTTTAATTGTAAACGCCTGGGGGCGCATCAGACTTTATCATAAAATGTTGATGAGCAACTAAATATATCAGTGTAATTGGCCGGTTTTTTTTAATCTCAAA
>DASULB010000512.1:0-9236 GCA_036278455.1 Chitinophagaceae bacterium | reverse complement strand
CTGTACGTCACAGCGCAGGGGCAACCGGCAAACCGCGTCGCCTGGGAAAGCGAAGAAGCCAACAACCTTACCCGTCAGTTTTTCCGGAGTACGGTGCACACGCTGGAACGGGCGTATACCCGGCCCCGTTATTTTGGCTGGCTGGATTTCCAGATCAGCCTGGGCAGTATCCTCCATGGCTTTTTAAGAGAGGATAGTGATCCCCTGAAAACATTCACCCGTTTGCAGGATGCTTACCGGGCGTCCTGTAAGACTCACAAACAGAGCTGATGATCTTATACGCAGGTTCCTATACCGAAATCATTGAAGAAGACCTGGGAGGACACGGGGAAGGCATTTATTGCTTTCATTTTGATCCGGTTTCAGGCAGTCTGGCGCTCCAAGCGGTGCAGGCGGCCCTGAGCCCGACCTATCTTTGTCTGCCCACCCGAAATTACCTGTATACACACGGAGAAGTCACGCTGGCAGAAAAGCCCGTGATGCAGGCCTATGAAATTGATCCCCGGGATTTTTCACTGCGGCTGATCGGTGAGCAACCCGTGCCGGGTGGTTTTCCCTGTCACCTCAGTTATTCAAAAAGCGGTGCGTGTATTTTCGAGGCCTGTTATGAAACAGGCAATGTGGTGATCTATCCGGTTTTACCCGATGGGAAATTGCTCCCCGCGGCGAAAAGCATACAGCATGCGGGTAGCAGCATCCATCCGCTCCGCCAGGAAGGCCCTCATGCGCATGCGGTGCTGGTCGATGACGACCGTCACCAGATCCTGGTAACCGATCTGGGCCTGGACCAGGTATTGGTGTACCGGGTGGAGCGCCGGAAGGGAGAATTCATGGCGGACCTGCTGCAAACGGTCTCCCTGTCCTCCGGCAGCGGTCCCAGGCACATGGTCCTGCACCCGGAAGGGAAATATGTTTTTGTGTTGAGTGAACTCAATGCAGCCGTTACCGTTCTCCGGTATGTCGACGGGCGTCTGGAAGCGCTGTCCGCTTGCCCCACGGTCGCTTTGACAGCGGGTATGGATGCCAGCGGGGCCGCCGTCAGGATCTCCCGGGACGGGAAATATGTATATGCCTCGGATCGCGGTTCCGGGAAGATCTCCGTGATGCGATTTAACCGTGAAAAGGAAACCCTGGACTTGATCCAGCAGGCCGATACGCTGGGAAGAACACCGCGCGATTTTATCCTCGATCCATCGGGCCACTGGATGCTGGTCGCTAACCAGGATTCGGACACGATAGCTGTTTTTAAGATCGATCGGGATAGGGGAACGATCTCACCGGATCATATGGCCCGAAACATCGCCTCCCCGGCCTGCCTGGCATGGTTGCCCCGTCAATAAAACCGGAATGACAGGGAGCAGGTACCGGTGCCGGTGATATGCAGGCGTGCGCAAGAGCCGGTCCTGGATGCTTCCGAGCGAGTCATGCCGGATAGCGTAAATAAAAAGTGCCGCTCCGTTCCTTTCAACTGATCAGGTTTTTGCCAAAATACGCCTGCAGTGCTTCGGGCAGCGCGATGCCATCGGGCTGCTGGTTGTTTTCCAGCAGACAGGCCACAATGCGCGGCAATGCCAGGGAGCTGCCATTGAGTGAGTGCAATAACAGCGATTTTCCATGGTCATCCTTCGTGCGGATCTTCATCCGGTTGGTTTGAAAGCTTTCAAAGTTGGACACGGAGCTGACCTCCAGCCAGCGCTGCTGTGCGGCGCTGTATACTTCAAAGTCATAAGTAAGCGCCGAGGTGAAGCTCAGGTCGCCGCCGCAAAGCCGGAGCACACGATAAGGCAGCTTGAGATTTTGCAGCAGCTTTTCCACGTGCGCCACCATTTCCTCCAGGACATCATAGGAGTGATCAGGATGCACGATCTGAACGATCTCCACTTTATCGAACTGGTGCACACGGTTGAGCCCGCGCACCTCCTTGCCGTAAGAACCCGCCTCACGGCGGAAGCAGGGCGTATAGGCCGTCATCTTTACCGGAAGCGTACCGGCCGGTATGATCACGTCGCGATAGATATTGGTGAGCGGTACCTCGGCGGTGGGGATCAGGTAAAAGTTGTCAAGTGTTACCTGGTACATTTGCGCTTCCTTATCGGGCAACTGCCCGGTGCCGTATGCGCTTGCCTCGTTGACCATGTAGGGAGGAATGTATTCGGTATAGCCGGCCGTAATGTTGTAATCCAGGAAATAACTGATCAGCGCGCGTTGCAGGCGGGCCCCCTGACCCCTGTATACGGGGAAACCGCTTCCGGTGATCTTATTCCCCAGTTCAGTGTCCATCAGGTCATATTTTTTCGCCAGTTCCCAGTGGGGCAGGGCTTCGGGGGAAAGTACGGGCTGTTCACCGCCCTTTCGCACGATCTCATTGTCATCGGGTGTCGTTCCCGCCGGTACGGTTGCATGAGGTAGGTTGGGTAGTCTCAGCAGGGAATCCTCCAGGTGCTGTTCAGTCTTTTGTAATTCCTCTGTGAGATGCCCTATCTGCTGTTTCAGGGTGGCCACTTCATTTTTGCTGTGTTCGGCTTCCTCCGCTTCACCCTTTTTCAGCAGCACATGTATTTCCCTGGAGGCTACCTTGACTGCGGCCTGCGTCTCGTCTAAAGAAGCCTTGAGTCTTTTTCGCCGGTCATCCGTGCCGAGCACGTCGTCTACCAATTCCGTTTCTTTAAAGTTCTTGACGGCCAGCCGTTGCAACACCTCTTCCCTGTGTTGGCGGATAAAAGCTACCTGCAGCATATTTTCAGAAAATTTTGTGCAAAGATAAGCGATCAGATGCTTATGTGATAAGCGCGTGGAAGCCGCCGGCATCATCCGCCGGCATCATGCGTCGCGGGTACGCCGTTTTGATGGCCGTCTTAATCATCGCGGTTGCGGAACTGCCGCGGAGAGTGTCCCATCATGTTTTTAAATACCCGGGAAAAATGATAGGGATCCTCATAGCCAAGCTCGGCCGCGATGGTTTTGATGTTCATCCCGGAATTCCACAGCAGATAGCAGGCGCGTTGCATTTTCAGGAAGATATAATAGTTGTAAGGAGAGTCATGCATTTTTTCTTTGAACAGGGCGGAGAGATGGGAAATGGACAGCTCCATGATTTGAGAGATCTCATAGAGGTTCAGGTTCTTGTCCAGGTTTTCTTTCATCAGTTCGATGCAGCTGTCTATCGTACTGGTCTGCTTACGGTCCGCATCCGATTCGTTGAAAATGCTGTTCTTAAAGGAGGCCAGGTAATTGTACAGGCAGTTATTGGCATAGATTACCGCGTCGGTGTTGTTGATCATGGACGCGTAACGGACGATCTCGTCGAAGAGCTGGTTGCGTTCCTCGGAAGGGATCACCATTTTTGGCGCCAGGGAGCGCTTTCCCATCAGGTAATGAAAATAATCCCCGGCCAGTTCTCCGGTGAAATGCATCCAGTAGATCGTCCATGGGTTCTTGGGGTTTGAACCATACTTGTGCGCGGCGTCTTCCGGCAGGATAAAAAAATAGTTGGCTTTTACCTTGTAGGTCTTGCGGTGAATCGTATAATAGCCTTCCCCATGGGTGCAATAGATAAGGATGTACTGCTTGCAGCCATGCTGGCGTTCCCTGTTATGGTACAATGCTTTCGGATAATAACCGATGTCGGTCAGATAAAGATTCCGGCACAGGCTGCTGGATTGCAGGTCATGTTTGATGGCGTTGGGTAGCACACATGCCCGCTCGCCGGCAAATCCCTCCTTCTTTTTTATGATGACGGCCTGTAACATGACCGTAAAAATATCCATTATTTACCTAAAAATCATGATTTAGATGATGGCGCCCTGTTCAGGTGACTGGAATAGGTGTTATATCTGGCTGAATATCGATGACTTATTACCTGAATAAGTATCCGTTAGGCCCTCCATTACCGTTTATAAGTGCATTTTGACCGGTCACTGAGAACAGGTGCGATCTCCATGCTTTTTTGCTCGGGACAATCTGCCGAAGATGCAGGTGGGTGAAAAGACAGGTATCATCTCCGAAACCAGCGGCTTGTAAGATCATCCATCTTTATCGGAAAATCATCCATTTATTTAACGTTTATTTAAAAGTAAATTTGACACTTGATAAATGGTATGCGATGGGGGCACGCGCTTGTGGCATGCGATCAAAGCACACTTTACGTATCATTTTAACCTGAAATTAATTAGCCTGAAATCAGGGGAGTGCGGTGGTCTATAGTTAAGCAATACCAGATGGTATCTCCACCAGCGCCATTATACATTACTTTGCTCACGGGACAACGGCGGGTTTATCAACTTACCTCCTGCCCTCATGAGGTACCCCATTAAAATTATTATTGAAAAACAGCATTCCAATTACAAGAGACCATAAACTTCAGTCCCATGAAAAAGATCGTACACGCCATCGTCTTTTTAGCTGCCACCTTATCTTTTACCACTGCCTATGGCCAGCATACCGTCCAGGGAACCGTGACCTCCGCTGACGGGACACCGCTTGTGGGTGCCACCGTGGGCGTAAAAGGCACTTCGGCCGGGACCGCGACAGACGCCCAGGGGAAATATTCGCTGCAACTGAGCCAGGCCGGCGCAACACTTGTCGTTTCCTCCGTAGGGTATGCGGAAAAGACGGTTCCGGTAGAGGGTAGAAAAGTGGTAAACGTCGTACTGGAGTTAAGTACAGTGTCGTTGAACAATGTGGTGGTGATCGGTTATGGTACCCAGAAGAAAAGTGATCTGAGTTCCTCCATCGCCAGCGTCAATATCCAGGAACTTCAGACGAACGCCGTATTACCCAATGCCGCTGCTGCCCTGGAAGGCACCACACCCGGTTTGAGTGTCTCGCCCTCCAGTGGCTCGCCCGGCGCGGATATCAACATCCGCGTACGCGGATCAAATACTTTTGGCAACAACAATCCCCTGGTGATCATTGATGGCGCTCCGGGTGACCTGAACAATGTAAACCCGGCGGACATTGCCTCCATGCAGGTGTTGAAAGATGCCGCCGCGGCGGCCATTTATGGCTCCCGCGCGGCCAACGGCGTATTGATTGTCACCACCAAAAAGGGAGAGGCAGGCAAAGTGAATATTGATGTCAATGCCTCCTATGGCGTACAATCACCCCAGAAGTTCATATCGGTCGCCAACGCGGAACAATATGCCATCCTGGACAACGCCCTGCACAAGACGGCGGGCCTGGACCCTTTTGACGCGCTGTCCGATCCTTCTTCCCTGGGAAAAGGTTCCGACTGGCAAAATATCATTTACAGGAGTGCGCCGCTGTACAACGCCTACCTGGGCATCTCGGGTGGCAGTGAAAACGCCACCTTCCGGGTATCGGGTGCCTATAATGACCAGGAGGGCATCGCCAGGTCCACCTGGTACAAAAAAGCTCTTTTTCATTTTAACGGGCAACAGACTACCGGTCCCGTTACCTTTGGCGAGAGCCTGAGCTGGACTGATGTGAACCAGCGTACTTTCCCCGGCGGGGGCGACAAGGACTTGACCCAGCAGATCGTGCTGGCCCAACCCATCATACCCGTTCATGATACCGCCAATGACGGGGGATACGGCGGCGCGCCGCCGTATCTCTCCACCCAGGCCTTCAATCCGCTCGGGTTGCTTGAGATGCAGGACAATACGAATCATAACAATGAGATGAACATGGATGTCTATGGCTCGGTCCGTTTCCTGAAAAGGTTCACCTACAAGCTCAATGTGGGCTACCGGGTATGGAATGGCTACAGCCAAAACTATACGCCCACCTATTATATGTCAACACAGCGCCAGAACATCCGGGCGACCCTGGGAGAAAACCGCCAGCGCACCAGGCACTGGCTGATCGAAAATACGCTGGATTATCAACAGCAGTTTGGCAAACACAACATTGATCTGCTTGTGGGATATACCTCCGAGGAGGACTACAACCGCAGCACTACCGGCAACATGACGGGCTTCCCCAACAACAGTCTCCGGGTAATCAGCGCGGGGACCGGTTATTCCATCAGCGCCGGCGGCAACGAATACCAGTGGGATATGGCCTCCATACTGGGCCGGCTGCTTTATTCCTATAATGACAAGTATTACCTGACGGCCAATGTACGACGCGACGGATCTTCCCGGTTCGGCTCTGTCAACCGTTACGGGGTCTTCCCATCGGCCTCGGCTGCCTGGCGCATCAGTAACGAACCTTTTTTCCAGTCGTTGAAGACCACCATCCAGAACCTGAAACTCAGGGGCAGTTATGGCGTTCTGGGTAACCAGCCGAATGACAATTACGATTACATTCCTTCCATCACTTATTCTACTTACCTGGGATATTTGTTCGGCAGTGAATTTGCCACGGGCGCCGCGATCGAGAATTTCGCGAACGCCGGCATCAAATGGGAATCCACCGAGGACCTGGATGTAGGACTGGACATCGATCTGCTGAACAGCCTGAGCCTGACGCTGGATTATTATGTGGATAATACGGATAATGTGCTATTGAACGTGCCGATTCCGCCCTCCACCGGAACGGTCACCGCGCCCCTGGTCAATACCGGGAAGTTGCAGAACAAAGGTTTTGATGCCAGTGTGACCTATCATCCCCAAAAGACCGGCCAGGCCTTCACCTATAGCATTACTGCCAATTTCTCCACCATCAAAAATGAGGTAGTGGCGCTTGGTTTTGCCGACCAGGTCATCTATGGTTCAGTGCCGCACCGGGCATCCACCAGCGCCGTCACTGCGGCCCAGGTGGGATATCCCATCGGCGCCTTTTTTACCAAGCAGACGGACGGCCTGTTCCAGTCGACCGCGGAGGTCCAGGCATGGAAAAATGACAAGGGCGACCTGCTGCAGCCCGCCGCCAAACCCGGTGATGTGCGTTACATCGACGTTAATAAGGACGGTATTATCAACGGTTCCGATGTGGCCTACAGTGGCAGTCCCTTCCCGAAATTCACCTACGGGTTAAACTTTAGTGCGCAGTACAGGCATTTTGATTTTACCTTTTTCATCCAGGGCACCGAAGGCAATAAGATGTTTGACACCAACAGCTGGATCACCAACCGCGGCACCCTGGATTACAATTTCTCCACCGACCTGCTGGATGCCTGGACACCGGATCACACCAACACCAAGGTGCCTGAACTTTCCTTTAATGATCCCAACCACAATTCGGATCCTTCCGACAGGTTTCTTTATGATGCCTCCTACCTGCGCGTGAAAACCCTGCAGCTGGGTTACACGCTCCCTAAAGGCACGCTTGACAGACTCGGGATTTCTGATCTCCGCATCTATGTGAGCGCCAATAATATGTGGACGATTACCCATTACCCCGGCTATGACCCCAGTTATTCCGGTGATGGATTAATGAACCGTGGGTTGGATCAGGGGCTGTACCCTGTGGCCAAGACGGTCAGCGGCGGGATCTCACTACATTTTTGAACCAAGCAAAACCATAAATCATGGAAAGAAAAGAATTTATCAGTCTGATAGGTAAGGGAATGATCGGTGGCACGGCGCTTTTGACAAGTTGTTCCAAGCTGCTGGATCTGAATAACCCCAATACCCTGACCCCCACTAATTTCTGGCAAAGTGCCGGCGACGCGGAAGCCAATGTAACCGGAATTTACCAGGTATTTCTGGGGCAGGCCTCCTGGTCCTGTGCCGATAACTGGTATAACCGTATGGTTGCCGCACTGTACCGCGGGGATGATATCGGCATTACCCATGACGTTCCCGACTGGTGGACCCTGGCGCTGTTTACCACCACGGATGCCAGCGCGATCGTCTCGGGATTGTGGAACCTGAATTACAAGGGGATTTTCCGCGCCAACCAGGCGATCGATAATATCCCGGGTATTGCCAAGATGGATGCCGACGAAAAAACGCGGCTCATCGGCGAGGCCAAGTTCATGCGTGGCTACTTCTATTTCTCGCTGGTCACCAATTACCTGAACGTACCGCTGATCCTGACCGTTCCCAAAGACAGCAGCGAATATGCACAGGCCCAGGCGGCCCCGGCAGATACCTGGTCGCAGATTGTCAAGGATTTCACCGACGCGGCAGCAGCGCTGCCAACTACTTATGATGCGGACAACCAGGGCCGTGTTACCCAGGGCGCTGCCCTGGGATTCCTCGGCAAAAGTTACCTGTACATGGGCAAATGGCAGGAGGCCTCCGACACCTTCGACCGGATCATCAAGTCCAAGACTTATTCGCTTTTACCCGATTATGCCGATGTCTTCCGGGAAGACCATGATTTCAGTGAAGAATCGCTTCTGGAAGTGAACTATGCAAAGGGCTCTTTTAAGGGGCAGACGCTGGAGAGTCCCCGGAATTATGAAGAAGCCCCGTCGGAGGCAGGAGGATGGTATGAATGTTACCCCAACCAGTTCTTGATGGGTGAGCTGATGAAGGAAAAGACGTTGGGAGGGAAACTGGACCCCAGAATGTATGCCACCGTCATCTGGAAAGACGGCGGGCTGACCTATTACGGACAGACCTACGAACAATTGTTTGGTGCCGGATCCAATAAGGTGGCATGGGCTAAATACAATGAATGGGAACTCGGCACCCACCTGAGCGAGTACTCGGGGAAAAACCTGCGGGTGCTGCGTTATTCCGATGTGCTGCTGATGCACGCCGAAGCACTCAATAATCTGGGACGCACACTGGAGGCGGTCCCCTTTGTCAACACCGTCCGGACCCGGGCCAAACTGGTTCCCCTGATTGCCGGCTTGTCGAAGGCCGGCATGGCCAAAGAAATAGAGCACCAGCGGATCATTGAATTCGCCGACGAAGGAACCCGTTTTTATGACCTGCAACGTTGGGGTACCCTCAAGGAGAACCTGGTCGCCCATGGCGCCCTGGGCGCAGCCAATTTTATCAAGGGGAAAAATGAGTACCTTCCCATCCCCATTACGGAATTGCAGGCCAATACAAAAGCCAAACAAAATCCACATTACTAGGAGAAAGACATTCTTGACGCCACTTTTGAATTGATCATTTGCAGTTGCAGTTTTTTGTGGCCCGCCATGGGTCACAGGTGCCTTAACTGATGTGCGTATTTTTGCTGAACCACAGATCATCAGGGCTCAATACCCGTACTTCCGTGAACCTGCAAATTAAATACGGTAAATACTATCTCAATGTTTCGCCGAGCAAAGGTCCGGTTCTTCACTAATGGTATATACAATTATCGGAGCGGCAGCACTAGTGTAATGATTATTTAATTATGCAACATAGTGTTTAGATAGTTTTTCATCT
>DASULB010000511.1:0-9083 GCA_036278455.1 Chitinophagaceae bacterium | reverse complement strand
TTTCAGGCGGTTGTTGTGCAATATGTTTGGCAAGGATGTACAGGCCGGATTGTTACCAAATGACCAGCAGTGGCTGGGGAGCATGATCCGTGATATTTGTTATAACAATGCCGGGGATTACTTCAACTGGTAATTCTCAGCGCAACCGTGAAAGTGAATCGGGGCGATGAAGGCGCGAAATGTTTTTGCCGGCCCGGCTGCGTTTCACCTGATCTTGTTAAATTTTTTTTAAACCTCTATAATATCGTTTATGTCGAAAAAAGTAGTGACCCTGGGAGAAATTATGATGCGCTTATCAACTCCCGGCTATCAGCGGTTTGTTCAGGCTGACAGTTTTGATGTTACTTATGGCGGCGGGGAAGCCAACGTGGCCACCGCGCTTTGCAACTACGGGTTGAACGGTACTTTTGTGACCAAGGTCCCCGAAGGCGCGTTGGGCCAGGCGGCCATCAACCATATCCGCCGTTATGGGGTGGATACCCGTTACATCGCCAGGGGCGGAAAACGCCTGGGCATTTATTTTTTGGAGACCGGCGCGGCGATGCGCGCTTCCCAGGTCATCTATGACCGCGCGGATGCTTCCATCACAGAGGCGGAGGTCAGTGAATTTGATTTCGATGAAATTTTTGAGGACGCCGTCTGGTTCCATACCACCGGCATCACCCCGGCGCTGAGTGATAAGGCGGCAGCCCTTACGGAAGCCGCGCTGAAGGCCGCCCGGGCAAAGGGGATCACCACCAGCATCGATTTGAATTACCGGAAAAAACTATGGAGCAAAGAAAAAGCCAGGGAGGTCATGACACGGCTTTGCGCAAATGTGGATGTATGCATCGGTAATGAAGAAGACGCTGAAACCACATTAGGGTTTAAAAGTAAGGATACCGATGTGACCAAAGGGCAGTTGGACCTGGGGGGTTATAAAGACGTCTTTAAGCAGATGAAGGAAAAATTCGGTTTCAAATACATCGCCTCCACGCTTCGTGAGAGCCATAGCGCGTCGGATAACGGCTGGAGTGCACTGGTATATGACGGCAATGAATTTTACCACAGCCGCCGCTACGAAGTCCGGATCGTGGACCGGGTAGGCAGCGGGGACTCCTTTGCCAGCGGTTTCATCTACGGCCTGGTCAGTGAGATGTCCATGGCGGATGCAGCCGAATTCGGGGTGGCGGCTTCCGCGTTGAAGCATACCATTCCGGGGGATCTGAATCATGCCACCTTATCGGATGTGAAAGGATTAATGAAGGGTGACGCCTCAGGCCGCGTACAACGATAAATACCAACAGCATCCATTCCGTCCCGCGCGTATTTTGATGAGAATGACGCCCGGCCGGAGAAGGGAGCAATCAAAAAGCAAAAACAGTATGATCATAGATACATTGGATAATTACGCACAGTATACGGCGTTGCACGAAAATTTCCAGGCGGCGTTCGATTTTATCCGGGACCAGCAGCTGGACCTGATGGAAACAGGGAAGTACCCGATAGCAGAGCCGCAGCTGCATGCCGCCGTTTCCGCCAAAAATGGCGTGAAGGCGGCCGATGCTAAATTTGAAGCGCACGACCGGCATATTGATATCCAGGTGTGTATTTCAGGGACCGAACAAATGGGCTGGAAATCCAGAAATACCTGCAGTCATCCCCAGGCGCCCTACAACGCGGAGAAGGATGTTACCTTTTTTGACGACCGCCCGGATATGTATTTTCAGTTGAAGGAAGGGCAGTTTGTGATTTTCTTCCCGGAAGATGTGCATGCGCCCATGATCGGAGACGGAATGATCAGAAAGATGGTCGTTAAGGTGAAACGGTAAGCACCCGTGATCTGTTTGCAAAAAATCACAAGGACAAGATAAAAGACAAAGACAATGGATAAAAAAGCCGAACTGTTGCAATTGATCCCTGAACAGGGGGTATTGCCGCTTTACTTTCACCAGGATGCCGAAATAAGCATCGAGGTATTGAAGGCTTTATACGCGGCGGGTATCCGGGCGGTGGAATATACCAACCGGGGAGAAGCTGCGCTGAAAAATTTTAAGGCCTTGCGCAGGGTCTGCGATCAGGAATTAACCGGAATGTACCTGGGCGTCGGAACCATTAAAAACGGTGAGATGGCAAAGGCATTCATGGATGGCGGCGCGGACTACATCGTCTGTCCCGGCCTGGTGGAAAGTGTGGCGAAGGAGGCCGATGCGGAAAAGATGCTTTGGATCCCGGGTTGTATGACACCTTCGGAGATCATCAAAGCCGAGACAATGGGCGCCAGAATGATCAAGCTTTTCCCCGGCAACCTGCTGGGTCCGGGATTTGTAAGCGCCATCAAAACACTGTTCCCCGGCTTGTTGTTTATGCCTACCGGTGGTGTGGATACCAGCGAGGACAATATTGCAGGCTGGTTTGCCTCGGGGGTATGCGCAGTGGGCATGGGCAGCAAACTCATCAGTAAATCTCTTTTGGAGCGGCGAGCTTATACGGATATCACTGCCCTGACACGGCAGGTTTTACAAATTATTCAATCCATTCAAAAAAAGTTATAGCATGGAGAAAACAAAGATCGGCGGATACCGGTGGCGCATTCTGGCGCTGCTATTCATGGCCACTACCATTAACTACATGGATCGCAGCATCATCGGCGTGCTGGCACCTACCCTGCAGGACCATGTATTTCATTGGACCAATGCGCAATATGGTTACATCACCGAATCTTTCATGCTGGCCTATGCTATTGGCATGCTGGTGATGGGAGGACTGATTGACAAGTTTGGAACCAAGATCGGTTATACGTTGTCCATCGGTATTTGGGCAATCTTCAGCCTGGCGCATTCATTTGTAACAAAATCGATGGGGTGGATTGGATTTGCGGTGGCCCGCTTTGGTTTGGGGATCGGGGAATCAGGAAATTTCCCTGCCTGTATTAAAACAGTGGCTGAATGGTTTCCGAAAAAAGAAAGGGCATTCGCTACCGGTATTTTTAACGCCGGGACGAATGTGGGAGCCACACTTATACCCCTCATCATCCCTTTGTTTGTCCTCAATGACGGTACCAACTGGCGTTATGCTTTTCTCATTACATTCTCCCTGAGTGTCATTTGGGTTATTTTATGGTGGCGTACTTACAAACGGCCAGAAAATCATAAAAAAATATCGGAAAAAGAACTTACCTATATCCTGAGTGATTCGGTGAAAGAGACCACGCAAAAAATTCCCTGGAGAAAAGTGTTACCTGTCAAAGAGACCTGGGCGTTTGCTGTTGCTAAACTGACAGATTCTGTTTGGTGGTTTTATCTTTTTTGGGGCAGTATCTTTCTTCATGATAAATTTGGCCTTCAGTTAAAAGAGCTGGCTTTACCACTCATTATCATATATGTGATGGCGGATGTAGGCAGTGTTTTCGGCGGCTGGTTGTCATCGGCACTGATTAAGAAAGGATGGCCGATCAATAGAGCACGCAAAACCACGCTTTTTATTTGCGCCATCGTTGTTTTACCGGTGATCTTTGCTACCCAGACAGATGATCAGTGGATTTCTGTAATACTGATCGGACTGGCCGCCAGCGGTCACCAGGCATGGTCGGCGAACATCTTTACCCTGGTATCCGATGTATTTCCTAAAAAAGCTACGGCTTCCGTGGTGGGTATCGGTGGCATGGTCGGCGCCGGTGCCAGTATCCTGGCTTTTTATGTACTGGGCAGTGTGCTGGACAACAGTAGCAAGACGGGCTTTCTCTTTGCCTTTCTGATCGCCGGTAGTATGTATCTTATTTGTTTGCTGATGATTCACCTGATCATGCCGAAGATGACGCCGCTGGATGACAACATGAAACATATAGAGAGAAGTGAGCCCAAAGAGTTACCCGTCGCATAGTCCTGCGGGTACGAAGGGAAAAGGAGGCATCCTGCCGGTCTTTTTTTCGGGTAAACATTCCCGCTGGTTGCGCGGGGTATTTGTCAGGACAGTCCGGATCACCTGAGGGCCTTTTATCCGGGATACGCCTGTGGGGATGCATGCCTTGAAGTTCCTCCCCACAGGCGTTCCTGTTTTAGGGTTGCAGGCTATATTTAGAGGGGAGGGTATTTTTATCTTTTTTACAGATCCCATATCCCCGCCGGTACTTTCAGTGATCTGTAAGCCGTCGGCGCGGATGAGGAAACGTGGCTGGACGGAGGTTCTTTTTCAGCGCGTTTAGCGGGGAAGGGACAGGCGCCGCAAACCGAATTTTTTGTTCCTCTTTTTCTGCTTATATTTACATCTGTCTGACGATGTTGCCGATGGATGAAAATGCTTTACATGAAAGAGATTTATTAAAGCGCATTGCCCGGGGGGACGAGAAGGCTTTCCGGATGATCTTCGATCATTATAAAGACCGTTTCTTTGCGGCGGCGCTGAAAATGACGCGATCTTCAGATATCGCTGAGGAGATCGTGCAGGATGTCTTTGTAACGCTTTGGCTGCAAAGGACGGCTTTGTCCGAGGTGCAGTATCCTTCTGCTTATCTTCTTGCCATCGTCCATAACAATATCAAAAAGCACTTCAGAAAACTGGCTTTGGAAAAAAAGCTGAAACAAGGGGTTACCTGGCGCATGGCAGAGAGTGAAAGCCCTACCGAAGATATCCTGGCAGACAAGGAAAACCGGCAAATACTTGATGATATTATTCAACACCTTCCCCCACAGCAACAACTGGTTTATCAACTGAGCAGGCAGGAAGGCTTTAGCCGCGATGAGATCGCCGATCAGTTGCACATCTCGCCCAATACGGTCAAAAACCACCTGCTCAAAGCCCTGAAATACATCCGCTCCCATTTTAACAGGGCGCTTTCCCTGCTGGCGTGTTTACTCTGAGAAGATCCATCGCTTTCTGAGCAGGACGAACGGACGAAAATGCCGCCTTTCAAAAAAAAATGCCTGTCAGCCTAGTACAATTTTCCGGCGCGGCACTCTTACTATAAAACCCAGGCACTCAACAAAATTATCACCATGTCACTTTCCCGAGAAAGAATCGATTATTTGCTGCGGGCTTATACTTTTCAGACGGCCACCGACGCGGAGGAACGTGAATTATTTGAGTGGATAGCCGCGGGTTCAGGAGATTCCGTTATCAATGACCATATCAACGCGTTGATCCGGTCCCATGCCGGTGAGAAGTTTCCGGAAGTAAACTGGGAAGATCTTTACAGGCGCGTACTGGACCGGGTGGGGGAAAAGGTTACGCCCGTCAGACGCATCCGCTGGTACCACGTGGCCGCGGCTGTATTGATCCTGCTGGCGGCTGGCGGAAGCCTGTATGTGTATTCCCGCAGGCAACCCCTGCCGGCCAAAGTGGTCGTGCGTAGCGCAACGCATTATCAAAATGATATCCATCCGGGGAGTACCAAAGCAGTATTGCAGGCGGGTGGCCTGCAGGTGGTGCTGGATAAAAAGGATACCAGTTTCACGCTCGCCGGCAACAAGGTGCGCATCAGCAAGGGAAATGTAAGGATCGCCGATGACACGCCGATCCGTTATACGCTCTCGACACCGCGTGGCGGGGAGTACAGGCTGGTACTCTCCGATGGCACAAAAGTCTGGCTCAATGCGGCTACCAAGCTGGTATATCCCTCTGTTTTTACCGGAGCGACGCGTGCCGTGACGTTGGAAGGGGAAGCTTATTTTGAAGTGCATACGGATGCCACCCACCCCTTCATCGTGCATACGGCCATACAAAATATAAAAGTACTGGGAACCTCTTTCAATGTGCATGCTTACAGGGATGAGAAAAGTGTTGTGACCACGCTGGTAGATGGCAGCCTGCAGGTGAAAGGCGCCGGTAAAACGCTGCAGTTGCAACCGGGTCAGCAGGCGCAATCTGATGTATCGGGAGAGTTGCAACTGAACCCTGAAGCGGATGTGCAGCAGGCCATTGCCTGGAAGAATGGTTATTTCCGGTTCGATAAGGCAGACCTGCATGCGATCATGCAGCGCTTATCCAGGTGGTACGATGTGGATATCCATTATGAAAAGAACCTGCGGATCCATTATTTCGGGGCGATCATGAGCCGTGATAATAATATATCACAAATATTGGGCATGCTGGAAGCTACCGGAGAGGTACATTTTAAGATCAGGGACAAAGAGGTGGTGGTGATGCCTTAAAATAAGAACCGCTGAAAGGGAAAAATGGTTACGACCTTTTAAATTGATGACCTTTAAAAAGATACGCTATGCGATACAATGATACTTAATGCTACTTATAAGAACCGCCCATCCCAGCAAAAAACCGGAAGCGTTGGAGCGCTCCCGGCGATCGCCTGGATAAGCAGGAAACAAGAATCCCGGTTAAAAGACAATTGATCCATTTTCAAAATCCAAACACTGCAATTTATGCAATTAATCCATTATGGCAAGGTTCCCCGGAGGGGAGTCCGTCTGGCTAAACGAAATCTTTTAGTTATGAAGCTCACGGTCCTGCTCTTAACCATTACCTGTCTCCAGGTAAGTGCCAGCAGCTATGCCCAACAGGTTACACTAAAGGAAAAGAATGTCCCGCTTGAAAAAGTATTTAAACAGATCCACCAGCAGACCGGTTACCAGTTCGTCTACGGGTATGATCTGTTACAACAGGCGAAAAAGGTGACGATTGACGCGGTGAATGAGCCGCTGACAAAGGTGCTGGAGATCTGTTTCAGGGACCAGCCTTTTACCTATGTACTGACCGGTAAGGCCATTATCGTCAAGCGAAAGCCCGCGGCTGTTTCGCCACCCGCGGAAGTCCCCGCCCCGGTCCAGTTGACAGGGCGTGTAACGGACAGCCTGGGCAACCCCCTGGTGGGCGTCACCGTCCAGGAGAAAACCGGTCAATCCGGTACCGTTACGGACGCGACCGGGCACTATGCCATCACGGTGCCTGATGATGCGGTCCTGATCGTCTCCTATATCGGCTATGTAACCATTGAAGTCCCGGTACAGGGAAGAAAGGAGATCAATATCGTATTGAAGCAGGCGGTATCATCATTGAATCAATTGGTGGTGGTGGGATATGGGACGACGAAAAAGAAGGACCTTACCGGAGCGGTTTCCGTGATTAATCCTGATGATATCAGGGATATTCCTGTAGGGGGTGTGGACCAGATCATGCAGGGAAAAGCATCGGGTGTTGCCATTACGGAACAGACGGGTGCCCCGGGTGCTCCCATCGCCGTGAGAATAAGAGGCGTTGGGACGATCAACAATAATGACCCCCTCTACATCATTGACGGGGTTCCGACAAAGGATGGCATCAATGAGATCGCGCCGGGCGACATTGAAAGCATCAACATTCTGAAAGACGCCTCGTCGGCGGCCATATATGGTTCAAGGGCGTCCAACGGTGTGGTCATCATTACCACAAAACAAGGGAAATCGGGTAAGGCGCGTCTGAGTTTCAGTAATTATACGGGCATACAAACCCACGGGCATCTGATCAAGATGGCCAACACGAAGCAGTACGTCAAAGCCTTTAATACTGCAGCCATCACGGACGGAAGGCCACAGATCCCTGCGGGAATGCTGGATACCTTACCCGATGTGAACTGGCTGAAAGAGATCCTGCAGCCTGCTTTGATCACCAATACCCAGTTATCGGTGAGCGGTGGAAATGAAAACTCCAGGTACATCGTTTCCGCCAATTATTTTAAGCAGAAAGGCCTGATAGAGAACTCCGCCTTTCAGCGCTTTAATATTCATACGGGCGTTACCTCCCGGTTGTCAAAGATGTTCAGGATCGGTACCAACATCAACCTTGCCTACGCGAAAAGAAAGGAGGTCGGAAGTTCCGGAGACGGATATGGCAGCGGCAATCCGGGGGCAAGTGTGGTGCGTTATGCCTTATTCAGGACGCCTGCCACCCCGGTCTATAATAAGGCCGGTCAATTTGTGGATCTGCCAAATCCCACTGACTTCTTTGGCGATGGGTATAACCCGGTGGGTTATGCCGATACCTATGACCGTAATTACAATGCTTACACCTTGCTGGGGAATGCCTATCTGGAATTTAATCCCATCGCCGAGCTGACCCTGAAATCAGACATCGGGATCAACCTCATACTGAATGATTACAAACAATTTTTCCAGACATGGGGGATCGACCGGTTTATCAACTCCCCCAACAGCCTCGCACAATCCAGTAATCATGAGCTCAATTACAACTGGACCAATACAGCCACCTATCACCTTTCGCTCGGCGACCAGAATGAACTTACTATCCTGGCGGGGACCGAGGCTGTCAAAGACGATGTGCAGGGGATGTCGGCTTCCCGTCAGCATTATGTGGATCAGAGTAACGATTTCAGGTATCTTGATAACGGATTGAGCAACCAGCTGAATGGTGGCAATGAATCGCATTGGGCCCTCTTCTCATTATTCGGCAGGATCGGCTATCAGTATGCTGACAAATACCTTGTGAATTTTAACATGCGCCGGGATGGATCTTCCAGGTTATCTAAGGGGAACCAGTATGGTAATTTTTATTCAGGGTCCGCCGGATGGCGCATTGACAAGGAAAATTTCATGAAAAGCGTAAAGCAGATATCCCTGCTTAAACTGAGGGTCAGCGTCGGGCAGTTGGGTAATCAGGATATTGGCAATTACCCTTACGCGTCTATTGTCTCCGGCGGATTTTACTACCCGTTCGGCGGAACGCCGACGGAGGGATACACCATCACTTCAAAGGGAAACCCGGAGGTGAAATGGGAAACCAGTACCCAAACGGATGTAGGCCTGGACCTGGGTTTATTTAACGACGCCTTGCAGGTAACCGCCGATTACTTTATCAAGAACACTTCCAATATGCTGCTTTCCATTCCGGAGCCCAGCAGTGCCGGCAGCGCGGGCAGCCCGACGGAGAACGCCGGGAAAGTAAAAAATAAAGGACTGGAGCTGGAGGTGACCTATAGCCATGAGGTAAACCGAAAACTGGCTTACAAATTGACCGGTAACTTTGCCACCCTTCACAATGAAGTGACTTCCCTGGCAGGGGGCAAGCCCATTGCCGGCGGAAGGATCGATAACAACTATTACGCCACCCTGACCACGGTGGGTCACCCCATAGGGGCGTTTTATCTCTTGCAGGAT
>DASULB010000510.1:0-3463 GCA_036278455.1 Chitinophagaceae bacterium | reverse complement strand
TATGCCTAAGACAATTCACCAAGGCCGGAATGTAAAGCGTTTCCGGGAAATGCTGGGCATCAAACAGGAGGCATTGGCCCTGGATCTCGGCGATGCATGGAATCAGAAAAAAATCTCAATGCTGGAGCAAAAGGAGGAAATTGATGCCGAGTTGTTACAGCAGATCGCGGATGTACTGAAAGTACCTACAGAAGCTATTCGGAATTTTGATGAGGACGCCGCGATGATGAACATTCAGCATAATTATGACGGGTCTAATAACCAGGGAGCTAATAACCAAGGTCCCAATAATGGAGGTACCTGTTATTTTACATTTAACCCACTTGAGAAATGGCTTGAAGCACTCTCAGAAAACAAGAGGTTGTATGAGGCGCTGTTGAAGAGTGAAAAGGAGAAAAATGCATTATTGCAGGATATGATCAATGCAATGAAAGGGTAACTGCATGCTGTGTACATTGCTTTTTATAAACTTCACCCGGTTTAGTAATCCGATCCCCGCCATTCATGGGAGTGGGTAATAAGTTGTTTGTTGCGGTTACAGGTTACCGTTCTCATATTGTCTAACAGGAATTCCTTTCCGTACACATAGCAGTCCGATGGCAATCACAAGGTGAATTCGACGGAGCGTACCACCAGGGTTGTGGGGCAACGACCTCCTTTGTATTTTTACGATATTAAGGCCGGAGGTTCGGTGCTATCCGACAGTAGGGACCGCATCCCTCCTCAATTGAAGGTGATATGGGTGGTCTTCAGCCATCTCCATAGGAACCGTGCTGCAATAAGACGATCTTCAGTATTTCTTCAACATTTAGATCGTAATTTGTGACAATATCTCTCATACAAATATTAAATGAAACTATTGGTCATAGAGGATGAAAGGCCCCTTTCCGACAGTATGGTGGCCTATTTAACGGGTGAGCAATATCGCTGTGAGACAGCTTATGATTTCGCTACGGCGCAGGAAAAGCTGGACCTGCATCATTATGATTGTATTTTACTGGATATTACCCTTCCGGGCGGAAGCGGGTTAAAGTTGCTGGAGGAGCTGAAAACAAACGACCAAGGCGATGGTGTGATTATTATTTCCGCGCGTGATTCGATAGATGATAAAGTGAACGGGCTTCGATCCGGCGCAGACGACTATCTGGCTAAACCATTTCACCTGGCTGAATTAGGCGCACGGGTGGCGTCCGTCATCCGCAGAAAAAATTATGGTGGTAACAATCTTTTGGTCATTAATGAACTTACCATAGACCTGCAGGCAAAAAAGGTAACGGCCCATGAGAAGGAATTGCAACTCACGCCAACGGAATATGACCTCCTGTTATTTCTGGCTGCCAATAAAAATAAGGTGGTCTCTAAAAACGCCATCGCCATGCATATCCTGGGTGATGATGCGGAGTGGCTTTTGCAATATGATATCATCTATGCCCACATAAAGAATCTTAAAAAAAAGCTTACTGACGCAGGCTGCGTGGATTACATTCAGTCCCGTTATGGCATGGGATATAAAATGCAGGCAATATGAAATTACTGCAACGCACCGTCAAAAGCTACCTTGTTTATTCCCTGCTCGTGATGGTGGTAGCCGTTCCTGTTTTTTATTTTATTATCCAGGCTCTTTGTGTACAGGACGTGGATGAAGCCTTACAGGATCGCAAAGCACGATTTGAAGTACAATTAAAATCGCATCCGGAGATTGTTGCCAACTTGCCCTGGCATAACATCAACAATGAGATCGTGGTATATGCTCCCGTTGATATAAAGGCTAATGATCGAAAGGTTACCAAACTGCGGTACAGTACCATAAGTGGCCAGGAGGAGCCATTCAGGGAGTTACATACCGTTATTGTCAATGGGAACAGGGTATACCCCGTCATATTTCGAATTTCCATGATCGATATAGAAGACCTTATTCAGGGCATCGTACTTACCGTAATCATGGTGATGATCGTCATTCTGGGTGGCCTTCTGTGGATCAACCGGCGACAATCCAAAAAGCTATGGAAGCCATTTTACCAGGCTTTGGACCAGTTGCGGCAATTTAGCCTTGAGAAGAAGCCGTCTTTGCAGCTGGCGTCTACAAAGATCAAAGAATTTAAGGACCTTCACCGCTCTATTAGCCAATTGACGGACCGGACCTACCGGACATACCTTCAACAAAAGGAATTTACGGAAAATGCTTCCCATGAGTTGCAGACCCCTTTGGCCACTTTACAGGCCAAACTGGAGCTGCTGATGCAGACCGAGAACCTTAACTTCCAACAGGCAAAACTTATCCAGGAGTTGAATGAGGCTGTTTTTCGTATGTCCAGATTGAACAAAGGATTGTTGTTACTGGCAAAGATTGAAAACAACCAGTTCACAGAACTGGGGGAAATTCATATAACAGCTGTTGTCAGACGATTGTTAAATCCCCTGGAAATGCAGATAAGGCTGAAACGGTTGTCCCTGTCTGAAATCTACCAGGACGTCGTCATCGAAGCGAACCCTGTGCTAATGGATATTTTGTTTTCCAACCTGCTGAACAACGCCCTTCAGCATTCTCCTCCAGATGGACGTGTGGCCATAAACCTCTTTGCGCGGCGTTTTGAGATCAGTAATTCGGGAGACCCTTTACCATTCCCCGAAGAAAAGCTCTTTCGGCGGTTTCAGCGAGGTGATTCCGGATTCCCGGGAGGCAATGGGATCGGATTGGCCATCGTAAAACAGATAACGGATCGCTGTCATTACATTATTCGCTATCAATACAAAAATAATATGCACCGGTTCGAAGTGGAATTCGGTTCCTGAAAATCAGCCGTGTGCTTCCAATTGGTGTGTATTCAGCATTCCTTCAGAAATACTCCTTAGCTTTGCATGGTCATTCCTGTTGGCTTTTTAATTTTTATACCATGAAAAGAGCGCTTCGCTTAGTGTTCATGCTGGCAATTACCGGCTGCCTGCCGGTGATTACCCGTGCACAGTCACTGAATGGACCGTACCATTTTGAAAAAAGCATTCATGTTCCCGGAAATGGCGGGTGGGATTACCTGGCAATGGATACGGTTCATCAGCGTTTGTTTGTTTCCCACGGCGATCAGGTGGACGTGATCAATACGGTTAAACAAACGGTTTCCTCCACTATAAAAGGGTTGCAGGGTGTGCACGGGATCGCGATTGCCTATGGTCTGAACAGAGGATTTATCAGTAATGGAAAAGGAAATGCCGTCACGGCATTTGACCTGTCCTCTTTGAAGACGATAGCAACGATACCGGTGACGGGCAAAGACCCTGACTGCATCGTTTACGATCCTTATTCCAAAGAGGTATTTACGTTTAACGGTGATAGCCAGAATTCAACGGTCATTGATGCAAAATCCTTAAAGGTTGTCGGAACAATTTCTTTGGGAGGAAGCCCTGAATTTGCCGTTTCAGACGGGAAGGGCAAAATCTTTAATAACCTGGAGGATAAAAATGAGAT